>NZ_RHQR01000008.1:57465-216971 GCF_003936645.1 Pseudomonas sp. p106
CCCAACTCGGCATCATCCATCAGCGCCTTGGCCAACGCACTCAGGTAATGCGCTGCCCAGACCATCATCGGTTTCTCATCCATCACACCGATGACCGTCAATTCCCGCACATAGCCCATCAGTTCCGAAGCTTGCTCACGCGCATCCTGGCAGGGAATGCCGGCTTCGATGCGAAACAGTGGATGGGTCTGGTTTTCACCTTGAAAGAACGTGGTTTTGCCTACAGTGGTTTTTACGTTCGGCTCATCGCTAGTCATTGATCTCTCCCAAGCATCCAGGGCCTGGGCGGGCACCTTCGCGGGTAAGCTGCGCCCTTTGTCGCGACACCGGCCTCACTCAATGCCGCGCACCCGTGGCAGCCGGCTTGCCGGCGATAGGGCCAGCCCAGGCAACACAGGGTTGTCGACTTAGTGCAGCGTTCGCGGCTCAGTCGGCATCTGGACCTGAATCAATGCCGCCTCGAGCAGCACACGCAGCGAGTCGAGTTCATGTGTCGACGCCATCAGCAGGGCCGACGCAGGCGACCGCGGCTGAACCAGTATCGCCTGATGCGTAACAGCTAGCGCGCAGTTAGCGAAGTCTGCGGCCTGGATGAGCGTATCTTCTAGAGAGTGAAGGGCGTGGGGTGGATCGGGAACCATCTTCAACATCGCTTATTACCTCTATGGATGCCGTCACCTCGCCGCTGTCAAACAGAAGGGTGGCAGCTGTACGTGGGTTGACAGACCGGCGGAATAAGCAAAGTTCCGGCGCACGCAAGCGTGCCCCACGCACAGCCACCATAGAAGGAAAGCCATGTGCTTAAACCGTTACGGCCTGTCAAAGCCGTGTCGCTGATGTGCAGCAACAGGCCGAGACTAGAGCGCCAGCAGGGCGACCGCAACGGAAAATAGGCGCCTGAAGTATGTTTGGGAAATGGACTACAAGAAAGGGAAAAAATCTGATTTTCTGACACAAAGACAAACCGGTATCGCGCCTGGTATCCATTGGCATCTACAGTTACGCTCATTTACAGAGCTTGAGGCTGCCAATACAGCCATTTCATTGCGGAGGCGGACGCCTTTGGCGTACCGCCTGGCACGTCAGGATATCAGCGCATCATCCCCAACTCGGCATCATCCATCAGCGCCTTGGCCAACGCACTCAGGTAATGCGCTGCCCAGACCATCATCGGTTTCTCATCCATCACACCGATGACCGTCAATTCCCGCACATAACCCATCAGTTCCGAAGCTTGCTCCCGGGCATCCTGGCAGGGAATGCCGGCTTCGATGCGAAACAGTGGATGGGTCTGGTTCTCACCTTGAAAGAACGTGGTCTTGCCCACGGTGGTTTTTACGTTCGGCTCATCGCTAGTCATTTATCTCTCCCAAGCATCCAGGGCCTGGGCGGGCACCTTCGCGGGTAAGCTGCGCCCTTTGTCGCGACACCGGCCTCACTCAATGCCGCGCACCTGTGGCAGCCGGCTTGCCGGCGATAGAGCCAGCCCAGGCAACACAGGTTTGTCGATTTAGTGCAGCGTTCGCGGCTCAGTCGGCATCTGGACCTGAATCAATGCCGCCTCGAGCAGCACACGCAGCGACTCGAGTTCATGTGTTGACGCCATCATCAGGGCCGACGCAGGCGACCGCGGCTGAACCAGTATCGCCTGATGCGTAACGGCTAGCGCGCAGTTAGCGAAGTCTGCGGCCTGGATGAGAGTGTCTTCGAGAGCGTGGAGGGCATGGGGTGGATCGGGGACTATCTTTAACATTATCCAATTCCTTGTAAGTGCGGCGACCTCTCTGCTGTCAAACAGAAGGGTGGCAGCGGTACGTGGGTTGACAGACCGGTGGAATTGGCAAGTTCCGGCGCACGCAAGCGTGCCCACACGTACAGCCGCCATAAAGATAGCTGTATGCCAAATACCGTCGCGGCCTGTCAAAGCCATGTCGCTGATGTGCAGCAACAGGCCGAGACTAGAGCGCCAGCAGGGCGACCGCAACGGAAAACAGGCGGCTGAAGTATGTTTGGGAAATGGACTACAAGAAAGGGAAAAAATCTGATTTCCGAACACAAACAGAAACCAGCCGGACCCAGAACTGACCTTTACTCAGGGCAGCCAAAGGTACAAGCGCTGCCTCATGCCGTGTTCGCGACGCTGTTTCGTACGGCTACAGCGTCCGTAGCATCTCCCAGAACGATGCCCCTACGCCCGTGATACTTTCACCTGCAATCAACCCAGCTGCCGCTGTGATCGCAAAGCGCTCCGTGACGCTCGGCCATCGGCAGTTGACCAGCCAGGTAAGTACTGCGCCAAAACCCATCATCATCGCGATCGACGCCGGCAATATGAATGCCAGCCCCAGTGCGGCGGTACTCGGCAGCCAGCGGGCCACCCGTTGCGGTAGCAGGCTGTCCAGCGTGCCCAACAGCACGCCTACAGCGCTGCCAGCCAAAATCGCCCAGCGAATCTCCGACGACAGCGCTCCCAGCCCAACTGTCAGCGTCTGGGCCACCGCTTTCCAGGTCGCGACAGCCGGCGCAGGCCACTCCTCGGTAAGCAGCATGGCCTGCGGATCCGGTATCAGCATCAGGTAAACCAGCACGCCGACCACGCTGCCGATGAAAATACCGATGCATTGGGCAACGAGTTGCTTGTGCGGGGTCGCGCCGATCGCCAAGCCAACCTTGAAGTCGTTCATCAGGTCTGTGGATTGCCCGGCCGCGCCCCCCGCCGTGTTGGCGCTCATCAGGTTGATGGCCACCTGGCCGGGAGCGATCAAGCCGAAGCCGAGCTGCGACAGTTTGCCAATGGCGCCAATCGGTGCGATGCCGGTGGCCCCCACGACGCGCGCGGCGACGACGGCAAGGCAAATCGCCAAAGGAATGCTCAACAACGCCATCCACCAGTCGATCCCGAACAGCAGCGCCTGCAGGGCGACGACCAGAGCGACGGATAGCAGCAGGCCGGATGCAGGCCCTGGCGAAAACCGTATCCTGGCGCGCGGCGCCCGATGTGCAAGCGCATTTGCAGGCAACCGCCGTGACACTCGGAACAGACGAACTGCCAATGAAGTCAAGGTCGCACAGACCATCAGGCTAACGCCCGGCCACAACAGCCACTCCACCAGCGCGGCGAACTGGGGGCCGCTGGCGTTCGGGGCGATCACTACCAATGCGTGGTCGATCAGCCACGGCGCTAGCCCGCCCCAGGCCAGCGCGGCGCCGAACAGCAACGTCAGGCCAACTCGAATGCCGATGATGCCGCCAAAGCCGATGAGCAACAGCGAAGGATCGACAGTAAAGGTCAGGCGCTCGAGCGCAGGCGTGGGTGCCCAGCGTGGTATCGCCCAGACGAAGCCGTCAATCCACTTCACCAGCCCTGACAGCAGCGCGGCACTGCACAGAACCTTGATGCGAGACATGGCTTCGCGCCCATGATGGTAGATCTGCTGCAGCGTTTCCAGGGTCGCCATGCCTTCGGGGAACTTCAGATCATGGTCGTTGAGCAAGGCGGGGCGCAGATACCAGGCGATCCAGATGCCCAGGAAGCTTACGGAGAAAACCCAGGCCATCATCGGCACCGGGTCCAGTTGGTGGCCGGTGAGCAGCGTATAGGCCGGGATCGGTGCCACCAGCCCGCCGGAAATGATGGAAGCGGCGGCCGAAGCCACGGTCTGGTTGATGTTGCTTTCGTGCAGCGTCCAAACGGGCCGCTCCTTCTTGCGGCCCGCGATACCCTGCCACAGGGCGAAGCCGACCAGCAAAGCGATGATCGACATGTTGAATGACCAGCCGATCTTGAGCCCGGCATAGACATTCGAAGGCGTGAGCACAACGCCCAGCATCGCGCCGGTGAGCACAGCCCGCAGGCTCAGCTCACGTTCGATGCGAACCCTTGGGAGGGCGGCGGCTGGAGCATGTCCCATTACAAATCCCTTTCTAGATGGCGCAAGCGTTGTCTGCACAACTGAGCCCGGAAAGCCACGAAGGTTCAGTGGCAGCCAGTGTGACCCGGCTGGCAAAGAGATTTGAAAAATTTTTGGCCCGGTTTGGCTATCTGTCAGTTATTGCGGTGCGCCGATGGGTAGCGCTTTTGAAATGGACGGTGCAATGGGCGATGAGACAAGCCACTGCAAATCGTGAGCAAAAGAAAGCCCGCCGGGAGGGGCGGGCAAAGGAGCGTCTATCACGTAGGGATAGCTTTAGTCTCTGCCTAGTGCCGTGAAAATTGAGTGAAAGAAAAGTCAGTGCGATGTGACGGGCGTCACTCCCATAACGCCTGCTGCACCTGTCATCGCTCTTGGCGCTGCTGCAGCGCAGTGCCAAAACCTCTCTGGCATGAAAGGCCTGTGTGGGCTCATTCGAGCCGGGGAAAACCGATTTTCTGAAAACAACCAGGCTGAACTAAAAAGCCTGGGGCTTTCACAAGCCCCGGGCCCTTTCTTCAGCAGCAAATCACTATCAGTGGAACTGCTCTTCTTCGGTCGAACCGGTCAGTGCCGTCACCGACGATGCGCCACCCTGAATCACGGTGGTCATGTCGTCGAAGTAGCCGGTGCCCACTTCCTGCTGGTGCGCCACGAAGGTGTAGCCTTTGCTGGCGTCGGCGAATTCCTGCTCCTGCAGCTTCACGTAGGCGGTCATGTCGTTGCGGGCGTAGTCGTGCGCCAGGTTGAACATGCCGTGCCACATGTTGTGGATACCAGCCAGGGTGATGAACTGGTGTTTGTAGCCCATGGCCGACAGCTCGCGCTGGAATTTGGCGATGGTGGCGTCGTCCAGGTTCTTCTTCCAGTTGAAGGAAGGCGAGCAGTTGTACGACAGCAGTTGGTCCGGGTATTCCTTCTTGATCGCTTCGGCGAAGCGGCGGGCTTCGTCCAGGTCTGGCTTGGCGGTTTCGCACCAGATCAGGTCGGCGTACGGCGCGTAGGCAAGGCCGCGGGCGATGGCCTGGTCGAGGCCGGCGCGGACCTTGTAGAAGCCTTCACGGGTACGCTCACCGATCACGAACGGCTGGTCGTACGGGTCGCAGTCGCTGGTCAGCAGGTCGGCGGCGTTGGCGTCGGTACGGGCCAGGATGATGGTCGGTACGCCCGATACGTCAGCGGCCAGGCGCGCTGCAACCAGCTTCTGCACGGCTTCCTGGGTAGGTACCAGAACCTTGCCGCCCATGTGGCCACACTTTTTCACCGAGGCCAGCTGGTCTTCGAAGTGCACGCCGGCGGCGCCCGCTTCGATCATGTTCTTCATCAGTTCGTAGGCGTTCAACACGCCGCCGAAACCGGCCTCAGCGTCTGCCACGATTGGCGCGAAGTAGTCGATGTAGCCTTCGTCGCCCGGGTTCTTGCCGGCTTTCCACTGGATCTGGTCGGCGCGGCGGAACGAGTTGTTGATGCGCTTGACCACTGTCGGTACGGAGTCGACCGGGTACAGCGACTGGTCAGGGTACATGGACTCGGCCGAGTTGTTGTCGGCGGCCACCTGCCAGCCAGACAGGTAGATGGCCTGGATGCCGGCCTTGACCTGCTGCACTGCCTGGCCGCCGGTCAGGGCGCCCATGCAGTTGACGAAATCTTTTTCTGGGCGGAAGGACGGGTGGGCACCCTCGGTGACCAGCTTCCACAGTTTTTCTGCACCCAGGCGGGCCAGGGTGTGCTCCGGCTGCAGGGAGCCACGCAGGCGAACGACATCGGCGGCGGTGTAGGTACGGGTCACGCCTTTCCAGCGCGGGTTTTCGGCCCAGTCTTTCTCGAGGGCTGCAATTTGCTGTTCGCGTGTCAGTGCCATGGAAATAAACCTCGTCGCATCGATCTTGGGGTAATTGTGCTGATGCTCACGAAGCGAATCAGGGGTGTGGCGGCTGTCCTGTTCGGGGGAGTGCGGCGGCGAACGCGAAGGCTCGAAGGGGGAAGGAGTTGCAGCCTGGGCGAGGGCATGCGCCGGCAGGTCGGCTCGTGGATGCCTTGCTGCGGTGCTACGCGATTGCCAGAACTGCGGTGATGCGCTTCCGTCCCTCGGGACAACTTCTTCGTTGCAGTCGCAATCCCGTCGAACCGCCTTGTGGGCCGTATAGACACGAGGTGCCTCCAAGGGTGGGAGGAGGGCGCCTCGAAGGCCCTTGCCAGGGCCCCTGATTAGCGGGAGCGAGGCCATCATGCCCTTGGGAAAAAGAGCCTGTCAAATGTTTTGTAGTGCTTTTTTAGGCTTACTACATCTTTGGTCTAATGCGACTTGCTGGTCAGCTTCAAGGCCTTTGGTCGAGGCCTTGATTTGCCTGGGATCAGTCGAGAAGGTCGACTTTGACACGTAAAGTCATGTTTTCACCCCGTTGGGTGCTGTAAGTGCGGCTTGACGCGCTGAGATCGGCCTGGCTCTGCTGGTTGAACCCAGCCAGGGTAATCCACTCGCCGAGCTTGCCGGTGACCGTCGTGTCGGTACTTTGTACTTTCACTACATCAGCACGTTCATGGCTCATTCGGTCATTATTGGTGCTTATTTGCAGGCGAACGGTTTCGCCGATGAGGCTTGGGGTCACGTAGAAACCCTGGGTCACATTACGGTATTCGGTGTTGCTCTGGATGCGCCCATAGCCGTCGGTGCTGGTACTGGTGACCGGGATGCTCTGGCCGACCTGGATCAGCGCCGGTTGGCCTTCGCTGGCCTGGACCTGTTGCAGGCCACCATCCCGGTTGCTGGTGCCGTAATGGATGATGCGCGCATTGCCACGGTTGTCCTGATAGTTGCTGTCGTTGTTGTCGACGCTGATCATCAGGCGCTTGGGCGCGGTGTCCAGCTGTTGCAGCAGGGCGCGCAGGTCGTCTACGCGTTCGGGGCTGGCAGTGACGATCAACTTGTTCTCGAAGGCGCTGACGCTACCGTCCTTGCCAATGAACGACTGGGCGGCGGGCAGCAGTTCGGCGCTGCTGCGGTGCTGCAGCGGCAGCACTTCGGTGGCGGCTTGGGCGGCCAGGCTGGCGGCCAGCAGCAGGGAAGTTAGAAAGGGGCGTAGCGCCATGTCCATGATCTCCGCAGGTGGAATCAACATGATGGCAAAATTGTGCGACTCGTGCCGGTTGTCCATCACAAGGTGTCTTTTATCCTGCTTTTATTCTATAAGATATAAATTATAGTCATCTGGATAATTCAGGATATTGCCATGAGCCTTGCCCGCCCGATCTTCCGCCGCGAACAGTTGGCTCAAGCCCTGGTACGGGACCTGGCCGGCGAATCGTTCGTCGACTACAGCTCGGGTATGTTCCTCGCTGCGCCAAGGCGCACGGGTAAGAGCACCTTCCTGAACAACGACTTCATTCCAGCCTGCCTGGAGCGCGGCTGGCTGCCGGTGTATGTCGACCTGTGGTCTGACCGTGATGCCGACCCTGCCGAGTTGATCAGCGGTGCCATCGGCAGCGCTCTGGCGCGTTTTGAAAGTACCTTGGCCAAAACCGCGAAGAAGGCGGGTATCGACAAGATCAACCTGCTGCGTACGCTCAGCTGGGATTTCACCCGCCCGCAACTGCCCGCCGGTACCACGCTGGCACAGGCACTTGCGGTGCTGCATCAGGTGTGTGGGCAAATGGTGGTGCTGGTAGTGGATGAGGCGCAGCATGCCCTTAACAGCGAGGGTGGGCTGAACGCCATGTTCGCGCTCAAGGCGGCGCGCGACCACCTCAACCGGGGTGACCGCCCCGATGGCCTGCGCCTGGTGTTTACCGGGTCCAGCCGGGACAAGCTGGCCAATCTGGTGCTCAAGAGCAAGCAGCCATTCTATGGCGCCAGCATCACTGCGTTTCCGCTGTTGGGGCGGGACTTCGTCGACTTCGTGACCGGTGTCTGGAATGGCCGTCTGGCGGCCAGCAACCAGTTCAAGGCCGAGGATCTGGAGTATGCCTTTGAGCGTGTTGGCCGGCGCCCGGAGATGCTCGGCAAGTTGCTCACCGAGGTGAGTATCGGGCTGGGCGAGGCAGGCAACCTTGGCGAGCTGCTGCGCACCGGTGCGCTGAACCATCAGGCCGGGGTGTGGAGTGACTACGAAAGCGCCTGGAACGAGCTGTCTGCCTTGCAACAAGCGGTGCTGGCAGTGATGGCCGAGCGCACGCGGGCCCGGCAGCCGTTCTCGCCCTTCACCGAACAGACCTTCATCGACGTCAATCGCAAGCTGGAACAGGCTGCTGCCGAAGCCAACGCCACTACACCCAATGTGCAAAAAGCCCTGGATGCCCTGCGCGAAAAGGAGCTGGTGTGGAAGGCCAATCGCGGCGAGTACGCGCTGGAGGATGTAGCAATGGCCGAGTGGCTGGCGCGCGGCTAGGGCTGGCCCGCTCGCGGTGGTCACTGCCAGACAAATTCCGTAACATCCCGCCCTTCGATTGTTTTCAGTACCGGCCGCCTGGCCCTGCATCACAGGACACCCATGAAACCCGCCCGACTTCGCGCCGACCTGCTCGCCGGCCTGACCACTTCATTCGCTCTGGTGCCCGAGTGCATCGCTTTCGCCCTGGTGGCGCACCTCAACCCGCTGATGGGCCTGTACGGCGCCTTCATCATCTGTACCCTCACCGCGCTGTTCGGTGGTCGCCCGGGCATGATCTCCGGTGCTGCCGGCTCGATGGCGGTGGTGATCGTCGCCCTGGTGGTGCAACACGGTGCGCAGTATCTGCTGGCCACCGTGCTGTTGGGCGGTGTGGTGATGATCTTGTTCGGCCTGTTGCGCCTGGGCAAGCTGGTGCGCCTGGTGCCGTATCCGGTGATGCTTGGCTTCGTCAACGGCCTGGCGATCGTCATCGCCATGGCCCAGCTGGAGCATTTCAAGACGGGTGAGCAGTGGCTCAGCGGCACGCCCCTTTGGCTGATGATCGGCCTGGTGGCACTGACCATGCTGGTGGTATACGTGCTGCCAAAGCTGACCCGCGCCGTGCCGCCAGCGCTGGTGGCGATCCTCGGCGTTGGCCTTTTGGTGTACCTGCTCGACCTGCCAACCCGCACCCTTGGCGACATGGCGCACATCGCCGGTGGGTTGCCGGCGCTGGCCCTGCCGGATGTGCCCTGGAACCTTGAAACGCTGAAGATCATCGCCCCTTACGCGGTGCTGATGGCCATGGTCGGCTTGCTGGAGACCCTGCTGACCCTTAACCTCACCGACGAGATCACCGAGAGCCGCGGCTACCCGGACCGCGAGTGCGTGGCCTTGGGTGCGGCCAACATGGTTTCCGGCTTGTGCGGTGGCATGGGCGGCTGCGCGATGATCGGCCAGACGGTGATCAACCTCAGCTCCAATGGCCGCGGCCGGCTGTCCGGCGTGGTGGCGGGGGTGATGATCCTGCTGTTCGTGCTGTTCCTGTCGCCGCTGATCGAGCGTATCCCGTTGGCGGCGCTGGTCGGGGTAATGTTCGTGGTCGCCCAGCAGACATTCGCGTGGGCGTCCTTGCGCGTGCTGCACAAAGTGCCGGTGAGCGATGTGCTGGCGATCATTGCCGTGACGGTGGTCACGGTCTTCACCGACCTGGCCACGGCCGTACTGTTCGGCATCGTCATCGCGGCGGTGAACTTTGCCTGGCAGCATGCGCGGGAGCTGTATGCCGACAGCCATGAAGACGCCGAGGGGGTCAAGCATTACCAGGTGCATGGCACGCTGTTCTTCGCCTCGGTCACGCCCTTTCTCAACCAGTTCGACCCGGCGGGTGACCCGGCCAAGGTTACCTTGGACTGCCAACACGTGAGCTTCGTCGATTATTCGGCAATTGCTGCATTGAAGACCTTGCGCGAGCGGTATGCCAAGGCGGGCAAGCAGCTGCGGGTGGTGCATCTGTCCGAGCGCTGCAAGAAACTGTTGAAGCGCGCAGGCGAGCAGCACTGAGTTTTTGCGGGGGCTGTGCTGGCCCTATCGCCGGCGTAGCCCTCGCGGCTTCACTCCCCGCGATTCTTCTTCACAATCCCGTCAGCAATGCTCGCCGGCGCCTCGGCATAACGGGTGAACTCCATCGTGTAGCTGGCCCGCCCTTGGGTCATCGAGCGCATCGAGGTGGCGTAGCCGAACATTTCTCCCAGCGGCACCTCGGCACGGATCACCTTGCCGGCGGGGGTCTCGTCGCCATCCTGGATCATGCCGCGGCGCCGGCTCAGGTCGCCCATGATGTCGCCTTGGTATTCCTCGGGCGTGACCACTTCGACCTTCATCACCGGCTCCAGCAACACCGCTCCGCCTTTTTGCGACAGCTGCTTGGTGGCCATGGAGGCAGCGATCTTGTAGGCCATCTCGTTGGAGTCGACGTCGTGATAGGAGCCGTCGAACACCGCAGCCTTGAGGCTGATCAGAGGGTAGCCGGCAAGCACGCCGTTCTTCATCTGCTCCTCGATGCCTTTCTGGATCGCCGGGATGTACTCGCGGGGTACCACGCCGCCAACGATCTCGTTGATGAACTCCAGGCCTTCCTTGCCTTCATCGCCCGGTGCAAAGCGGATCCAGCAGTGCCCATACTGGCCGCGCCCGCCGGACTGGCGAACGAAGCGGCCCTCGATCTCGCAGGTGTTGCGGATCTTCTCGCGGTAGGCCACTTGGGGCTTGCCGATATTGGCCTCGACGTTGAACTCACGCCGCATGCGGTCGACGATGATGTCCAGGTGCAGTTCGCCCATGCCTGAAATGATGGTCTGGCCGGTCTCCTCATCAGTGCGCACGCGGAACGAGGGGTCTTCCTGGGCCAGCTTGCCCAGGGCGATGCCCATTTTCTCCTGGTCGGCTTTGGTTTTGGGCTCTACGGCCACGGAGATCACCGGGTCCGGGAAGTCCATGCGCTCGAGGATGATCGGTTTGTCCATGTCGCAAAGCGTGTCGCCGGTCGTCACGTCCTTCATGCCGATCAGGGCGGCGATGTCGCCGGCGCATACATCCTTGATTTCTGCACGTTGGTTGGCGTGCATCTGCACCATTCGGCCGATGCGCTCCTTCTTGCCTTTGACCGAGTTGAGCACTGCGTTGCCGGAACTGAGCACCCCGGAGTACACCCGGGCAAACGTGAGCGTGCCGACGAACGGGTCGGTCGCGATCTTGAACGCCAGGGCCGAAAACGGTTCGTTGTCGTCGGCGTGGCGCTCCAGGTGTTTCTCTTCGTCGTCCGGGTCGGTGCCCTTGATTGCCGGGATTTCGGAGGGCGCGGGCAGGTAGTCGATCACCGCATCGAGCATCAGCGGCACGCCTTTGTTCTTGAACGAGGAGCCAAGGATGGTCGGCACGATTTCGTTGGCAATGGTGCGCTGGCGCAGGGCGGCCTTGATCTCGTCGATGCTCAGCTCCTCGCCATCGAGAAACTTGGTGGTCAACTCATCATTGGCCTCGGCCGCCGCTTCGACCATGTGCGCACGCCATTCGTCGGCCAGTGCCTTGAGTTCGTCCGGGATTTCTTCTTCGCGGTAGGTGGTGCCATGGTCGGCGTCGTTCCAGTAGATCGCCTTCATCTTCACCAGGTCGATCTGGCCGATGAAGTTCTCTTCGCTGCCGATGGCCAGCTGGATGGGTACCGGGTGATGCCCCAGGCGCTTGTCGATCTGTTTGACCACGCGCAGGAAGTCTGCGCCTTGGCGGTCCATCTTGTTGATATAGGCCAGGCGCGGGACGTGATACTTGTTGGCCTGGCGCCACACCGTCTCGGACTGCGGCTCTACCCCGTCGGCACCGCTGAACACCACCACGGCGCCATCGAGCACGCGCAGCGAACGTTCCACCTCGATGGTGAAGTCGACGTGGCCTGGGGTATCGATGATGTTGAAACGGTACTTGTCGGCGAACTGCTTGGTCGAGCCCTGCCAGAAGGCCGTGGTCGCCGCCGAGGTGATGGTGATGCCGCGTTCCTGTTCCTGCGCCATCCAGTCCATGGTCGCGGCGCCATCGTGCACCTCGCCCATCTTGTGGTTGACCCCGGTGTAGAACAGGATGCGCTCGGTGGTCGTGGTCTTGCCGGCATCCACGTGGGCGACGATACCAATGTTGCGGTACAGCTCGATGGGCGTTGTGCGGGCCATGACGGACTACCTGCGGATGAGCGGATTCTCCCAAGGTAGCAGAGCGGGAGAATCCTGCTTTACCGCCGGGCCGTCAGTCGGCCTGGGCTTGCAGCAGCCACTGGCCGTCCACTTCGCGGGCAACGCCGCTGGCGGGCAGCAGGGCCAGCAGGCGCTCGTGCAGAGCCGCTTCGGTGAAGGTCTTGAGGGTGGCCAGGTCCAGGGCACCGACCGGGTTCAGGTCTGCCTTGGTGTACGACAGCCAGGCTTTTTTCAGTACCTGCGCCACGTCGCTGCCGGCTGTGGTGGCGAAACGGCGGTGCCATTGGCGACCATCGAGGGTGAAGCTGTGGGCGTGGGTATAGGTGCTTTCGTCGCCACCTTCAGTGCAGCGGTGGCAGCGGCACGGGCCTTCGCCGAAGGCGTTGCGCAGGTAAGCGTTGAAATCCACGACGGGCTTGAGGGTCAGGCGTTTGTCGACCTCGAACAGGTCGGCGATCAGGGGTTCTTCGGCGCTCACTCGGTGTCCTCGTGTGGTGTGGCGTGCATCGGCGGGCACCCTAACAGATCAGGGCGGGGGAGGCCATTAGAGACAACTGCGCACAGCTGCCGTACTCTACGCGCCCGCAAGCCTGCATCCAACACCGAGGTAACCCCGCTTGAGCACCCAGTTCCCGTACACCGCCACCGTCACCATCAGCGCCGAAGACCGTGGGGGCGATATCGAGGCCTCGGAAAACCCCAGCATGCGTGTTGGCCTGGAAGCCGTGACCGAAACCCTGAAGAAGGTGCATTTCGTCGGCACGCTCGCGGCTCCGGAAAAGCCGGCCACGCATATCTGCGTGACGCTGGAGAACGGCCTGACCTACTACGGCCCGATCGTCAACGGCCACGCCGAACTCGAAGGCGGCTGGATCGCTTTCGAATCCGACATGCTCACCCCGGAAGAGCTGGGCCTGTAAGCCTCAGTTCAACTCGGCCAGGCACTGCTCGAAGATGTTCAACCCTTCTTCGAGCACCTCGGCTTCGATGGTCAGTGGCGCCAGCAGGCGAATGATGTGTCGCGCCTTGCCGCTGGGCATCAGCAACAGGCCTTTTGCCCTTGCTGCATCCATGACCTTGGCCAGCTGAGCGGGGGCAGGGCTGCCGTCTGCATTGACGAACTCGATCCCGCGCATTGCGCCGACGCCTGTCAGGCGCCCGATGAACGGGAAGCGTTGCTGCCAGCGTTCAACCCGGCTGACGATGGCCTGCTCCTGGCGCTCGCCCCATGTGGCGACGTTCTCATCGGTCATCTGCGCCAGGCTCGCCAGCGCCGCCGCACAGGCAATCGGATTGCCCGAATAGGTCCCGCCGAGGCCGCCCTTGGGCAGCGCCGCCATCAACGCCTGGCGCCCGACCACCGCCCCCAGCGGCATGCCGCCGGCGATACTTTTGGCCAACAGCAGCAGGTCTGGCTCGATGCCCAGCCGCGGGAAGGCGAAGCGCTGGCCGGTGCGGCCGAAACCCGACTGGATCTCGTCGATGATGATCAGGATCCCGCGCTCGTCGCAGAAACGGCGCAGCGCCTGAGCAAAGGCCGGGTCCAGGGCGAGGAAGCCACCTTCACCTTGCACGGGCTCCAGGATGAACGCCGCCACGTCCTCTACTGCCAGCTCGACGCTGAACAGGCGGTCCATGGCCTTGAGCGCCTGCTCGCAAGTGACGCCGGTATCGGCGCTGGGGTAGGGCAGGTGGTACACCGGCCCCGGCAGTTCACCTACGCGTTGTTTGTAGGGGGCGACCTTGCCGTTGAGGTTCAGGGTTGCCAGGGTGCGGCCATGAAAGCCGCCATCGAAAGCGATGATGGCGCGCTTGCCGGTGGCACCGCGGGCGACTTTGAGGGCGTTTTCCGCCGCTTCTGCGCCGCTGTTGGTAAGCATGCCGGCCAGCGGGTAGCTGACCGGCACGAACGCGCGCAGGCGCTCCATGAGCTCCAGGTAAGGGCCGTGAGGCGCCGCGTTGAAAGCATAGTGGGTCAGGCGCGTGGCCTGGGCCTGGATGGCCGCGACCACGGCCGGGTTGCAGTGGCCCAGGTTGAGCACGCCGATGCCGCCGACGAAGTCGATGTAACGTTTGCCGTCGGTATCCCAGACTTCGGCATTACGGCCATGGGAAAGTGTAATCGGATGAACGATGGCAATGGATTGGCTGATACTTTCCAGATTCATGGGCACGCGGACCTTGTTCGAGTTTCTTAATATCGAAGCGCGCCGAAGTGTCGTTCCGCAAACGAATTATTCGATTGCGTTCATTCCCTGGATTCGCGAACTTGGTCAATCTCCCTCTGCCACGCGTTCACCAATCCACTGCACGAAGGCCCTGATCTTCGGCACCTCTGCCGCATGCTCGGCATGGGCGATGAAGTGCCGGCCATTGCTCGCCACCGGGTGGTCCCACGCCACTACCAGCTTGCCTTCGCTCAACTCCTCGGCCACCAGATAGCGCGGGATCAGGGCGATGCCGCAACCGGCGATGGCCGCACGGATGCACAGGTAGAACGTGTCGAAGCGCGGCCCGTGGTAGCTGTTCTGGCTGTGCAGGCCCAGCCCCAGAAACCATTCGTGCCAGGCCTCCGGGCGTGATGCGCATTGCAGCAAGCGGTGTTCGGTGAGGGCTTGGGCACTGTCGAAGCGGTGCCTGGCCTGTAGCTGCGGGGTACACACCGGCACCACCTCTTCGCTGAACAGTTCGATGCAGGTCGCCCCTGGCCAGGTGCCCTGGCCGAAAAAGAAGGCGATGTCGGCCTTGGCCTGCACCAGGTCGAACGGCTCCAGTTCGTTGCGGATGTCCAGGTGGATGCGCGGGTAGCGGTCACCGAAGCCTTTGAGCCTGGGCACCAGCCAGCGCGCACCGAAGGTGGGCTGGGTGGCGATGCGCAGCACTTCGGTTTCGTCGCCATAGCTGAGGATGTAGCGGCTGGAAATGTCGATCTGGTTAAGGATCTTGTTCACTTCGGTCAGGTACAGGGCGCCCGCCGGCGTCAGGTGCAGGCGCCGGCGAATGCGCTGGAACAGCGAGTGCGCCAGCATTTCTTCAAGTTGCGCGACCTGCTTGCTGACGGCGCTCTGGGTCAGGTGAAGTTCCTGTGCCGCCCGGGTGAAGCTCAGGTGGCGGGCGGCCGCTTCGAAGCACTGCAGGGCGGTAGTCGAGGGCATCAGGCGTTTGGACATGGCAGGCGCGTACCGAGCAAAAAAGGAAGGAGTTCATTCCATATTGGAATCATGTGCTTCGAAAAGGTCGTTTGTTGACCTCGCCCTATAGATTAATACTGACCTGGATCAACGATTACAACCGGTACTGCGAAGAGGAGGCAAGTGCACCGCCGGCGACTTCAAAACAAGAAAAAAGAACATCACCACTTACAAGAATTCTGCTCCAACTTTTTCAGCCGTCCCTGCGGCGGCCGACCCATTCGAGGGTTCTCCATGGCTTCGCTAGAAAACAAGAAACAGCGTTCCCTGCAGCACGGCCTGACCTCCCGTCAGGTGTCGATGATCTCCATTGCCGGCATCATTGGCGCCGGCCTGTTCATCGGTTCCTCCAACGCCATTGCCACCGCTGGCCCGGCCATTCTCATCTCCTACGCCATGACTGGCCTGCTGGTGTTGCTGGTGATGCGCATGCTTGGCGAAATGGCCATCGCCAACCCCAACAGCGGCTCCTTCTCCACGTACGCCTCCGAGGCCATCGGCCCCTGGGCAGGGTTCACCATCGGCTGGCTGTACTGGTGGTTCTGGGTGCTGATCATCCCGGTCGAAGCCATCGCCGGGGCTGACATCCTGCATGCCTACTTCCCGGCGGTACCGTCCTGGCTGTTCGCCTTCCTGATCATGTTCTTGCTGTCGGGCACCAACCTGGTCAGCGTGAAGAACTTCGGTGCGTTCGAGTACTGGTTTGCCCTGGTCAAGGTGATCGCGATCATTGCCTTCATCGTGGTCTGCAGCCTGGCTGTGTTCGGCATCTGGCCGCTGGCCGAGGTCTCAGGGGTGAGCCGGCTCTGGGACAGCGGCGGGTTCATGCCCAATGGCTTCGGTACGGTGCTCGGTGGCGTGCTGATCACCATCTTCTCGTTCTTCGGCGCGGAGATCGTCACCATTGCCGCTGACGAGACCGCCAACCCGAAAGACAAGATCCGCCGCGCCACCAACCTGGTGGTGTACCGCATCGCGATCTTCTACCTGGCCTCGATCTTCCTGGTGGTGTCGCTGGTGGCCTGGAACGATCCGCAACTCAAGGCCGTGGGCTCGTTTCAGCGGGTACTTGAGGTGCTGAATGTGCCCGGGGCGAAACTGCTGGTCGACCTGGTGGTGCTGGTGGCGGTCACCAGTTGCATGAACTCCGGCCTCTATACCGCTTCGCGGATGCTGTATTCCCTGGGTGCCCGCGGCCAGGCACTGAGCATGACCAAGCGTATCTCCGGTGCCGGCGTGCCGACGGTGGCGGTTATCCTCTCGACCCTGGCAGGCTTTGCCGGCTGCTTCGTCAACTACGTATTCCCCGGCAAGGTGTTCGGCTTCCTGCTATCGACCACCGGTGCGATTGCCTTGCTGGTGTACCTGGTGATTGCCGTCTCGCAGCTACGCATGCGGGCCCGGGCTGATCGAGAGGGGCGGCCGCTGGAGTTGAAGATGTGGTTGTTCCCCTGGCTGACCTGGCTGGTGATCGGCACCATCGTGATGGTACTGGGCTACATGCTGTTCAGTGATGCGTACCGTTACGAGACGCTGATGACGGCCGGGGTGACCTTGTTCATCCTGCTGGTTTCGCTGACCCAGCGGCGTGCCAGGGCGGTGGCGCAGCCTGCCTGACCCTTGCGGGGCGCTTTGCGCCCCGCATTTTCATTGGCCCATGCCCAACGCGGCGCTACCATGCAGCTTGCATCCCTTCCCATTCCAAAAAGCACAGGAAGCGTATGACCGAACAAGCTCTCTCCCTGCAGGCACTGGCCGCACCCGACGGCATTTGCTACGGCTGCGGCGTTGCCCACCCCAGCGGCCTGCATGTGCAGAGCCAATGGGACGCCGACGGTATCCATCTGCTGTGCCGTCACACGCCCGACACCACCTTCACCGGCTGGCCGGGGCTCGTCTACGGCGGCCTGCTGGCGATGCTGGTCGATTGCCACTCCAACTGGGCTGCCATGGCTTACCACTACCGGGCCGAAGGACGTACCCCCGGCAGCCTGCCGCGTATCGACTGTGTCACCGGCAGCCTGGGCCTGAACTACCTCAAGCCCACACCCATGGGTGTGGAGCTGCTGCTCAAAGCGCGTGTGGAAGGTGAAGTCGGACGCAAGACACGGGTAGTCTGCGAGGTCTGGGCGGGGGATGTGCTGACCGTCTGCGCCGATTCGGTGTTCGTCCGTGTGGACACCGAAAAGCTCAAGTTCAAGGCCCATGGCCAGGTGAGCTGACAACGGCAGGAGAGCCCCATGACCCGCTGCAAGCGCGAGCTGCCCGGCCACCGTTGGTTGTGCACCCTGGACGGTGTGTGATGCCCATTGAGCTGATACCTGCCACCGATGCCCACCGCACCTTCGCCCGTGACCTCACGCGTCGGGCCATGCTGGCGTACTACCGGGAGTTCGATCTGTTGTGGATCGAAGAAGCGTTCGATCAGGCCTGGGATTGGCGCGAGCAGTGGCTGGTCGTAGACGGGGACCGCGTGCTGGGCTTCTGCAGCCTCAGCAAGGACCGTCAGGCATTGTTCATTCGCGAGCTGCACCTGCTGCCTGAGCATCGCGGGCAAGGGGTTGGCAGTTGGGTGCTGCAAGCGCTGGCTGCCAAGGCGGCGCAGCAGAGGCTGCCGTTGCTGCGCTTGATGGTGTTCAAGAGCAACCCGGCGCGGCGGCTGTACCGGCGCCAGGGGTTTGTCGAAATGGGCGAGGATGAGTGTTTTGTGCGTATGCAGAAGGTGGTCGCCTGATCTTTGCAGATCGAGCTTGCGACCCTACGTGCTGGCTCAGTACTGGCTTGCGACCCCGCCGTGCGATGGGCATAGTGACCGAGCAGTCTGCAAGAGCCCACAGGGTTGTGAGCAGTATCCGACGATGGCTAGGGAAGCAGGAGAAGCATCAGTATGAATGGGCTCGGTACGCGTCTTAGGGAAGAGCGTGAACGGCTGGGGATGACCCAGCGGGTGTTTGGTGATATCGGCGGCGTCGAGCCCAATGCCCAGGGCAAATATGAAAGTGGCGAGCGCACACCGAGGGTCGATTACCTGGCTGCCCTGACGGCCAGAGGAGTCGACGCGCTCTATGTGCTCAGCGGTGTGCGCACCCCGGCGCCGCTGGAAAGCCTGACGGCGGATGAAACCGGTTTAGTGGCCGCGTTCAGGCGCCTGGCGGCCGACGACAAAGCGGTGTTTAGGCATTTGCTTGAGCGCCTGATGGGCGATGCAGGCCGCAGTGAAGCGATGCGGCCACAGTGGCGTGAGCGTAGGACATTTCCGAAGGAAGTTTTACGCTAGGCCCGTCTTGAAAAATTTTGTTAAGGTGGCGGGATCCAATCGCCCTGTTGACGAGGTGTCTGCTTGATTAGGGTCCTAGTGGTCGACGACCACGATCTGGTGCGAACCGGTATTACACGCATGCTGGCCGATATCGACGGCTTGCAGGTAGTGGGGGAGGCGGATTCGGGCGAGTCGGCGCTCAAGCTGGTCCGGGAGCTCAAGCCGGATGTCGTGCTGATGGACGTCAAGATGCCTGGTATCGGTGGCCTTGAGGCTACCCGCAAATTGTTGCGTAGCCACCCTGACACCAAGGTGGTGGCCGTGACCGTGTGTGAAGAAGACCCGTTCCCCACGCGCCTGATGCAGGCCGGGGCGGCCGGCTACCTGACCAAGGGCGCGGGGCTGGACGAGATGGTCCAGGCCATCCGTCTGGCGTTTGCCGGGCAGCGTTACATCAGCCCGCAGATTGCTCAGCAACTGGCGCTCAAGTCGTTCCAACCGCAAGGGTCGCCGTTCGACGCCCTGTCGGAGCGGGAAATCCAGATCGCCCTGATGATCGTCGGTTGCCAGAAGGTTCAGCTCATCTCGGACAAGTTGTGCCTGTCGCCCAAGACCGTCAATACTTACCGGTATCGGATCTTTGAAAAACTCTCGGTCACCAGCGACGTCGAACTGACCTTGCTGGCCGTTCGCCACGGTATGGTCGACGCAAGCCTCTGAACCTCATGTCCCAAGTCTTTGATGCCAGCGCGTTCCTGGCGACCTGTAGCGCTCGCCCGGGCGTCTACCGGATGTTCGATAGCGAGACTCGGCTGCTCTATGTGGGCAAGGCCAAGAACCTCAAGAAGCGTCTGGCCAGCTATTTCCGCAAGACCGGCCTGGCGCCTAAAACCGCTGCGCTGGTAGGGCGCATCGCCCAGGTCGAAACCACCATCACTGCCAATGAGACCGAGGCGCTGCTGCTTGAGCAGAACCTCATCAAGCAGTGGCGGCCGCCGTACAACATTCTGCTGCGCGACGATAAATCCTACCCGTATGTGTTTCTGTCCGACGGCCAATTCCCACGGCTGGGCATTCACCGTGGCGCGAAAAAAGCCAAGGGGCGCTACTTTGGTCCATACCCCAGCGCCGGGGCCATCCGCGAAAGCCTCAGCCTGCTGCAAAAAGCCTTCTCGGTACGCCAATGCGAGGACAGCTACTACGCCAACCGTACCCGCCCATGCCTGCAGTACCAGATCAAGCGCTGCAAGGGGCCGTGTGTGGGGCTGGTCGACGCAGAGGAATATGCCGAGGATGTGCGCCATTCGGTGATGTTCCTCGAGGGCCGCAGCCAGCAGTTGGGCAATGAGCTCAATGCCGAGATGGAAAAGGCCGCGATGGCCCTGAACTTCGAGAAGGCAGCCGAGCTGCGCGACCAGATCGCCTTGCTGCGCCGGGTCCAGGACCAGCAATACATGGAAGGCGGGTCTGGTGATGTGGATGTGGTCGCCGCCTTCGTCAACCCCGGTGGCGCCTGCGTGCACCTGATCAGCGTGCGCGGTGGGCGGGTGCTGGGCAGCAAGAACTTCTTCCCGCAGGTCGGTATTGAAGAAGAGGTGGCCGAAGTGATGGCCGCCTTCCTGTCCCAGTACTACCTGGGCAATGCCGAGCGCGAATTGCCGGGTGAGTTGATCGTCAACGTGGTGCACGAGGACTTCGCTGCCATCAGCGAGGCACTGCAAACCCTGCGCGGCCGCGAGCTGACCATCAGCCACCGCGTGCGTGGCACCCGTGCCCGTTGGCAGCAACTGGCGGTGACCAACGCCGAACAGGCGCTCAATGCCCGCCTGGCCAACCGCCAGCACATGGCTTCGCGGTTCGAGGCCCTGGCCGAGGTGCTGGGCCTGGACGAAGTGCCCCAGCGCCTGGAGTGCTACGACATCAGCCACTCCAGCGGCGAGGCGACGGTAGCCAGTTGCGTGGTATTCGGCCCCGAAGGCCCGCTCAAGTCCGATTACCGTCGCTTCAATATCGAAGGCGTGACCGCCGGCGACGACTACGCCGCTATGCACCAGGCCCTGACGCGCCGCTACGGGCGTATCAAGGACGGCGAGGGCAAATTGCCTGACGTGCTGCTGGTGGACGGCGGCAAGGGCCAGCTGAACATGGCCCGCGAAGTGATGCAGGAGCTGGCCTTCACCGACCTGACCCTGCTCGGTGTGGCCAAGGGCGTGACCCGCAAGGCCGGTTTCGAGACCCTTTACCTCAATGACGTGGCGCACGAGTTCACCCTCAAGGGCGACAACCCGGCGCTGCACCTGATCCAGCAGATCCGCGACGAAGCTCACCGTTTTGCCATCACCGGCCACCGCGCCCGCCGCGGCAAGGCCCGCCGTGTGTCCAGCCTGGAAGACGTTGCCGGGGTAGGGCCCAAGCGCCGCCGCGACCTGCTGAAACATTTCGGCGGCCTGCAGGAGCTCAACCGCGCCAGTATCGATGAAATCGCCAAAGCCCCCGGCATCAGTAAAAAGCTTGCCGAGTCGATTTATGCCAGCCTGCATAGCGAGTAGAATGCGGGCTCAACCCGCAGCCAGTCGTACCGATGAATATTCCAAACCTGCTCACCGTTCTACGCGTCCTGCTCATTCCGATCTTCATCTTGCTGTTCTATATGCCCTATCACTGGAGCTATATGGCCGCCAGCACGGTGTTCGCCATCGCCGCCGCCACCGACTGGCTGGACGGCTACCTGGCCCGTCGCCTGCAGCAGAGCACGCCGTTCGGCGCGTTCCTCGACCCTGTGGCCGACAAGCTGATGGTCGCCGTAGCCCTGGTGCTGCTGGTGCAGGTGCACGCCAACTTCTGGCTGACCCTGCCGGCCGCCGTGATCATCGGCCGCGAAATCGTCGTTTCGGCCCTGCGCGAGTGGATGGCTGAACTGGGGGCGCGGGCGCATGTGGCGGTGTCCAACCTCGGCAAGTGGAAAACCGCAGCGCAAATGCTGGCGCTGATCATCTTGCTGGCCAACCCGCCGCTGGTGACCTTCTGGGTGATTCTGGGCTACGGGTTGCTGCTGGTTGCCGCTGCGCTGACGCTGTGGTCCATGGCCCATTACCTGTTGGCCGCCTGGCCGCACCTGCGTGAAGGTTCGGAACAAAAATAAAACTTTTTTGAATCAAGGGGTTGACGCCGTTTTAGATATCGCTAGAATGGCACCCATCACGACGCGGGAATAGCTCAGTTGGTAGAGCACGACCTTGCCAAGGTCGGGGTCGCGAGTTCGAGTCTCGTTTCCCGCTCCAGTTATAGATCTACAGAGTTCCATGGAAGTCTGTAAGTCGTTGAAAAAAGGGCCGAAAGGCCCTTTTTTCGTTCCAGGGGAAACCACCGAAAACCGGCAGTATCCGGCCATTTTAAGGCCAGATTTGAGGCCAGAATTGGAAATGCTCCAATTCGCTTTTCCGGTAGAGATTGGTGGAGCACGAGACGAGCATTTGGCCTCTGACAGGTTCAGGAGGTCACCATGGCACTCTCGGAAATGGCGATCCGACACGCTCGGGTCACCGGCAAGGAATACACGCTCGCGGATAGCGATGGCCTAATTCTTCACATCACCGCGCAAGGCGGCAAGATCTGGCATTTCCGTTACTACTGGGCCGGCAAGCAGAAACGCATGTCGTTTGGTAGTTATCCGCAGCTCAGTCTGCGTGATGCGCGGACGAAGCGTGATGAAGCCCGGGCATTGATTGCTCAAGGTACCAATCCCAGCGAACAGCGTAAGCAGCAGCGCCTGGCCATTCGCCTCTCCAGCGATCATGCCTTCGAGGTCGTGTTCAACCAGTGGGTCGCCTTTCGCCGCCTCAGTCTCAAAGAAGGCCGGCAGAGTACGCTGTCGCAAATCTTGCGAATTTTTGCCAAAGACATTTTGCCTCACATCGGCGACCGCTCAATCTATGACATCAATCGTCATGTGCTTATGGCGGTGTTGGATCGTATTGAGACTCGCGGCGCGTTCACGACGGCGGAAAAGTGCCGCACCTGGCTCAATCAGCTATTTCGCTACGCGCTGGTGCGCGTTGCTGGGCTCGAGAATAATCCTGCGGCTGACCTGGACGTAGTGGCGATGCCTAAACCACCGGTAGAGCACAATCCTTTCCTGCGCATGGACGAGCTGCCACAGCTTCTGAACAGGCTGCGCGGCTATCATGGTGGGCAGCAGACCCTGTTGGGAATCTGGCTTTTGTTGCTTACCGGAGTGCGCACCGGTGAGCTGCGTTTGGCCACGCCGGATCAATTCGACCTGGAGCGCCGGCTCTGGGTCATTCCCCCTGAGGTGGTCAAGCAGCTGCAGCTCAAGATGCGTAAAAGCCGCAGTCAAGCTTCCAAGGTGCCGTCCTACATCGTGCCTCTATCAATCCAGGCGGTGGAGGTGGTAAGGCTGCTGCTCGATCGTGTGGTGCCTGCGCAGCGGCATTTGCTTGCCCATCGGAGTGACTTGAGCAAACGGATCAGCGAGAACACGTTGAACAGTGCGCTGCGGCGCATGGGGTTCGCTGATCGGCTCACCGGGCACGGTATGCGTGCCACCATCTCGACCGCGCTCAATGAGATCGGTTATCCGAAAGTCTGGATTGATGCGCAGCTTTCGCATGCCGACCCCGATAAGGTCAGCGCCTCGTATAACCATGCTGAGTATGTTGAGCAGCGGCGGGCCATGATGCAGGATTGGGCGAATCGATTGGACCTCTGGGCGCAAGGACATGCTCAGGCAGCTGGCGCACCCTTGACCATACGTTTGGAGGGGGCGGCTTCCCAATCAATGCAGGCCAATGTCCTACGCGCTGCTGTTCCGCTGCACAATATCCCTGTGCAAGCCAATCCGAGACGGGGGCGAAAAGGTGCTCAGGCACAATGGCATGCTGCACTAGGGATGGTCTGAAGTAGGCATCAACTTTTGATGCCCTCTTGGCTTGAGGCTCAAAAAACACTCGTCCCGGCAGATAATCAGACCTTTTCCTTTTTTAATTCATCGCTTCACCTTCAAACGAGACCGTTTCAAGGCGTTTTCCCGCATTACAGACGCACCTGTCCCATCACCAGCAACCGTTTTCGCGTCATCCAGAGATTCGACAGAGCAAAAAGCGTGGCCTGTTGAGCCGTGTTCTTCGCCAAACCACGGAACCGCACCTTTGTGTAACCAAACTGGCGTTTGATCACGCGGAACGGGTGTTCAACCTTGGCCCGAACCTGCGCTTTTGCGTACTCGATCTTGCGACGAACACGCCCGATCAGGTCTGTTTTCGCTTTCTTTTTAGCGCTGCTCGGCCGGGCGGCAATCGACCAGATCATCTGGCGTCTCTGATGTTCGGGACGCTTTTCCACACCGGTGTAGCCAGCATCGCCACACACGTAACTCTCTTCGCCATGCAGCAACTGATCGACCTGAGTCACGTCCGCCACATTCGCCGCCGTGCCCACCACGCTGTGCACCAAACCCGATTCGGCATCGACACCGATGTGCGATTTCATCCCGAAAAAGTATTGATTTCCTTTCTTGGTTTGATGCATTTCGGGCGCGCGCGCTCCCTCCTTGTTCTTGGTAGAACTTGGCGCATGGATGATCGTCGCATCGACCACGGTGCCTTGGCGCAGCAACAAACCACGGTCGCCCAGATAGCCATTGATGACCTGCAAAATCCCACTGGCCAGGTCATGCTTCTCCAGCAGTCGGCGGAAGTTGAGGATCGTGGTTTCGTCCGGAATTCTATCCAGATGCAGGCCGGCGAACTGGCGCAGGATCGTTGTTTCATAGAGCGATTCTTCCATCGCCGGATCGCTGTAGCCGAACCAGTTCTGCATCAGATGAACCCGCAGCATCGCCATCAATGGATACGGCGGGCGGCCACCTTCACCTTTGGGGTAGTGAGGCTCGATCAGCTTGACCAAGCCTGCCCATGGCACCACCTGCTCCATTTCTATCAGGAAGCGCTCTTTGCGGGTTTGTTTGCGCTTGCCGGCGTATTCGGCATCGGCGAAAGTCATCTGCTTCATCAGGTGGCTCGACGGTGGTGGCGGTCAGGCATTTTGCCAAATTTGGAAGTGTTTTTCAGAGGAACCCTAACCGCTCACGGCGCTAGTACATGTTTGCTATTTGCGGCTTTGGTTTGGGGTGGCGCTTTTGAACTTGTAGGAATTTTCTGTTCTGGTGCGGCTTGGTGGAAATAACTTGCATTTTATGCATGTTGATCATTATTTCGTCTGAGGTTGTTTTTGTTGATTTGGGTCAATGCGTCGATGGCGGTCGGGTTGCTCTTATTAAATGCATCAATGTTGGCGCTCTAGTGTGCGGCTTCGAACATTTGTTGTCATCTTAGGTATGCCTTGTAGGACGCTTCCTTATTTTAGAAAGGGGGTGGCGCGGCGCCAAAAGATGCGCCATGGTTATCGGGGAGGCACTTCCGGGTAGCGCTTCCGCCCAAGTAGTCGTACGCAGTGGTTCGACTGGCCTTGATTAATTTTGTTGGGGTTCGGTGGCGCTCATTTGGGCGTTGGCTCCCGCTAGAAATCCCGGTTCGCAGGAGGTGGTATGGCTTCAAATAGCTTTCAGAATGAAGTGCCGAAGGCACGTGTCAATATCAAGCTTGATCTGCATACAGGTGGCGCCCAGCGCAAGGTGGAACTTCCCCTTAAACTCATTCTGATGGGAGACTACAGCAACGGGAAGGAAAAGCGCCAGCTATCAGAGCGGCCGAAGGTAAATATCAACAAGAATAATTTTGACAGCGTGCTGTCCGATCTCTCTCCGAGTCTCAAGGTTATTGTTGACGATACGCTGTCGGGCGAGGGTGGGGAAACACCGGTCGAACTGAGCTTTCAGCGCATGAAGGACTTCGAGCCAGAACAGGTTGCTCTGCAGATTTCTCAGTTGCGTGCACTGTTGGCGATGCGAAATTTGCTGCGCGAATTGAAGGCCAATCTTCTGGATAACGCAACGTTTCGTGCTGAATTGGAGCGGATACTTAAAGATGAAGCACTGAGTGACGAGTTGCGTAAGGAACTTGCTGCCCTTGCACCGCCAAGCGAGCGCTAGAAAACCATCATCTCGACAGACTGGAAGCTAATAAATGTCCGAAGAACAATCTTCTGCGCAATCGCGTGGCGCCACCGTGCAGGTGGAAGAAAACCAGAGCGTCTATCACGCGCTGTTTGAAAGAATAAACCTTGAACCGCTTGATCAGATGGGTGGCATTGAGGTGTTCCAAAGTATCGATGCGTTGTCAGAAGCGACAGCTAATGAGCGCGTTACTGCTTCGGTGAGCGTTTTTCTGGACCGTCTCAAACAAGTCTCTCCGAAGGTGGAGAAGCTGGACAGGGCTCTGCTGGATGAGCACATCGCCTCGATTGACGCTCAGATCAGCAGCCAGCTGGACGCGGTCATGCATCACCCGGATTTTCAACGGGTCGAATCAATCTGGCGCGGCGCGAAGTCGTTGATTGACCAAACGGATTTCCGTCAAAACGTCCGAATTGAGCTGCTCGATATCAGTAAGGAGCATCTGGCGCAGGACTTTGAAGACGCGCCGGAGATCGCGCAAAGCGGTTTGTATCTGCATACCTATACCCAGGAATACGATACGCCTGGTGGTGAGCCTATCGCGGCGGCAGTTTCGAATTATGAGTTTGGGCGAGGTGCGCAAGATATCGCATTGTTGCGCAATGTTTCGAAAGTGGCGGCTGCATCCCATATGCCGTTTTTGTACTCGGTTGGTCCGGCCTTCTTCGGAAAAAACACCATGGAGGAAGTGTCTGCGATCAAGGATATCGGTAACTACATGGATCGTGCGGAGTATATTAAGTGGCACGGCTTCAGGCAAACTGACGATGCTCGTTATGCGGGCGGGATAACACCCCGCACATTAGGGCGCTTGCCTTATGGGCCTGATACGAACCCTGTGCGATCTTTCAACTATGTGGAGCGAGTCAAGGGGCCGGATCACAGCAAGTATTTGTGGGTAAGCTCGACATTCGCGTTCGCGGCGAACATGGTCAAGAGCTTTATTGCCAATGGATGGTGCGTGCAGATTCGAGGGCCACAGTCGGGTGGCGCGGTTACCGACCTGCCGATTCATTTGTACGACATGGGGACGGGTAGTCAAGTCAAGATCCCCTCGGAAGTTATGATTCCGGAGACCCGAGAGTTTGAGTTTGCCAATTTGGGCTTGATTCCGCTCTCGTATTACAAGAATCGTGACTACGCATGTTTCTTCTCGGCCAACTCAGCGCACAAGCCGGCAATCTATGACACGGCGGAGGCCACGGCAAATAGTCGTATCAATTCGAGGTTGCCCTATGTGTTCCTGCTTTCTCGCATTGCACATTATTTGAAAGTTATCCAGCGGGAGAATATCGGTACAACTAAAGACCGTCGCCTGTTGGAGTTGGAGCTCAATAGGTGGGTCAGTGGCCTGGTCACCGAGATGACCGATCCGGGAGATGACTTGCAAGCTTCCCACCCGCTGAGAGAGGCAAAAGTGGTTGTCGAGGACATTGATGACAACCCGGGCTTCTTCAGGGTCAAGTTGTTCGCTGTGCCGCATTTCCAGGTTGAAGGTATGGACATCAACCTCTCATTGGTTTCGCAGATGCCCAAAGCAAAATCTTGATTGCGGTTGCAGGAGTGTATGTCGTGAAAATCGACCGGCCTTTATGGGCGTCCGGAGTGGTGTTGTCTGCGCAGCAGTTTCAACAGCAGGCCCGCTTTGAATCGTGGACCAACCAGAGTATTGCCTCACTGGGCTTGGTCCACCCTTGGGGCATCCAAAATGTGGCGTTTGATGCAGATGCGCTGAGGTTGGGTAAGCTGAAGGCCACTCGGCTTCAGTTGTGCCTACCAGACGGTACTTTGATCGACACCGATCGGCTGGATCGACTACCCAGTGCCCTGGAACTCTCTCGGGTAGTGCCCGGAGATATCCAGACGGCAACGGTTGTGATCGCTTTGCCACTGGAACAGGCCAATGGTAACAACTGCCTGTTTGAGGGTGGCAGCGCTGAGCGGCCCGTCAGATATCACCAGGTATGGCGTGATACCAAGGATCTCTACACCAGTGAAATACAGTCAATCAGCGTGCTCGAACATGCACTGAGCTTGCGTCTGGCTGATGACGATAATGCGGATTATCTGACCTGCCCGGTGGGGCGTTTGCTGCGTGATGGCAAGGATGGGTGGGCCATTGATGATACCTACATCCCGCCGTTGCTGAAGTTTGATGCTCATGCTGGGTTGTTGCTTCAACTCGACAACCTGCTCACCCAGCTGTCCGCCAAGCGTGAGCGTTTGATGGGAATGCGCCGGGAGAGCAACCAGCGAATGGCGGATTTCGCTGTTGCAGATGTCACGTTGTTCTGGTTGCTCAACGCACTGAACACTTATCAGCCGGTGTTGGCAGACATAAAAGCGCAGCCTGCTCGCCATCCGGAGCAGGTATATCAACAGTTGGTGAAGTTTGCAGGTGGCCTGCTGACCTTCTCGTTAGACCAGCACATAGAGGACATACCCGCCTACCAGCACGCGGACCTTGAGGCGGTTTTCCCGCCCTTGATGTGTACCCTATCCACATTGCTGGAGGCGAGCCTGCCGTCCCGCGTGCTGGCGCTGATCCTGGAGGCGCGTAGCGCAAACCGCTGGCAGGTTTCTCTGAGCGATCCACGTCTGCTTGAGCCTGAAGGGGCTGACTTCTATTTATCGGTCCGTTGCCGGCTGCCAGCCGTACAAGTTCAAAGCCAATTCCCACGGCTGTGCAAGATCGGTTCCCCCGATGATGTGGACCATCTCGTCAATGCGGCACTCGATGGCGTTCCACTGAAACCTTTGAGCCATGTGCCCGCCGCGATACCGCTGCGGCTAGAGAATCAGTACTTCGCGCTCGATCTCAGCCATGCAAAGGGCCGCGCCATGCTGGCTGATGGGGTCTGTGCCCTCTATGTCCCGAGTGTGTTTCAGGGTGTCCAGCTCGAATTGTTCGCGGTGCTTCGCTCATGAGTCGCACAGTGCAGAAGCACACCGCAGCCAAGGTGGACATCGACGCGTTGCTGCAGGACACCTATCTGTTGGTTGTCGAGTTGCGACACGGTACCGATGCGCACAGTAGTCCGCAGCTGTGGTCAAGGTGCGTGGCTGATGTCGAGCATGTACGAGCCATGCTTCAGCAGGAGGGTCTGGACCGCCGCAGCGTCGATCTGATCAGTCATGCGCAGTGTGCGCTTCTGGACGAAACAGTACTTGCCCGCGCCGAAGGCAGTGCCCATGAGGATTGGGCGATGGAGACCTTACAGGCAAGGTTTTTCAGCAGCCATCAGGCGGGGGAGTCGCTCTACGAAGATATGCGCTCTGCGCTGCAGGAAGCCTCTGTGTCCCCTTGCGTACTCACAGTATTTCATCGAGTCCTGATGCTTGGATTCCTGGGGCGCTACCGAGAGGCAAACCACCCGGAGCGGCAGCAGTTGTTGACTGCCATCTCCGCGCAAGTGCCGCCTCTGGATACAAGTCAGTCGCTGGTCGTTCAGTTAGGCAGTGGCCCACGGATGCCGATGTGGGGTTGGTTGCGATCTCCTCTGCTTCACATCGTGATGGCAGCTGCTCTGTTGGTAGGTGCTTGGTGGGCGCTTGATCACGCGTTAGGTGAGGCAGTGGCCTCGCTCTTGCCGGTGCAGAGATGAGCGCAATGGCGCAGGTACACAAACAGGGGCTTTGGCTATGGGCCGGTGCGCTGTCCTGGTTGTTGATTGCCACGTTGCCGCTGGCTGTAGAGGTTCAAGCCATCGCTACTCTGGTAGTCACTGCCTTGCTGGTGTTGGGCTGGCGCCGGACTCAGCGTGCTGCCAAGAACCGTACACCGTTGCAGTGGGGCGGCGGTGTCCGCCTGCCTGCTGGCTCGTATCGTCATCCTGTCGTTCTAGCGGTCGGCGATTGCTTGGCTGAGCTGTTTGGGGCCTCGTCTGCTGAGCAGTTGGCGCCACGGGTAACAGTGGAGGGGTGTTATGTGCCAGTGCCCGATCTCTTGAAGTTGTCCGCAACCGTGGCCGATCTGCTGCTGGAGCGGCCAGAGTGGGAGGGGCAGCTCAGTGTCATGTGGCTGGTCAATCCCAGTGCCCATAATGACGGCGCAGTGCTTGCGAACCAGATACAAAGCTTGTGCCATCAGGTTGCGATATTGCGCAAGCGAGGTAGACCGCTGCCGCTGCTGATTGTGGGCTACTTCCCGAGCGCAGTTGGGGTGTCGCCCTGGTTCAGCTGGGAAACTGAAGCATCAAGTGTGCGAGCGCGTGAGGTGGGTGAGTGCCTGACGCTGTCCGAATGGGAGCGCAGGGGCACAGAACCTGAGAACCAGGCTGATCGATTCCGAACCACGGTGCAGTTGAGCGCTGCTGTGGGTTGGTTGGATCAAGCGTGCTTGCCGGAAATTGGCAAACCTAATTCCCGCGAGGGGATCGTAACAGCGGACGCCGTTGCGGTTGCATTTTGTCCCAAGTCTGAGGGCGCGCGTGATGGCAACCTCTGGCACCGTTGGCTACAGGAGCGGACTGGCCTTGCCTTCGCAGGTAGTGGGCCTAAACATACAAACGCGTCGTTACCCTTTCCTGATGCACTGCTCCATGTGTTGCCTGGCAGTACTCCACACAGTCGGCGAAGCAGGGCTGTGGTGATTGGAGTCTGGTTGTTCGTACTGACGGCTTGCGTTGCGCTGATTAGTTCGGCGAGGCAGAACACGCTCTTGATCCGTCAGGTCACCGATGATTTGCGACGCTACAGCACGGCTTCGCTGAGCCCCGATTCGGACAAAGTATCGCAACGCCAGGAGGCACTGATGGTGCTTCGCCAGGAGGCGCAGCGACTGGACCGCTACTATCGCCAAGGGGAACCGTGGTCGTTCGGGATCGGGCTCTATCAGGGCGAAAGGCTGCGTCCTTCGTTGTTGGCCGCAATCAACGGCCATCACATCCCGACGATGCCTCAGGGAGTGGCTGACAAGCCACGCACGGTTCGCCTGGACAGCCTGTCGCTCTTTAACAGTGGTAGCGCGCAGTTGAAGCCAGGATCGACCAAGTTTTTGGTGAATGCACTTGCAGACATCAAGGCCCAGCCAGGCTGGTTGATCGTGATCACGGGCCATACGGACGCGACGGGTAATGACGAACAGAATTTGCGTTTGTCGCGAACACGCGCGGCGGCGGTTCATGACTGGATACAACACATGGGTGACATACCCAGCAACTGCTTCGCAGTTCAAGGCTTGGGTGCAAGCGAGCCCGTTGCAAGTAATGACACGGAACAAGGACGGTCGGCTAATCGCCGAGTTGAAATTCGCCTGGTGCCGGAGGCGGGGGCTTGTCAGCCCTCGGCTACGGCCTCAGGACTGCAACCCAAGTCGCACTCTGCGACTCCCAAAGCTTGAAATGAGGAGCTTCTAAATGGCTATTCCTGTTTATCTGTGGCTGAAAGACGATGGTGGAGCCGATATCAAAGGCTCGGTGGATGTAAAGGGTCGTGAGGGTAGTGTTGAAGTGGTCGGTCAAGATCATGATTTGTATATCCCTACCGATAACAATACCGGCAAATTAACGGGTACGCGTATCCATACGCCTTTTGTTTTTACCAAGGAGATAGACGCCTCCTCTCCTTATCTCTACAAGGCCGTGACGACTGGGCAGACGCTTAAAGAGGCGGAGTTTAAATGGTACAAGATTAATGATGCCGGGCAGGAGGTGGAGTATTTCAACACCAAACTGGAAAACGTCAAGGTCGTGAAAGTTGCGCCAAAGATGCACGATGTCAAAGATCCGGCGAAAGAAAAACACAATCACTTGGAACTAGTCGAGCTGCGCTACGAAAAAATTACTTGGGCATTCAAGGATGGCAACATCATCCATTCAGACTCCTGGAATGAACGCCCTAGCGCCGCTGCCGCTGGATGAAACCTGGCTGTCAACCGAGGTTGGTTGACAGCCTCCAGCGTCTTGGGTTGAGCGTCCGTGCGCGGGCGTTCAGCCAAATACACCTCAGCTATTCAGATGCGCTCGCACTTGTGGCGGCATGTTGATTATTGACGACAAGGATGCCCTGTATGGCACACGATCCTACCCGCCTGCTTCGCCGGCTCAACGCCTACTGTACCCAGGCACTCACGGCAGCGGCTTCACTTTGTCAGGCGCGTGGGCACAGCTATATCACTGTTGAACATTGGCTGTTGAAGTTGTTTGAGCAGGGCGAGGGCGATCTCGTGGTCCTCGCCCGCCGATACGAGTGGGATATGGATGCCATCTGGCAAGGGCTGCTTGACCACTTCCATACATTGCCGCGCAGCGTTCTCAGCAAACCTCAGTTGAGCGGTGAGGTGCAGCAGCTGATCACCAATGCCTGGTTGTTGGCATCGCTGGATCGTGACTGTGAGCAATTGCGATCCGTTCACTTGCTGGGGGCGTTATTTGAAACGCCTAACTTGCTCAAATGTTCCGCCGCCTGGTCTCTATTGAGCGTCGGTCCGACGCAGTTCAAGCAAATGGAAACGCTGCTTGAGTTTGACTCGCAAGAGCGTCAACCGGGGCAGACATCACTGTTCAAGCCAGAAGTGTCAGGAGAGGCTAAGGCGGCAGTCGTCTTGAAGGGGGACGAAGCATCAGTCGCTGTCCTCGATCAGTTTAGCCATGACGTCACTACCCAGGCAGCAGCGGGGCAAATCGACCCGGTGTTCGGCCGCGACGATGAGATCCGTCAAATGATCGATGTGCTGAGCCGTCGGCGCAAGAACAACCCTATCCTTGTTGACGATCCAGGTGTTGGAAAAACCGCTCTGGTCGAGGGGCTTGCTTTACGCATCGCCAGCGGGGATGTCCCCGATAGCTTGAAACCGGTGTGTATCCGTACTCTGGACCTAGGGTTGCTCCAGGCGGGCGCAGGGGTCAAAGGCGAGTTCGAGCAACGGCTGAAGAACGTAATTGATGCCGTCCAGCGGTCAGAGACGCCGGTGCTGCTGTTCATCGATGAAGCGCACACCTTGATCGGTGCTGGCAATCAGGCAGGGGGCGCAGATGCGGCGAATCTGCTGAAACCGGCTCTGGCGCGTGGCGAGCTGCGCACCATCGCTGCCACCACTTGGAGTGAATACAAGCAGTACTTCGAGCGCGATGCGGCGTTAGAGCGTCGCTTCCAGATGATCAAGGTCGATGAGCCGGATGATGCCAATGCTTGTGTGATGCTGCGAGGGCTCAAAGCGCGTTATGCCAGCTACCACGGTGTGCATGTTCAAGATGCTGCGGTGCAGGCGGCGGTCAGCTTGTCTCGCCGTTTTTTGACCGGGCGCCGTTTACCGGACAAAGCTGTGGATCTGATTGATACCGCCTGCGCGCGTGTTCGCATGAGCTTGGACTGCGAACCTCAGGCCTTGGTCCAGCTGAAGTCGCAGAAAATGGCCTTCACGGCAGAGAGGGTGGCGCTGGAAGAGGACGCGCAGCTTACCGGTATTACGGATGAATCTCGCTTGGCGAAGATCACTACCCAGCTGGTGCAGCTGGAGAGTCAGCAAGCCGCGTTGGAGCTGCAGTACCAACAAGAACTCGACCTCACCCACCAGCTGCTCAATGCTCGCCAGAGCGAGCAGGTTGATACAACTGTCTGCGCTCAGCTGCAAGAACACCTCAGCTACGTGCAGGGGAGTCGGCCACTGCTGTCCCTCGATGTGTGCGCACGCAGTGTGGCTGAGGTGATCGCAGACTGGACGGGCGTGCCTCTCGGTAGTCTGCTGAAAGACGAACATGCCAGCTTGTTGAACCTGGAAGATCAGTTGGCCGAGCGTGTTGTTGGTCAAGACCCGGCGCTGGTTGCACTTGCCCAACGGTTGCGCGCCGCCCGAACGGGCCTCACTGACGACAAGGCACCGATGGTTGTCTTCCTGCTGGTCGGTACCAGTGGCATCGGCAAGACGCAGACGGCGCATGCACTGGCCCACAGTCTGTTCGGTGGCGAGAAGTCCTTGATCACCCTCAACATGTCGGAGTACCAAGAGGCGCACACCGTCAGCCAACTCAAGGGTTCGCCGCCGGGTTATGTGGGTTACGGCCAGGGCGGCGTACTCACCGAAGCCGTCCGCCAGCGTCCCTATAGCGTGGTGTTGCTGGACGAAGTCGAAAAGGCCAACCGTGATGTACTCAACCTGTTCTATCAGGTGTTCGACCGCGGCTTCATGCGTGATGGAGAAGGAAGGGAGATCGATTTTCGCAACACGGTCATCCTCATGACTTCGAACCTGGGAAGCGACCTGCTGCAAGGTAGTATCGAGCGGCAGCCAGGCATTGAGGAAGCGGCACTGCATGAACTATTGCGTCCCGTGTTACGCGAGCACTTCCATGCTGCACTGTTGGCTCGCTTCCAGACATTGATCTTCCGCCCATTGGGGGCCGATGCACTCAAGCGCATTGTCGCCATCAAACTCGATCAAGTGGCCAAGCGCTTGCTGCGTCATTACGGCCTGCAATGTGAGGTTGATGACTCGCTCTACGAAGCGCTGGTCGCCGCCTGCCTTTTGCCCGATACCGGCGCTCGCAATATCGATAGCTTGCTCAATCAACAGATCCTGCCGGTGCTCAGTCAGCAGTTACTCCAGCGCCAAGCGCTCGGACAGCCAACCCAAGCCGTGACGCTTGGATACTGCGAAGACGCCGGCATCAGCTTGAGCTTTGCAGATGAACACCACGCAGCCGTGGCGGCTGCCGAGGGGGTTTGATGATGTCGAAGCCAATAATGGGTTTCACCCATAACCACTACCATCTTAAAGTCAACCAGCTTGCTGTTGAGCTTGATGTACTGTCGTTCAAAGGTGAAGAGTGGCTGAGCAAACCGTTCAAGTACACCGTGGCATTCACTTCCCCGGAGCAGGATATCGAGGCTGCGCAGATCCTCGGGAAGGATGCCAGCTTTTATCTGGGCAAGTCTCAACCCACCGTCCAGCTCTCAATGATCAACGCTGCTTCACGTACGCTGCATGGCGTGATCACCGGTTTCAAGCGTGTCTCCGGTTCCCGGGACGAAGCCCGCTACCAAGTCACACTCGAAGCGCACCTGGCATTGCTCGGGCGTGGCAAGCAGTACCGGATCTACCAGCATCAGTCGGTGCCGGAAATCGTTGAAAGTGTTCTCCGTAGTCGCCACCAGTTCGAAGGGCAGCACTTCTTGTTTGACCTGGCGCGCGAGTATCCCAAGCGTGAACAGGTCATGCAGTACGGTGAGAGCGATCTGGCCTTCATCAGCCGTCTGCTGGCGGAGGTCGGCATTTGGTATCGCTTTACCCACGATGATCACCTTTCCATCGATGTGGTCGAGTTTCACGACCATCAACGCCATTACCAGTTTGGACTCACGCTGCCACATCGCCCGCTGTCGGGTTTGACCAGCAATGGGCAGGAGGGCGTATGGGCGCTCCAAGTTGAGCATCAGGTGGTGGAGCAGCACATCAATGTGCGGGCTTATCACCACCGGGACGCGGCCGCTTTCCTGGATGGTGAGGTTGATCACAGCCGGGGGGCCACCACTACTTACGGCGAAGGCTATCACTACGGTGAACCCTATGCCGCGCTGGGTGACGCCATTGACCAAGATGAGGACCTGCTCAGCGAAAGTGGCTACTTCTATGCGCGCCTGAATCATGAACGCTTTCTCAACGACCAGACGCGTTGCAATGGCGTCAGCAGCAGCGTAACGCTTGCCCCAGGGCAAGTGCTGACGGTCTCTGACGGGGCACCACAGGTGTTCGAGCCTGGGGTGGTCATTACACATTTGACCGTCGAGGCAGCACGCGACCGGAGCTTGGAAGCCAGGTTCGACGCGATTCCCTATTCGGAGTCGATAGGCTTTCGGCCCAGATTGCTGGGCAAGCCACAGATCGCCGGTACGGTGCCGGCGCGAGTTACCAGTACTCAAAAGAACGATTCCTACGGCCATATCGATATGGAGGGACGTTACCGGGTCAATTTCCTGTTTGACCGGGACACCTGGCGTGCAGGCGAGGAGAGTGTCTGGCTACGACTGGCACGGCCTTACGCGGGTGACACCCATGGCCTGCACTTGCCGTTGATCTGCGGTACCGAAGTGGCGGTGGCGTTTGAGCAAGGCGATCCGGACCGCCCCTACATCGCTTATGCCTTGCACGACAGTGAACATCCCGACCACGTGACGCTGCGCAACTACAAACGCAATGTGCTGCGGACCCCGGCCAACAACAAGTTGCGCATGGACGATACGCGCGGCCAAGAGCACATCAAGCTCAGTACCGAGCATAGTGGCAAGAGCCAGCTCAATCTGGGGCACGTGGTCGACGCTGAGCGTAACCCACGAGGTGGGGGGGCAGAGCTGCGCACCGATGGGCATGTCGCCATGCGCGGTGGAAGCGGGATTTTCATCAGCGCCGATGCACAGCCTGGGGCCAAGGGAAACATGCTCGAAATGGCCGCGGCCCTAGAGCGACTGGACCAGGCCAAAGAGCAGTTGGAAGGGCTGTCGGTAGATGCGCAGGCGTGTAAGGCGGAGCCTGCGGATGTCCAAGCCCAGTTGGACCTGCTTAAGCAAGATCTGGAAAAGCTGAAATCCTCGGTGCTGTTGCTCAGTGCGCCTCAAGGGATCTCGATTACCAGTGGTGGTCATCTTCAGCTGGCGGCGCAAAAGAACCTGATGCTCAACGCCGGCGGCGAGGCCGATATGAGCGTGGTCAAACGCTTGTTTGTTGGAATAGGACAGGGACTCAGTCTGTTCGTGCGCAAATTGGGCATCAAGCTCATTGCCAACCAAGGGCCAGTCAGTATCCAGGCGCAGAACGATACCTTGTCGCTAATTGCACGGCATGGTCTGGACATTTCTAGTACTGAAGATGAAGTCCGGATCACTGCGAAAAAGAAGATTACGCTCAATGCCGGTGGGAGTTACATAGCGATAGAGGCGTGCAGTATTGAATCCGGCACTGAGGGGGACTATATCATTAAGTCCGCCTGTTTTGAGCATATGGATGCAATTTCTAAAGGTGTAGATTCCTTAAAGTTACCTGCGTCAGTAGGGGCTCTACAAGAGTTTGACGAGCAGTTCCAGATTTTTGAAGAGGATGGCCAGTCCGCAATGATTGGTGTTCCGTATAAGGTCACCAGTGAATCTGGAAAGGTTTGGCTGGGAAGAACTGACAGCCAGGGCCGTACCGAGCGTGTAAAAACTCTCAAGGCAGAAAAGTTGTCGTTGGTTTTTGGTCGTGAGCTCGAACACCGGTCGGAAGCTGGCGAGTAGTGTTATTGGATGAATGAATAAGGCCTCTGCTGAGCGATGGGTACGAGTCTGGATAAATGGTTTGTTAGTGAAGTGTCGGGTATGGGTTGAGTTGGTTTTTAATTGAGTCTGGCAGCATTATCTAGGGTGGTGGTATGCAAGAAATCAAGGGGGCGGTGAGCAGCAATTCAGGTGCGGAAAGCCTTGTGAAAGTTATCTCGACGGCGAATGGGCTCTCATGGGTTAGTCCAGGTGAGAATGACGGTTTTTATATTTCAGACCAAGCAGAGTTTCCAGAGATTACATTTGAGGTGAGAGTGCAAGGTGCCTTGCCTTTGAGCTGGTCGTGGGAAGTGGAATGGAATGCAAAAGTTAGTGGGCTAAAAGAACGGGCAAGGAAAGCCAGTTCCTTGCAGGAATTTAAGAAGTCAGGATCGTTCACTAGCAATAGTCAAATTTGGATTGCAGAGTTGGATGGAGAGGTTTTAGGAGGGAGGTTGACGGTTACGGTGGTCTCTGGTGGGAACAGTATTAAACGATCTGTGATAATCAAGGGGAAGAACCCGTCCAAGGAAGCAGTTGCTGCGTACGTGGGCGATTTGGATGACATGGATGGGTTTGAGAAGCTGTTGGAACAGGAAACGGGAAGTAAGCACTTCATTAATCTTGATGGGGAGCCAATTGTCGCCTTTGATAAAGGTTATGGTATTACACAGATGACGAATCCAGCGCCTACTTATGAGCAGGCTTGGAGTTGGAAGGAAAACATTTTAGGCGGGTCGGGCATATACAAAGATAAGGTCTTTGCGGCAAAAAAATATCTAGGTCAGCAGGGGCGGGCTTACACGGATGATCAGTTGCAGCATGAGGTGTTTAGTCGTTGGAATGGTGGGTCCTATCATCAGTGGGATAGTGTTGCAGAGGTCTGGGTCAGAAAGAAAAGTATTCTCTGTGATTCAAATGCGGGAAATATTGGTTGGTCTATGGATAAAGAAAAGAATAAGGGAAGAACTGAGAGTGAGCTTCGGGAAAGGGATAAAGATAAGTATCGGGACGGTGGGAAAGGCCAAACCAAGGATCATCCCTGGCAGTACAGTGGGGTGTGTTATGCGGATCACGTTCTTGATAAATAAGCGATGGCTAAGTTTGATTGGTTTTTTTCTCAATACCTTTTGGGTTGCCGGAGTGTACGCCAGCGAGGTCCGTTGGATTGATGCCAAGGATGGGCAGGTGATGGTGAGAGCCAAAAATGGAAGCGAATATGTCCTAAGCGTTCCCGTAGGAGTAAAAGGGGTCTATTTTGATGGGAATCTGCATCGTGTAAGTGACAAAGAGTACCTGTCTATATTCCAAGTGAGTGCCTCGAACCCAGTACGGCCCGATGGGTTCTGTGGTTCTGGAGATGAGGTCTGGCTTCAGTTATATGAATCTTCGTCTAAGGTGAGTAGTCGTATATTAGTAAGCAGCTGCCTGCACTCGGTCTCGCTAGCGAGCCAAAACTCAGGTCAGGAACGGCAGGATAATGATTATTCATCAGTGAAATGGGATGAGTATGGTTTTTCAATTGAGTGGTTCGGCCGGGTCGACAGCTTCGGTCGAGTCATTTCGCTTACTCGTTATAGATTGTGCAGCGACTCCTTCTGCGCCTCGGACTTTTTACAGGGTGAGCCTGGAAATTGATGAGCTCAAGTACGCTGTATGGGGAATATTTCGTGATTGGGATTGTCAGGGTTGGAGACAAAAATACGGCGGGTGGCGTGACACCTGAACAACGCAGGGATGAGACCTACGCACAATCGCCTCCACAGCGGTGCCCATCGAAGGCCGAATATGGCAGTTAAAAATCAGAAAGTTTATGAAGAGGCGCGACGGCCGAGCCCCCCAAGATGGTCGATTTGGCTTGGAATGTTGCTGCTGTTTATGCTCTTGGGGTTGATGGGCGGAATATTGTTTGTCGGTCAAGCGCCACCTGTAGATGCAGGAGGGATTTGGCAGGTAGCCCTAGGTACCCCTGTTCTGGTTTGGGTGATGGCAATTTCCACTAGGGTGATTATTTATGCGAGTTACGTTCGGGTTGCTGATGGGTGGGATGAGGCTAGGACGAAGGACTTGGAACAAAAATATAAAGTTGGTCGGCGTTCATTACAGGTGTGGGGCACAAGCGCCTATACGGCTTTAAGACGTCAAGGTGTAAGTGCGGAAGGCCAGGTCAGTAAACTTCTGGCGGGCGTTAGAGCTATTAAAAGCCAGCCATTTAGGATTGGAGGGAATGTAATACGCCATAGCTGCATAGACGGGGATGGTAATGCCGATCCAGAGCAAATATTGCTGCAGGCGTTCGAGCAAGTGTTGACTGATCTTGCACAGGTCTTAGAGGGGTTGGCTGATGACATCCCTCTGAAGGTGCTCGTAGAGGGTGACAGTCAAATAACAGAGGCAACTTTACACCGTATATGGCGGAGCGTATGGTGCAAGTCAGGGGTTCGTCAGTCTACGGAAATTATCAGCGATGCCGGATTAGTGGCCGTGAATCAATGGCTTGATCGAGGGGTCGAGGATAACTCGCTGCTCTTGATTGTTGCATTTCAATTTGCTCCGGAACAACCGAGAGATACAGCTGAAGTAGTGGTGGGCCTGCTATTAGGTAGCTGCAGTCCGGTACCGTCATTACATCCAATAGCTTGTCTGCATCGACCGGAATTTTTGCGTGCCCCTGATTCGGATGTCGATTTATCTGTGCAGCAGGCGCTGGAGTGGGTACCTATAAATGCGTGCTCGATTGAGCATGTTTGGCGATCGGGAGTTGACCGATATCACGATAGCCTGGTGACAATGGCGTTAACAAGCTTGAGCGGGGCTGGAGCCGAAAAAAAGAAATTTCACGATTTAGATTCATTGCTTGGGTCAGCAGGTAAAGCAGCCCCTTGGTTGGCGATTTCGCTCGCATCGGAGAGTATTAAATTGAGTGCGGGAGCGCAATTTGTTATTACTGGTGGCTCTGATGATTCGCTCTTTTGCCACTGCGCAGTGACACCAGCTTCGCCAAATTCGGTCTAAGTCTTTAGATGCTCGCAATAGCAATGTGGGTGCTTGGGGTAATTCCTTTCATTGCTGTCGTTACGATCTTTGCGTTGGTGGTGTTCTGAGGTTGTCTTGGAGGGGTAGACTTGTTATCTGATAGAGTGGTTGAGTTGACGTGGTTGTTCTTTTTGACTGCTGCTGTGGTGGTATTGTCTGGAGGAGTTCTCCTGGTATTAGGGCGTCGCGTTGGTGGGTCAACTTATCGCCGTCACTCTTCTGTAGATCAACCCCAGGCAGACAGTAGGTCAGAAGTGAAGCGTACGTCGCATGGCATGTCGATAGACAATATCAGCCTAATACGAGAGTGCCTCCGTCATAAATATGGTTGGTCATGGTGTTTCAAGGTGCGTCTGTTCTTGGTGGTTGGCGAAACTCCTCCCGTCAGTTCTGTTGCGCCAAGGTTGATCGATGAGCATTGGTTGGAAGGGCGGGCAGTTATACTTCTGTACGGTGGCAGTCTTATTTCCAGTCTGAACACCGTCCTGCTCGACGAATGGCAACGGCAGTTTCGCTGGCGCGGTATTGATGGTGTCGTTTGGGCGCTGAGCGACCGCATGGTCGACGACGCTGCCTACATGAGGGCGAGCATTCATCATCTGCAGGATATGAGCTGTCATCTAGGCAGGCAATTGCCTGTGCATGTGTGGCAAATCTGTGAAAGCCAATGGGACCAGTCGGGGCGCGACATCGAGGCGGTTGGCTGTTTGCTTCCCACTCGGCGGGCCGCAGTTCATTGGGAAGAGCATTTGGGCGCCCTGCAGCACTCGCTACGCGAACAAGGTTTGGCGCAGATGCAGAACCACATGGCCCACGATTTCTTACTTCGGCTTGCTCGCGACTTGCAAATTGACGGTGCTGCACAATGGTATCGCCTGATTGAGTCCCTCTCAGGAATGGGCACACGTGGCATCCAGATCCGTGGCGTGTGGTTCAGTTTGCCAGTTCAGAGACCAGAACCGGAGTCGGCAATTGAACATCACTGGCCAGAAGACCCTGCATGGTCAGGGATCCTCAGCGATCGCTCTGCCCGAGCCCGACGACTGGGTTGGCACCCAGGCAGAGTCGCCTACGTTTCTGCGCTGGGCCTAGCTTCCATCTGGGGCATCGGCTTGCTGTTGTCGTTTGCCAGCAACCGTGCCGAGGTCGGTCAGATAGCGGTGGCGTACAGGGCGCTTCAGCAACCTGTAACAGGCACCGACACTCAACAGGCACTGGGCGAGCTTGTACGCGAACTCTCCCGCCTGGACTATCGATCAGAACACGGCGCACCGTGGTACCAGCGTTTTGGCCTGAACCGGTCCCACGATCTGCGCGAAGCGGTGTGGCCGCTCTATACGCAGGCCAATAACCAACTGCTCCGTGACCCCGCCGTCTCTGAACTGGAAAAACGGCTCAAAGCGTTGGTCAACTTGCCTCCGGCGAGTCCCCAGCGCGCCAAGCGGGCCCAGCTGACGTACAACTACCTCAAAGCCTATCTGATGCTGGCGCGCCCGGAAAAAGCCGATGCGGCTTTCTTGGCCGAGACCTTGGGCGCTGCCGAACCGGCACTGTGGACGTTCTACGGCCAGCATCTGCCCGATCACCCGGATTGGGCGATCAAGGCCGACCTCAGGTTGATCGCCCAAACGCGCCAGGTGCTGCTGTGTGCACTGGGTCAGCGAAACGCTGAAAACAGCCTGTACCAGCAGGTCCTCGACACCGCGGCGAACCACTACCCGGCGTTGGGCTTGCAACAGATGGTCGGCGACACCGATGCAACCGCCTTGTTCGCCAGTGCTGCACAAGTCCCCGGTGTGTTCACCCGCCAAGCGTGGGAAGGGCGGGTACGTGCAGCCATTGAAGAGGCGGCGCAGACGCGCCGCGAAGAGATCGACTGGGTGCTCAGCGACAACCCCAACGACATTGCAAAGGAGCTGAGCCCCGACGAACTCAGCGAGCGGTTGACCACGCGCTACTTCCAGGATTACAGCAGTGCCTGGCTGGGCTTCCTCAACAGCCTGCGCTGGCAGCAGAGCCATGGCCTGAGCGATGTGATTGCACAGTTGACGCTGATGAGCGATGTGCGTCAGTCGCCATTTATCGCCCTGATGAACACGTTGAGTTACCAGGGCCAGGCAGGCGTTCGTGGCCAGGCCTTGGCCGATTCCCTGATTGAATCCGCACAGAAGTTGGTGGGGCAAAAAGCAGCGCCGATAGTCGATCAACTTCCCCAAACACCAAACGGCCCGCTCGACAGCACCTTTGGCCCCTTGATGGCGTTGCTGGGAAAGGAGGCGGAAGGGCGATCGGGCGATGACCGTTTGAGCCTGCAAACCTTCCTCACGCGGGTTACCGGCGTGCGCTTGAAGCTGCAGCAGGTGGTCAATGCGCCCGATCCTGAAGCAATGATCCAGGCCTTGGCGCAGACGGTATTCCAAGGTAAAAGCGTGGACCTGACCGATACCCAGGCCTATGGCAACCTGATCGCCGCCAGCCTGGGCGCCGACTGGGGCGCGGCTGCCAATACGCTCTTCGTGCAGCCGCTGGATCAGGCCTGGCAACAGATTCTGCAGCCGTCGTCGGCAGGCCTCAACAGGGCGTGGCAGCGCTCGATCGTCGACGAGTGGCAGGGTGCTTTCAGCGGCCGGTATCCCTTCGCGGCCACCAGCAGTGGCGCCTCGTTGCCCATGCTGGGGCAGATGATCCGCGCCGACTCCGGGCGGATCGAACAGTTTCTGGCCCAGCAGCTCACGGGGCTTCTACGAAAAGAAGGTAGCCGCTGGGTGGCAGACCCGCGGCAAAGCCAGGGGCTGCGTTTCAACCCGGACTTTCTGACAGCGATCAATCAGCTCAGTCGTCTGGCCGATGTGTTGTACACCGATGGCGGTATGGGCTTGAGCTTCGAGCTGCAAGGCAAACCTGTGCGTGATGTGGTGCAGACCACGTTCGTGCTCAATGGTGAAAAGCACCATTACTTCAACCAGCGAGAAAGCTGGCAACGCTTTCACTGGCCCGGGCAGGGTGACCATCCCGGCATCAGCCTTACGTGGAGCAGTGTCTACACCGGCGAACGTCTCTTTGCGGACTACCAGGGCACCTGGGGACTGATTCGTCTGCTGGAGCAGGCCAATGTCACGGCGTTGGACGACGGCGATAGCCGCTTCCGGGTCGTGTTGGATGCGCCAGATGGTTTGCGCCTCACTTGGCACTTGCGCACCGAGTTGGGGGAAGGCCCGCTTGCGCTGCTCAAATTGCGAGGGTTCAGCTTGCCGCGAGAGATCTTTCTGGTCGATGGCCGTAACACGCCGCAGTACGCGCAGAATGGGGGCATCGAATGAGTCTGAAAAGCCTGATCGAAAGCTGTTTACCCGGTTGCGAGCCACTGGCCGTGGCGCGCGAGCACAGCGAGTGCTGGAAAACCTGGTTGCCCCCCATCCGTGATGACGCGCCCGTAGGCGAGGATCCGGTTTATGACGACGACTTCCAGCGTATGCGCGAGGAGGTCAACAAGCTTTCCGGGGCGGATGTGGAGCTGGTGGCGCAACTGGGGCAGAAGCTGCTCCAGCACTCGTGTAAAGACCTTCGCGTTGCCACTTACTACCTCTGGGCACGCTTGCACCGGGACGGTGAGGCAGGCTTGGCGGATGGCTTGAACTTGTTGGCAGCGTTAATGGAACGTTATGCCGACGGCATCCTGCCTGTGCGTGGCAACAGCCGCAAGATGGCCTTGGAGTGGCTTGCCGGCAGCAGGGTCCTGGCAAGCCTGTCGCTGTACCCACAGGTGGTCAAGGCTGAAACCGAGCGAACGGTGGCTGCTTTGGTATGGTTGGAGCACGGCTTCAGCCATTGGCCTGAAGACCAACGGCCAGGACTGGACGCGTTGTACGGTGCCCTCACTGCCCGACTCGCTGTGTCGGGAGGTGTCGATGCAATCGTCCCTCAGACTGGCAGTGATTCACCCGTAGACAGTAGGACGGCAGGCCCGAGCCCAACACCCATAAAGTCGGGCCGAGATCTGCTGGACAGTGGTAGAGGGCTAGCCAGCTATCTACGTGATCAACCAGAAGGGTGGTTGGCGGCGCATCGGCTGATGAAGAGTTTGCGTTGGGACACCGTGCATCAACTGCCGCCGCAAACTGCGCCGGGGGTTACCCGTCTGGCACCGCCTCGCGGCGAGTATCGCGCTCAGCTCAAGCGCTTGCACTTGCAGCAAAGCTGGAACGAGCTGATTGATCAGGTCGAGCAAATGTATGCCGAAGGCGTCAACCACTTCTGGTTGGATTTGCAATGGTATCTCCATCAGGCCCTGAGCAAATCAGCTGAACCCTCCAAGAGCTGGGCGGATGTGGTCAAACACGATCTGGGCATGCTGCTGCAACGCCTGCCGGGCGTGGAGTTACTGTGTTGGAGCGATGGCTCGCCATTCGCCGATGAAGCCACGCGTGAGTGGATCAACCAGCAGGTCAGCGGTAATCGCCCAGAACAATGGCTGCCCACAGCGGCCCCCGCATCGTCGGCGGCTGCATGCGAAATATTCGCCTTGGAGCCCGAGGCACTGGCGCAAGCGGATGCTAATGGCGTGGAGCACGCGCTGGCGTGGCTGGCGAGCCGTCCAGACGTGCAGACCGGGCGGCAACGTTGGTTACTGCGTTTGCTGATGGCGCGAGTGGCCGAACAGTGCGGCAAGGCCGAGCTGGCCATTCATTTGTTCACTGAGCTGGACGCTGCCGCGCAACGCCACACATTTGCCGACTGGGAGCCCGACCTGCTCTTCGAGGTCAAGGCGCGTTTACTCAAGCTGCTGCGTTTGAAGGCCCAGCGCAACGACGCAGACCGGCCTGCGCTGGCGCGGCAAATGGAACACCAGTTGGCAGCACTCGTATCCATTGACCCGGTACGCGCTGCAATCCTGTGCAGTTAATTCACTTTGATCAGGAATCTGTTTTGACTACGGACAACCTAACCCTGCGTTACTTCGACGCTGAAATGCGCTACTTGCGGGAAGCAGGTAAGGAGTTTGCCCAAGCTTTCCCGGATCGGGCGGCGCAGCTCAACCTGGATAAACCCGGCGCTGAAGATCCCTATGTGGAGCGCTTGTTCGAAGGCTTTGCGTTCTTGATGGGGCGTCTGCGTGAGAAATTGGACGATGACCTGCCTGAGCTGACGGAGGGGCTGGTCAGCCTGCTGTGGCCGCATTACCTGCGTACCATCCCATCGCTGGCCATCGTCGAGCTGATGCCAGATGTCAATCAGATGAAGGGCAGCGAGGAGGTCGCAAGAGGCTTTCAGGTGCTGTCACAGCCGGTGGGGCAGCACCGTACCCGCTGCCGCTACTCCACCACGCAGGATTTGACGCTACGGCCGCTCAATCTGGAAACCGTGCGACTTGACCATGAGCCCGATGGACGTGCAGTTCTACGCCTACGCTTCGCGCGTGGAGCACTGGCCGACTGGGATCAACTCGATCTTGCGTACATTCCCTTGTATCTGAATGCCGACGCGGCGCTTGCCAGTGGGTTGCACCAGGCGCTGACATTGAACGTGCAGGCGCTGCATGTGCGCTTGCCAGGCGCGGCGCAGCGCAAGGCATTTGCGGGGCAATTCAAGCCAAAGGGGTTTGCGGACGATGATCGCCTTTGGCCTAAAGGCGACAGCGCCTTCAGCGGTTATCAGTTGTTGCTGGAGTACTTTACGTTCCGCGAGAAGTTCATGTTCGTGACGCTCTGCGGCCTGGAATCGCTCGTGCTGCCTGCGCACGCGCCGTGGTTCGAGCTTGAAGTAGTACTCAGTGAGCCCTGGTCGCATACGTTTACGCCGACGCAAGAGCACATTCGTTTGCACGCGGTCCCCGTGATCAACTTATTTGCACTAGAGGCCGATCCACTCATCTTGGACCCGTTGCAGAATGAATACTTGCTTCGCCCAATGCGCTTGCAGGACGGTCATACAGAGATCTACTCGGTAGACAAGGTTTCTGGAGCGAAAGACAGCGTTCGTCAGGATTACGTGCCGTTCAGCAGCTTTCGTCACAAAGGGGGGATGCTTCGCGATGAGGCCCCCGAGCGCTATTTTCATACCCGCCTGAGACGCGGCGCCAATGGTCTTCATGACACTTGGCTGATTCTTGGCGGGGAGGGCTTTGACAAGGATGTATTGCTCAATCGCAAAAGCCTGTCGTTGCGCCTGACCGGTACCAATGGCCAGCTGCCGCGAAAAGCATTGCGCAGTACGTTGCTCGACGCTGCGGCGCAGTCCACACAGGCAGGCTTGCGAGTCCGCAACCTGACCGCGCCGACCCTACCGTGCTACCCGCCGAATCGCGATCGTTTTCACTGGCGCGTGCTCAGTCATCTGGGGTCGAATTTTCTACCGATGCTCAACAGTGCAGAAGTACTGCGTGGCACGTTGGCCTTGTACGAGTGGACGGGTAACGAAACGAACCGCCGCCGCTTGGAGGCCATTGTTGACGTCAAGCATCACTTGATTCAGCGATTTGAAAAAGGCTTCTTGCTGCGAGGTGTGGATATCGAAGTGACGGTCGATAGCAATGGCTTTTCAGGCGAGGGGGATATCTGCCTGTTTGGTGAAATGCTCAGCCGGTTCTTCGCTCTGTATGCGGACATTCATTTGTGCACTCAACTGACGATGATTTTGCAGCCGACGGGGAGGTGCCTGCGATGGAGCGAACATCACAGTCAGCGTATTCCCGGTTGAAGGCCGAGGGCATTGTGCATGTGTTGGCTGAACAGGTGTCGACGGCTAACGTCTACCGCTTCTGCCAGGTGCTGGAGCAGGTGTTGGCTGAACAACCACCGTTGGGCAGCACTGCACATCCCGGCGATGACCTAATCAGGTTCCGGCCAGATCCTGGAATGGGATTTCCAGCAGGCGAGTTGAAGGCCATTGAAATCGACGAGTCTGCTCCACACCGACCGCTGACAGTGCGAACCCGGCTGCTGGGTTTGTATGGCGTCAACTCTCCTTTGCCCACGGCCTATCTGGACGATATCGCCCTGCGACGCGAAGGCCATGAGGCGGTGGAGCACTTCCTCGATATCTTCAACCATCGAATATTCACCCAGTTCTATCGGATCTGGCGCAAGTACTCCTACCCGGCAACGTTCGAACCGGGTGGGCGCGATGCCACTTCACAGTGTTTATTGGGCTTGATCGGGTTGGGCATTCCCGGTACGGCAGAGCGTATCGCCACACCGATGTCACGTTTTCTGGCCCTGCTTAGCGTCATGCGTCTTCCCACGCGCAACGTGGAGGGGATTGGTGCGTTGGTGAAGTTGCTGGCGCCACACACGGATACGCACGTGACCGGGCATTGGCCGCAGAGTGTTGTGCTTGAGCAGCCCGCCAGCCTTGCACCAGAGCGTCCGGTGACTTTGGGCCAGGGCATGCCGTTGGGCGCTGTCGGGCACGACGCGAACAGCCAGCTGCGCCTGCGGCTGTATACCGAGGACCAGGATGAAGCGCGTGAGTGGCTTCCTGGTGGCCGGCTGATTGCCGATCTGCGCGTGTTGCTTGAAGTGTATCTGGGGTGGCGTTGTACAGCGCTGCTGCAGCTCTCAATTCCACGTGAGATGGTGCCGGCTCCTGTACTAGGACGCACTCGGTCGATGCTTGGCATGACCGCTGTGTTGAAACGGGCAGAGGGCGTACTCGCCTCGGCTCAAGACGACACGATCACGATTAACCTGGGCCGATATCAAGGTCTGCAGCCGAACCCTTGCAGGAAGGAGGTACAGCATGTGGCGTACCGTTTTTAAATGCTTCACGGCATCGACACTTGTTGCAGTACTGAGTGGGTGTGGCCTTGCACAAAAGGTTGCAGACGGTACGGCGTCTACTGCCCAAGCGATCTTCTACAAGCAAGTAAAGACGCTGCATCTGGATCTCAACGGCCGGTCAGCGATAAATACCGATGTCGAAGAGATGAGCGGATTGTCGGTGCCGGTGCTGGTGCGGGTCTACCAGTTGAAGGACAGCAAGGCGTTGGAGAACGCCACCTATGACGAACTGGTAAGTCAAGGTGAGCGAGTGCTTCGCGATGATCTGCTCGATGAGCGCGTGGTGGTGATAAAGCCCGGCGAGGCGGCGCAGCTGAGTACACCTCTACAAGGCGACGCTCGGTATGTTGCTGTGGTTGCGCTGTTCCGAAGTCCAGACGTTATCGAAAATACGTGGCGCGTTGTCTTGCAGCGGGACGAGCTCGAACCGGATCAGGCCAGAGTACTCGAACTGGGTGATAACCGATTGACGCTCCGACAGCGCGTGGAGGGCTGACTGCATGCCTGAAACCAGTCCTTCTCTTTACGAAATCCTGTTGCGGAACTTTTGCGGTGAGCTAGCGCTGGACCAGGTGAATGAAGATGACCAGCTGACCCTCTCGGTGCTGGACAACATTCAGCGCATTCTCAACAGCCGTGCAGGATCACTCTCGCATCTGCCCGACTATGGCTTGCCGGACATGGGCACAGTGCTGCAAGGGCTACCGGCTTCAGCACATGGCTTGATGAACGACATCGCCCGCACGTTGCGCCGCTATGAGCCCCGGCTGGCGCAGGTGAGCGTTCAGCTGATACCTCAGTCTCGCCCTGGCCATCTTGACTATGCCCTTGACGTGGTCATCAAGGGCGGCGGCAGGGCGTCCTTTGGGACCACACTCGGCGCCGAAGGCAGGGTTGTGGTGCGTCACCTCAAGCAGGAAGGCTACCTTCCCGTGCAATGGAACTGACAGGGGGCCAGATGACGGCACTTTTTGGGATGCGTGTTCGCTTGGGTGGGGATCCAGGCAACTTCGATGAGTTCAAGGTGTTGCACGGTGAGCTGGCCAAGCTCACGCACCCCGCCTGTCCCGATGTGGACTGGGCAAAAGTTGAGGGGTTGTCTTTGCGACTCTTCGAGCTGAACGGGATTGAGCTGCAGACGGCGGTGGCGTTCGTACTGGCGCGTAGCTACCGCACGGGTGTGACGGGCTTGACCGAGGGTGTGGCGCTGCTCGCTACACTGAGCGATGAGTGGCCGCGCTTATGGCCAGTGCAGGCGTCAGCTCGCATCGATCTCATTGCATGGCTGTTTACTCAGTTGCATCCCTTGGTTCGCATGGTGGCGTGGGGCAGGTCGAGTTCGGCGGGGTTGAGCGAACTGATTGTCGAGTTGAACCGCCTGGAGCACCGCTTGGAACGCCTTGGCCATGCACCTTTGGTTGCGCTGCAGGTCTTCCGAAACCAACTGGCCAGCCTCCTGCAGCGTATGCCAGGAGGCCGGGTGGCGGCGATGCCGCTTCCTCTGCAATCCTGGGCGACGATTGCTGAGCCATCCATCACGCCTCAAATGGCTGCTGCCGTTTCTGCCCCTTCGACCTACACATTTGTAGTCGAGCCTCCGGCGCAGAAGCGTGTCGTGTTGCCGTGGTTGCTGCTGCTGATGGTCACTATTGCATGCTTGGGGTGGTTAGGTTGGCAAGAGTGGTCATCCAGGCAAGCCAAAGAACCCCCTACGTCCGATCCAATCCAACTCGACAGCTTGAACCTGTTCGATCCTGGCAGTGCCGAACTCAAGCCGGGTTCAACCAAGCTGCTGGTCAATGCACTGGTTGGAATCAAGGCCCAGCCTGGCTGGTTGATCGTTATCTCCGGGCATGCGGATGCGCGAGGCGATGCAGCCAAGAATCTCGATCTTTCTCGTGCCCGCGCTTCCGCTGTTCGCGACTGGATGCAGCGTATGGGCGATATCCCGGACAGTTGCTTTGCTGTCCAAGGTGTCGCGGCCAGTCAACCGGTCAGCAGCAACGACACCGTGAATGGTCGCGCAGAAAATCGTCGGGTGGACATTCGATTGGTACCTCAGGGAGATGCATGTGGCGAGCTGGAGGCCGTAGGGCGTTCGTTTCGGGGAAGAGAGGCTGCGTGATGGCGTACCTGCAAGGCGATGTAATGCTGAACTGCGCCAATGTGCGCATTGCTGACATCGCTGCCCCGAGTCTGCTGAACAAGAAGCGTAAGGCTAAGGGCAAGCCGCTGTTCTTCAACAACCACTTACTTAGGTTGAGGCGCCTCGAAGCGGTTCGCACGCTGCGGGAGATCTTCACGCTTCTCCTGAGGGCATCTGCGTCGCGGGGGGGGGGGCAGCTGTACGTGGGTTGACAGACCGGCGGTAAAATCACGAAAAACTCCGGCGCACGCAAGCGTGCCCACACGCACAGCCACCATAAAACTGAGACTGTCTGTGGGATTTACCGTCACAGCCTGTCAAAGCTGTATCGTTGATGAGCAACGACATGCCGAGACTGGAGCGCAGCTACAGTGGCCGCGACGGAAAAAAGCGCAGTGCGAGTATGTTTGGGAAATGGGCTACAAGGACGAGGGAAAATCTGATTTCCTGGTGTTTCCAGCGCTCAAGATGTGGGTGTTTTGATCGGTCTATGTCAGCCTATGGCGGGCAGCAATCCAATGCTCTGTAATCAGTATGGGCCACATCGCCGGAAAGCCGGCACGGCCGACACCTATCCAGAAACCGGGGTTTTCTATGGGAGAACGGAGAACCCTGTGATAATGGGCGCAATTACAAGGGCCATGTCATGCTGACCATCTCCAATAACGTGCATCTACCGGATGCCGAAATCGAACTGACATACATCCGCGCGCAGGGCGCGGGTGGGCAGAATGTCAACAAGGTGTCCAGCGCCGTGCACCTGCGCTTCGACATCCCTGCCTCATCGTTGCCCGAGTTCTATAAAGAGCGGCTGCTGGCGCTACGCGACAGTCGCATCACCGGCGAGGGCGTATTGATCATCAAGGGCCAGCAGTACCGCACCCAGGAGCAGAACCGTGCTGACGCACTGGCGCGTCTTGCCGAGTTGATCACCACAGCCGGCAAGACCGAAAAGAAACGCCGCCCCACCAAGCCTACCCTCGGTTCGAAGACCCGCCGCCTGGAAGGCAAAGCCAGGCGGAGCAATGTCAAGGCGGGTCGGGGCAAGGTGGAGTTCTAGTCCTGGGATCACCTACATCACCTGCGGCGAAGTTCTGCAGCAAACTGCGACGCCTCGAGTTGCAACTGCGCAGGCCCGCCCCAGAACGCGCCGTGGCGCACGATCACCCGTTCATGCAGCGCTGCCGCCACCGCAGCGGCAGCGTTCGGGGCTTTGAACAGCACAAAACTCGCTTCGTTGCCTACCTTCAGCCCATAGTCCTTTTTACCCATCACCCCGGCACTGGCTTCGGTCGCCATGTGCAGCGCTACCCGCAGTTCCTCGTCAGTGTTGAAGCCCGAGCGATAGCTGACCAACATGGCCCGTTGCAGCATGTCGCCATTGCCGTAGGGCCACCAGGCGTCCTGGATGTTGTCGTTGCCGGTGAACACTCGCACACCGCCTGCGCGCAGGCGCAGCACGGGCGGGAAAGCGTGCTCGCCCGGGGCGTTGGTCATGATCGACACGTCTGCACCGGCCAGCACTTCGGCAGTGCGGTCCACCACGCTGTCGACAACATCACCCAGGCCATAGGCATGGCTCACCGCCACCAAACCTTGCATGCCCAGTGCCTGGGTCCGCGCGGCGATGCGTTCGAGCTGGGCTATGCAGATGTCACCTGGCTCGTGCAGGTGGATATCTACCTTCACCCCGTGCCGGTCGGCGATGCCGAAAACAATGTCCAGCTGCGCTTCGGCGTCACCGTCCAAGGTGGTCGGGTCGATACCGCCCACCACCTGCACACCTTCGCGTACGGCAGCCTCCATTACTTCGGCAGTGCCGGGGCAGGTCACCACGCCGGCCTGGGGGAAAGCCACCAGCTCGATGTCGATCAGGTCTTTCCACTTCTCGCGGGCTTCGAGGATGGCGCGCAGATTGGCAAGGCCGGTGGTGGCGTCCACATCCACATGGCAGCGCATGGCCAGGGTGCCGAAGGCGGCGGCCTGACGAATCAGGGCATCGGCGCGTTCGACAATAGGCGGGGCGTTGGCGAGCTCGCGCTTTTCCACCGCCAGCCGTTCACGCAGGGAGGCCACGCTCTGGTGCGGGCGCCAACGGTCGCCGACGAAACTCTTGTCCAGGTGAATGTGGCCATCGACGAACCCAGGCAACGCCAGCAGCCCTTCAAGGTCGATGGTTTCGCGGGCCGGCTCACTGGCGCGCTGCGGGCCGATATGGGTGATGCGCCCGTTCTTTACGGCAATGTGCAGGGGCAGGCCATCGGCGTCGATGGCATTGATGAACTCGCGGTCATTCATGGTCGGGCCTTTTTCCCAGGCTGAGTGATGACACACGGTAGGCAGGATCCGCACACGCCACAAATTAATAATCAGGATCGATTGCAGTGCATTTCTGGATGCAGGCAGCGCTAGGGGTAATGCCTGTCAGTTAGCGTTATCAGGGCTGCTACGCAGCCAATCGCCGGCAAGCCGGCCACACAGATACCATGCAGTTCTTGAGGTCTGCACTGTGCCTGTGGGAGCTGGCTTGCCGGCGATGGGCCGCAAAGCGGCCCCAAATCGATATTCAGCCCGCAGTGGTTGACGAGCGAACATCGGCACAGGGAAGGGCGTGCTACTGCAGCGTCGGCGGCTTCATCTCCAGGGGCATCCCTGCCAGCGTAGCCTCCATCCCCGCAATTTTTCGCGTAAGCCGTTGCGCCTCCTCATCTTTGCCCTGTGCTTTCAGAAGATCCCGCTCTTTGCGTAATGCGAGCAGGCATTTTTGCAGGCCCAGGCCAGAAGTATTGAACTGGTCCATGTTTCCCTCATGCTGAAGGCTTCCGTGCCGTTGTAGGAAAAATGGACCCTAGCAGTTCGATATTGCTGCGGAAACTGAGGTTTCATACAGCAGGTACTTGGCACCAAGATGCGGCCTACAGTAAGGGGGAAAACTTCCTACAAATTAACTTAGAGGCTGTTTCTATTCGTGTAGATCAGGCTTGCGTCTGATGCCCGTAATTGCTGAGCCTGTGATGACCTGACCGTTGAAAGAGGCATCATGCTGCTGGCAGGCTGGCCAGCTATGCACTGAAACTTAAAGTTGCAATTGTATGCCGGTGTCGACAAGTCAAACGCGCTCTTGTGACCTCCCACGACCACTGCCACATGATGAGCACGCTTGGCTGGGTGCGTGGCCGTTCGCATCTGATACGCCTTTTTTCATCAAACCTGAATCTGTATCCGTATCAGCGCTGCGCCGATAATGCTTTTCATCCCTGCTATCACATTGAAGAGGTTCTGATGGGCAAGCTCGCGCTATTTCTGGGTGGTTTTCTTCTGCTCACCCTTTTGGTAGGCCTACTGGGCACCATCCCCCCAGGCTGACGACTTCCCCCTCCGGCCCCCCTCTTTTGCCAGGGGGCCAGCGTCGTGCCGTTGCGGCAATGGTCCTTGGTATACCGTTAGACTGGCGGTAGCTGCAAGTCGTTCTCAAGTGAAAAGGCCTCGTGTACTCTCCCGCTCGCGTCATAATGAGTCGCGGCAGTGGGCCGGCCTTTTACCTTGGAGTCGACATATAGATGGAATGCAAGAAGGACCCTTCAGCGCTGCTGGAGTGGCGTAGCCGCTTCCTGACCGCAGGCATTCTCGAAGAAAGTGAATACGACCAGGCGTTGCGCAGTGCCGATGCGCTTGAGCAATCAGGCGTGATCAGTGCGGTTGAGTGGATCGAGCTGGTCAAGGCGGCGAATGCAGCACTACTGCGCGTGCGATAAGTCCTTCTTTACGCGGGGAAATCTGTCCACAAAAAACGTGGGTAGGTCTGTGGATAAAATGCTGTAAGCCAAGCCGTTTGCGGCTTCTGTTGAATTGAGCAGAATTTGAACAGATGTCAGCGAGCCTGCCGGTTGCCCCCATTGCCCGCCTGGCGCAGGGCCAGCAGCAGCTCACGGACCCGCGCTGGCAACTCGCCGGCAGGATATACAGCGTGCATTTGCGGGTCTTGGCCGGTACTGGATGTCAGCCGGTAATCTGCGCAAACACGCACCAGCCGGCCGGCACTGACTTGTGCCTCGCCCACCCAGTCGGCCAGGCGGGCAATGCCGGCACCGGCCAGTGTACTGTGGTAGACCGCATCGCCTGAGCTCAGTCGCAGCCTTGGATGGGGGCGCAGGCTGGTGATTCGGTCACCTTGGCAAAAGTGCCAGGCCTTGAGAATGCGCGGGGCGGTATGCAGGATCAGCGAATGGTCAGCCAAGTCCTCTGGCCGCTTGGGCATGCCATGGCGCGCCAGGTAGTCCGGGCTGGCGTACAGATGGCGCTGGTAGCGCCACAGTGGGTAACCGATCAGCTCGCTTGATTGTGGAAACGCACCGCGGACCACGAAATCGAGCTTGCCCAGCAAAGGGTCAAGCGCCTCGTCACGGTAGTGGACGTCCAGCGTTACCTGTGGGTGGCGGCGGGAAAACGCCGCCAGCACACCGGGCAGCACATGTTCGCCAAGCAATTGCGGCACGCCGAAGCGGATCCAGCCCTGTGCGCTGCCACTGAGTGCGGCCAATTCATCGGCGGCATCACGTTGCACATCGAGCAAGCGTTCGGCATGGGGCAGTAACCGCTCGCCAGCTTCGGTGAGGGTCACCGCATTGGCATTGCGGTTGAGCAGCTTGCACCCGCTGTTGTCTTCCAAAGCCTGTACTGCCCGCGTCACGGCGCTGGGCGAGCGGCCCAGGGCGCGGGCGGCGGCGACGAAGCTGCGTTTGTGCGCGACGCTGACGAAGGCCTGGATTTCGCGCAGCATGTTCAATGCCATGAAGGTCTCCTGGTTGCAGTTTTTGCAATATGGCATTTCAACACAGGCGCGCCGATTTGATTAGCCTTGCGGTCTGCTTTCACTGCCTGGAACCGCGCCATGATGGATATCGCCGTACTCTCCCTGTTCGCTTTTGCCGCCGGCCTGATCGATGCTGCGGTAGGAGGTGGTGGGCTCATTCAGATCCCGGCGCTGTTCAACGTATTGCCCACGGCGCAACCTGCGGCCTTGCTTGGCAGCAACAAACTGGCATCGGTGTGCGGCACGGCTTTCGCGGCGCGCTCGTTCATTCGCAAGGTCACCCTGGACTGGGGGTTGATCGTGCCGGCGGCGCTCAGTGCGTTCATCATGTCGTTTGCAGGGGCGGCCACGGTGTCGCTGGTGCCGTCCAGCGTGATGCGCCCGGCAGTGCTGGTGCTGATCGTGCTGATGGCGATCTACACCTTTTGCAAGAAGGATTTCGGCACCTTGCACGCGCCGGCGAAGATCGGCCGCAAGGAGCAATGCCTGGCGGTACTGATCGGCGGCGCCATCGGCTTCTATGACGGCCTGTTCGGGCCAGGTACCGGCAGCTTCCTGATCTTCCTGTTCATTCGCTTTTTCGCGTTGGACTTCCTGCACGCCTCGGCTTCAGCCAAAGTGGTCAACATCGCCACCAACCTCGCGGCGCTGGTGTTCTTCGTGCCATCGGGCAATGTGCTGTACGCCATTGCCTTGCCCATGGCTGCATGCAACGTGCTTGGCGCGCTGACCGGGACCTGGCTGGCCGTGCGCAAGGGCGCAGGCTTTGTGCGCGGGCTGTTCCTGGTCTTGCTGTGTGTGCTGATCGCCAAGCTGTCCTGGGACTTGCTGATGGGGTGAGTCAAATTACCCGGCGCCCTGTGCCTTTGCCAGTTCGACACGGTTGCGGCCGTGGGCCTTGGCGCGGTACAGCGCCTGGTCCGCACGGGCCAACAGCTCGTCCAGACCTGGCGCCGGCTCGTGCCCGGCGCAGCCGTCCAGGCCGATGCTGACGGTGATCTGCAGGCGCTCGTCGCCCTGCGCCAGGTGTAGGTCCTGGACCGCTCTGCGCAAGCGCTCAGCGGTGAAGTTGGCCCGGTCTGGCGCGAGGCCCGGCAGCAGGATTACAAACTCTTCACCGCCCATGCGCGCCAGCAGCTCGCCTTCATGCAACTGGTCTTGCAGGGTGTGGGCGAACTGGCGCAGCACCTGGTCGCCTACGGCGTGGCCATGGCGATCGTTGATCGACTTGAAATGGTCGATGTCGAGCATCATCAAGGTCAGCGGCAATGCCTGGGCATGTTGCTGGCGGCTGTCGAGCAGGGCATTGGCGCGGCGGGTGAAGGCGCTGCGGGTCAGTGCTCCGGTCAGGTGATCGATGGTGGCCTGATGCGCCAGGCGCGCCAGCAGGCTACGGTTGGCCTGGCTGACGCAAGAAACCACCAGCGGCCCGAGCACCAGCATGGCGATGCCCAGGCGGGCCGACATCAATGTGGTGACCCCAAGCTCGCTTTGCGGCACGCTGAAATGCATCAGGTTCTGCGCCACCGCAACGATCAGCGTACTGCCGGTAGTCAGTGTCAGCAATGAAACCAGAAACGGTGAGTAGGTCCACGCGCACCACAGCAGTGCTGCGATCGGGAAGGCAATGGCCCCCGGCCCGCCGAAGGCGATACTGAAGACCAGCGAGGCCAGCAGCACCAGCAAGGGGGGCAGGCTTACGGCCTGGGCTCCACTGCGGACCAGCGCGCGCGCCGATGGCGCCGTCAGCAGCACCGGCAGCACCAGCACTGCGGTCGAGAACTGCTCGCTGAACCACGCCAGCCAGGTGGTGCGCAGCGATTGCTCGAACCACGGGGCAGCCACCACGCAGGCCATGCAAGCCGCCACCATGGCACCGGCCGCGCAGGCACCGAATACGCTGAGCACTCCCTGCGGGCTGCGCATGCGCCGGTGCAGGCGCGGTAAGCGTGACAGCAAGAGCCACACCGTCACCACTACGCTCAGGTTGCACAGGTTGAGCCACAGCGCCGAGCGCCAGGCGCTGCCGCATGCCAGGTCGGCGGCGATCATGGCCAGCCAGGCCAGGGTGAAACTCACCGGGGTGGCGTGGCGCGGGTAGCGCAACAGCACACCGGCCAGCACTGCATTGACGGGCCAGAACAGGGACAAGGATTCGATTGGCCGTGCCAGGATGCCGCCCAGGGTCAGGGCGAAGGTCAGGCCGAACACGGCGAAATAGGGCAACAAGCGCGACTGGGCTGGAAAAACCATAGGCTCGACCGACAAGCGGAGACGAAATCCAGGACAACGGCTGTGGGCACCTGGGGCAATAACACCCCAGTTTGTTTGCGCAGGCCACTCAATGTCAATCTGCCGAGATCGCGCAGGATAATGGCCAATATCCTCTGGCGTCATAAACCGTGGAACCATGGCACCATCAGTACCGTCACCAGCATCACCAGCACTGTGAAGGGCACGCCCACCTTGACGAAGTCGGCAAAGCGGTACTGGCCCGGGCCGAGCACCAAGGTATTCACCGGTGAGGAAACCGGGGTCATGAACGCCGCGGATGCCGCCAAGGCCACAGTCATGGCGAACGGATAGGGCGAGAGGCCCAGCTGTGTTGCCGTGCTGATGGCAACGGGCGCCATCAGCACGGCGGTGGCGGTGTTGGAGATGAACAGGCCGATCACCGCTGTGACCGTGAACAGGCAGGCGAGCATGGCGATCGGCCCGGCGCCGCCCAGCAGGCTGACCAGCCCGCCCACTGCCAGGTCGATACCCCCGGTCTGCTGCAGCGCCTGGGCGAAGGGCAGCATGCCGACGATCAATATCAGGCTTGGCCAGTGAACGGCGCGGTAGGCGCTGTTCATGTCGATGCAGCGCCCGGCCCCCATCAGCAGGCAGCCGATCAACGCGGCGATCACATTGGGTACCACGCCGCTGACCATCAGCCCGACCATCACCGCCAGGCTGATCAGGGCATAGGGTGCCCGGGTACGGGCTGGTGCCACTTGGTCGATCTCGGCAGGCAAGCTCAGTACCAGGAAATCCTTTGGCTGGCTTTGCAGCTGCCGCACCGCTTTCCAGGGGCCGACAACAAGCAGCGTGTCGCCAAGGCGCAGAGGCTCTTCCACCAGGCGCTCGTCGATCGCCGTCTGCTCACGGCGCAAGCCAACCACGTTGAGGCCGTAGCGGGTACGAAAGGCAAGGTCCAGGATGCTTTTGCCGATCAGTTGCGAGCCGTGGGGCAGGGACACTTCGGCCATGCCCAACTCCTGGGACTGGTCGATGAAATAAGCGGCCTTGAAATGAAGAGGTTCCAGTTGCATGGTTTGACACAGGCTGCGCAGGTCATCGCGATTGGCGAACAGGTCGAGCAGCAGCACGTCACCCTGCTGCAGGACGGTGCTCGAATCGGCGGCGATCACCCGCGTGGTGAACTTGTGCTGGCGCTCGATACCGATCACGTTGGCGCCATGCCGGGTGCGCAGCTCAAGCTCCCCGAGGGTATGGCCGATCAACGGCGATTGCGCCCGAATACGTAGCCGCCGCTCCCGGCCGTTGAGCTTGTAGTCCAGTACCAGGTCGAGCAGGGTGCGGCGGCTCTCCACCCGGCCGTCCTTGCGTACTTCGCCGTTGAGCCAGTGGCGTGTCAGCAGCATGTAGCCAATCCCCAGCACCAGCACCACCAGGCCGAACGGCGTGAAACTGAAGAAGCTGAAACCTTGCTCGCCTTGGCGTACCAGTTCGCTGTGCACCACCACGTTGGGTGGTGTGGCCACCAGGCTGAGCATGCCACTGATCAGGCCGGCGAAGCTCAGCGGCATCATCAGGCGGCTTGGCGAAATCTGCAGGCGTGCAGCGATGCTCAGCACCACCGGGATGAAGATCGCGACCACGCCCGTCGAACTCATCACCGAGCCCAGCCCGGCCACTGACACCATCAGCAACACCAGCAGGCGCGCCTCGCTGTTGCCTGCCCGGTCGCTCATCCATTCGCCGATGCGATAAGCGATGCCGGTACGCACCAGCCCTTCGCCGATCACGAACAAGGCAGCAATCAATACCACGTTGGGGTCGCTGAAGCCGGCCAGGGCCTGCTCCACGGTGAGGATGCCCGACAGTGGCAGGGCGAGAATCACCAGCAGCGCGACGACGTCCATGCGTGGTCGGTTGATGACAAAGAGCATGATGACGACAGCCAGCAGGCCGAGGACCCAGAGCAGTTCCTGGTTCATGGGGCGGGGGTGTTCCTTCACTCAAGGGGGCACGAAAGACAGTAGCAGTCAGTGTGGCAGCTTGTGGTGAAGAGGGTGTTGATGAGGGTCAGCGGGGAGAGGGTTTGCCTTGTTAAGGCGGCGGGAGACTGGGTGATCGATGCAGGAGCCGGCAAGCTGGCCCCTGCAGGCTGCGCTGAATCAGTGACGGTGGCGGCGGTGCTTCTTGCCGTTGTTGTCACCCAGGTGGTTGCCAATCGCACCACCCGCCGCGCCGCCCAGGCCGGCACCGATGGTCGAGCCGGTCGAGCCGCCGACCTTGCCGCCCAACAGCGAACCGCCTGCCGAGCCCAGGCCACCGCCGATGGCGGCTTCGGTGCGGTTGCCCTTGCGCGCAGCCACCGCGCTGCCGGCGGCGCCGCCAAGGCCTGCGCCGACAGCTGCACCAGTGCTGCCGCCGAGCTGTTGGCCGACAACATTACCCAGGACGCCACCCAGGCCACCGCCGATGGCGGCGGTACCGTCACCGGCGAAAGCGCCTTGGCACAGCAGCAGGCCAAGGGCAAGGGAAGGCAAAGTCAGACGCATGATAGGGAGCCTCGGAGATTCATCAGGTTAAGAGTGGGTTGCAAAGACGTGTCAGCGGTAGTCGTGGTCACGGTGGCGGCGATCGTTATCGTCGCGGTCATGCCGCTGATGGTGACGGTGGTCGCGGTCGCCATCGCGCCATCCGCCGTCATCATCGTGGTAGCGATGATGGTGGCAGCCGGCAACTAACAGAAAAGCGGCAATCAGAGAAAGGCTTGCAAGGCGGGTCATCACGATATAGGTCCTTGATCCGCATAGGTTTACGGGACACTTGCTGAGACTGTGATCGATCCGTTTGGTTTCCTGGGCGGGCAATTTTTTGCCGCAGTGACGACGAGTGGCGTGCCTGCCGGCTGCTGTTCTGTCCCGCTCGGTCATGGCTCGACTGCGGCTGGGCGCTTAGACTTGGCACAGGTCGCAACGAAGACGGCCATCTGCCACACGGTGAATCATGATGATCGCCCATACACCCACGCTGTTCGCCGCCGTTGCACTGGTCGCGACCATCCTGGCGTTCTGCCTGTTGCTGGTCGGCCAGTCCAATCGCCAAGACAACCTCTGGCTTACCGCTTGCGGTTTGCTCGCCCACGCGTTGGCCTACGTTTGCTACACCGTTTATGGGCACGCCCCGCTGTGGCTCAGCTACGGGGTGGGCAACAGCCTGCTTTCACTGGCCCTGGCCTTCTATTCGGCCAGCCTGTTTCGCGTGCGCGAGCAGGCTGTGCCGTGGCGGCAGGTCTTCATCATTCCCGCCTGCATGCTGGTGGGCCTGATGCTGCTGCTCGACACCGTGGAGCCGCGCATGCTGCTGGCGACGCTGGTGCTGATGCTGCAGTGCACGTTGATCCTGTACTGGGTGCGGCGCCACGTCGAACGGCCGGGCAGGGCGCACCTGTTGCTGCAGATTGGCGCCATTGTCAGCCTGGTCGGGCTGGGCATGCGTGCGCTTGCAGTGGTCAATGGCACGGCCGTGGAAATGCGCTACGACACCAGCAACCTCAAGCAGAGCATTTCCGTCGCCATCGGTACGGTAACGGTGATGATGTACTCCATCGGCCTGGTGCTGATGGCCAAGGAGCGCAGCGAATCACGCCTTAAGCACCTGGCCTTGCGCGATGTGCTGACGGGTACCTACAACCGGCGGGCGATTCTGGAGCGCTTTGCCTGCGAGCTGGACCGCGCCCGTGGCGAACGCAGCAGCTTGGCCGTGGCGATGATCGACCTCGACCATTTCAAGCGTATCAATGACCTGTATGGGCACTTGGCCGGTGACGAGGTGTTGTGCCATTGCGTGCGTCAGTTGGAGCAGCGCCTGCGCAACGGCGACAGTCTTGGCCGCTATGGGGGGGAGGAGTTTCTGCTGCTGTTGCCACGCACCGATCGTGACGGCGCGATGGCAGCCTTGCAGGGCCTGAGGGAGGCCATTGCCCTCAGCCCGGCGCACTTTGCCGGTGACCAGATCACGCTGCGCTTCAGCGTGGGGCTGTGGTGCGGCGTGCCTGGCCCGCACGACACTACCGCGAGCCTGCTCGCCCAGGCTGACGCGGCGCTGTATCAGGCCAAGGCAGCCGGGCGCAACACGGTGCACATGGCGGCGTTGACCGCTGCCGGTTGAGTCAGGACGCCGGGTGTATGGCCAGCACAACGCCATTGGTGATCTGCACCAGCACATAGTGGTCGCCCATGCGTACCCAGTGGCTTTCTTTCTCCGGTGCTGGCAGGCCCTTGGCCTTCCAGTCGGTCAAGGCTTCTTCGTCGCGTTTGTACTGGTCGGGGGCCTTGTCGCCCACTTTGAGTTCGCGGTTGTGAGTTTCTGGTGCGGTAACGCTCTCTTCAGCCGAGGGTGCGGCTGACGCCATCATTGGCAGGCAGGGCAGGGCGGCGAGTAGCAGTGAAGGCAAAAGACGAGGTACTTTCATGACAATCTCCTGTTGGCGGCATGCCTTATCTGCGACAACAGCCCCCGTGTGACAATTCACTCGCAATGCTGCGCAGTGCTAGAGTCGCTTTCTTTTTTGCCCCGAGGATGGAACATGCGAGCAATTCTGCCGATGGCTGCGGCGCTGGTATTGGTCGGTTGCGCTTCTGCAACCATGGATACGGCCCGTGGCGGCAAGCCGACTGCACAGCTCGACTCGCAAAAGGCGCCGGAGCGGGTGGCCCAATGCATCCAGTTCAGTTGGCAGAAGGAGGATGTGTTCGGGGACGACGCCAGTGGCTACCTGGAGCCGCGCAAGCAAGGTGGGCTGACGGTGTATACCCGCGAAGCGGAGTCATTCGTGGATGTCTACCCGCAGGCGGGTGGCACGCGGGTGGATTACTACGCGCAGAAGAACGACGGCGTGGCGTTGCAGCGGCGGGCGGCGGCGGCCACCTGCCTGTAACGCTTGGAGCTATTGGGGGCTTTGCCGGCGCCTCGCTGGCAAGCCCGCCAAGGGGCCGGGGACCGCAACTCAAATAACAAGGACGTACAATCATGGACCGATCGCATCAACTCAACCACGCCAGCTGGGATGAGCGCGCGCCGCTGCATGCCGCCTCGAAGGACTACGAGGTCGAGCTGCTGGTCCAGCAGCCCGCGCACCTTTCCGAGACCGTACGCTTCGACTTGCCACGCCTTGGCGATATTCGAGGCCTGCGCACAGCTCATCTGCAATGCCATATCGGCACCGACACCTTGTCGCTGGCGCGGTTAGGCGCGCTGGTCTGCGGCCTGGACTATTCGGCAGCTTCGCTGATGCAGGCGCGGCGCCTTGCCGGGCGTTGCAATACGGCCATCGACTACGTAGAAGCCGATGTCTATCAGGCCGATCAGGCACTGCAGGCAGGCACCTTCGACCTGGTCTACACCGGTATCGGTGCATTGTGCTGGCTACCGCGCATCGAGCCTTGGGCCCGTGCAGTGGCGGCCTTGCTCAAACCTGGCGGACGGCTGTTTCTGCGCGATGGGCACCCGATGCTGATGGCCGTCAATGAAGACCACCAGGACCGGCTGCAACTGGAGTATCCCTACTTCGAACAAGAAGCACCGACGGTTTGGCACAGCGACCAGACCTACGTCGACAGCGATCAACGCCTCACCCAGACCGAAACCCATGAGTGGAACCATGGCCTGGGTGAAGTCATCAGTGCCTTGCTGGCGCAAGGGCTGCAACTGACGGCCTTGGTCGAGCACCAGAGCATCCCCTGGGAGGCGTTACCCGGGCAGATGGACAAAGGCGCCGACGGCGAATGGCGCCTGCACCTGCAGCCCGAGCGCTTGCCGCTGAGTTACACCCTGCAGGCGATCAAGGCTTGATCAGGACAGGTAACCACCGTCGACATTGAGTGCGGTGCCGGTGGTGTAGCTGGAGGCATCGCTGGCCAGGTACAGCACGGCGCCGGCCATTTCCTTGGGGTCGGCCACGCGTTTGAGCGGGATCTGCTGCAGTGCGGCGTTGAGGATTGCATCGTTTTTCACCAGCGCCGACGCGAATTTGGTGTCGGTCAGGCCCGGCAGCAAGGCATTGCAGCGGATGCCGAATTGCGCGCATTCCTTGGCGAAGACCTTGGTCATGTTGATCACCGCTGCCTTGGTCACCGAGTAGATACCTTGGAAGTGGCCCGGTGAAACCCCATTGATCGACGCCACGTTGATGATGCTGCCAGCGCCGTTTTCACGCATCAGCTTGCCGGCTTCGACCGACATGAAGAAATAGCCGCGGATATTGACGTCGACGGTCTTCTGGAACGCACCTGCGTCGGTGTCCAGCACATTGCAGAACTGCGGGTTGGTGGCGGCGTTGTTGACCAGCACGTCCAGGCGCCCGAACTGTTCGCGGATACTGGCGAACACCTGCTGGATCTGTTCCAGTTCACCGATGTGGCAGGCCACTGCAGTGGCCTTGCCGCCTGCGGCGATGATCGCATCGGCCACCTGCTGACAGCCCTCCAGCTTGCGGCTGGAAACGATCACATGGGCGCCTTGCTGGGCCAGCAGGTGCGCGATGGCTTCGCCAATGCCACGGCTGGCGCCGGAGACGAAAGCGATCTTGCCATCGAGGTCGAACAGGTGGGTCTTGGACATGCTGTTTTCCTTGTTGTCTGTCGTCAGAGCGTGGACTTGGCCATTACCTGCAAGCTCATCTGCTCCAGCAGCCGGTTCATGTGGATGAACTGGGCGAAGCGCTTGTCCTGGGTCTGGCCGTGGTAGAAGCGGTAGTAGATCTGCTGCACGATGCCCGCCAGGCGGAACAGCCCATAGCAATAGTAGTAATCGAAGTTGTCCAGGCGTATGCCCGCACGCTCGGCGTAGTAATCGACGAACTGGCGGCGGGTCAGCATGCCGGGGGCATTGCTCGGCTGGCGTCGCATCAATTGCACCGGCGCCGGGTCGCCTGCCTCGATCCAGTAGGCCAGGCTGTTGCCCAGGTCCATCAGTGGGTCGCCGATCGTGGCCATCTCCCAGTCCAGCACGCCAATGATGCGCATGGGGTTTTCAGCATCGAGGATCACGTTATCGAAGCGGTAGTCGTTGTGCACGATGCCTGGGCGAGGGTGGTCGGCCGGCATCTTTTCACGCAGCCAGGCAATGACCTGCTCCCAGCGCGGCGCATCGGGTGTCAGGGCCTTTTCGTAGCGGCCGGTCCAGCCTTCGATCTGGCGCTGCACGTAGCCTTCAGGCTTGCCCAGGTCGGCGAGGCCGCAGCTTTGGTAGTCGACCTGGTGCAGCTCTACCAGGCGGTCGATAAAGCTTTTGCACAGGGCCTCGGTACGGGTGGCATCCAGGTTCAGTTCGGCGGGAATGTCCGAACGCAGGATGATGCCGTTTACCCGCTCCATTACATAGAACTCGCCGCCGATCAGGGTTTCATCGGTGCAGTGGGTGTAGGCCTTGGGGCAGTAAGGGAAGCCGCTGTTGAGCTGGTTGAGGATGCGGAACTCCCGGCCCATGTCGTGGGCCGACTTGGCTTTCTGGCCAAAAGGCGGGCGCCGCAGCACGAACTCACGGCCTGGGTAAGCGACCAGGTAGGTCAGGTTGGAAGCCCCCCCGGGGAACTGGCTGATGCGCGGTGCGCCTTCAAGGCCCGCGATATTGGCCTTGAGGTAAGGGTCGATGACGGCCGCGTCGAGTTCTTCGCCGGGGCGTACCTGGGTGGACTGGTCGGTGAGCGTCATGCGTTTACCTTATTATCGATCGCAAGGATTATTGGCTAATCTAATGGCCTCGATGCGCTGGTACAAGCGTGCCAGATGCCATATAGGTTTGGGTGTTGCCGGCCGATCACTGCACCGAATGCACACTGGCGGGCAAAAAAAAACCGAAGCCGGTCAGGCTTCGGTTTTCGTCTCGCGCGGTGCGCCCATCACTCAGGAAGGGAACAGCTCGCTGAGCTTCATCGACAGCATCATGTCGCCTTCAACGCGCAGCTTGCCGCCCATGAACGCCTGCATGCCGTCGGTCTCGCCACTGACGATGCCTTTGAGGGTTTCGCTGTCCATGACCAGGGTGCAGTTGGCGTCCGGGTTCTCGCCTTCCTGCAGGTCGCAGGTGCCGTCCTTGACGATCAGGGCGTATTTCTTGCCTTCGTCGGTGATGTCGAAGCCGAACACCAGGTCAAGGCCTTCGGCTGCAGACGGATTGAACTTCTCTTGCATCTTTTTCACGGCATCAGCTACGGAGGTCATGGCGCATTCCTTATTGAGTGATTTCACGTCCCTAACAGGGACACAACAGGCCGGGCTCATCTATAGGTAATGAGCTCCGGCACCTTCAACAGCTGCACATGGGCCTGGTTGTTGAAGGAAGCCAGTGCCACGTCACGGCCGCGGAACTTCAGCTGGCTGAGCGACGTGTTGATGATCTGCCAGTTCAGCGCGAAGGCCTGGCTGGGGGTAATTCCGGTAGTCAGGTGAAGCAGGGCGGCAATGGTGCCGCCCGAGGTGAACACCGCGATATTGTCGCCGCTGCCGGCGCTGTCCAGCACACGTTGCAAACCACCCTGGACTCGCGTGGTGAACGCCTGCCAGGTTTCCAGGCCGTCGTCGGCATGTTCGCCCGCGTGCCAGCGCTGCACCATCAGGGCGAACAGACGCTGGAATTCGCTGCGGTTCTGCGCGCCATTGCGCAGGATGTGCAGGGCCTGCGGCTCTTCGGTCAGCAGGCCGGGCAGCAGGGCACGGATAACACCGTCGGCATCGAACTCATTGAACGCAGGGTCGGTCTCAATGGCGGGCACTGCGCAGCCATTACCCTGCAGTGCCTGCAGTGCCAGCCGCGCAGTGTCTTGCTGGCGGCGCAGGTCACCCGCCACGCATCGGTCCAGGCGCAGGTCCAGCCGGGCGAGGTGTTCACCCAGTGCCTGGCTTTGCCGCACACCCACCGGCGACAGGACGTCATAGTCGTCGGCACCGAATGAGGCTTGGCCATGTCGGATGAGGTAGAGGTTGCCCACGAAGGTATCCGGCCGCTTGAAGGTTGCTGCGAGGTTAGGATGCGCCACACGGGCTGTCAACGAAAAACATACAAGCGTTTGAAAAGGTCGTTTGAACTGTGTTGCCAGCGTTTACCGCAGCTGGCAGCGCCACGGACGCACCGGTATGCTTGCTACAGTTTCGCGCCGTACAGGCGCAGGTTCATAAGGAGTCAACGTGGAGTTTCTTGCCGAATACGCAAGCTTTCTCGCTAAAACCGCCACCCTGGTGATTGCCATCCTGGTGGTGCTGTCTGCCATCGCCGGCTTGCGCGGCAAGGGGCGGCGCAAGGCTGGCGGGCAGTTGCAGGTCACCCGTCTCAACGAGTTCTATAAAGAGCTGCGCGAGCGGCTGGAATCCGGCTTGCTCGACAAGGCCCAGCTCAAAGCCCTGCGCAAGCAGCAGGCCAAAGCGGAAAAACAGCAGAAAAAAGGCAAGGCCGAAGAGAAGGACCGGGTGTTCGTGCTCGACTTCGATGGCGACATCAAGGCGTCCGCCACCGAAAGCCTGCGCAACGAAATCACGGCACTGCTGACCCTCGCCACGCCACGTGACGAAGTGGTGCTGCGCCTGGAAAGCGGTGGCGGCCTGGTACACAGCTACGGCCTTGCGGCCTCGCAACTGGCGCGTATCCGCCAGGCCGGCATCCCGCTGACCGTGTGCATCGACAAGGTGGCCGCCAGCGGTGGTTACATGATGGCCTGTATCGGCGAGAAAATCGTCAGTGCGCCGTTTGCCGTGCTCGGTTCGATCGGCGTGGTCGCGCAGTTGCCGAACGTCAACCGTCTGCTGAAAAAGCACAATATCGATTTCGAAGTGCTGACTGCCGGCGAGTACAAGCGCACCCTGACCGTGTTCGGCGAGAACACCGAGAAGGGGCGCGAGAAGTTCCAGGAAGACCTGGACATCACCCACCAGCTGTTCAAGGACTTCGTCGCCCGCTACCGCCCGCAGTTGCACATCGACGAAGTAGCCACCGGCGAAGTCTGGCTGGGTGTTGCCGCGCTAAACCGCAAGCTGGTGGACCAGTTGCAGACCAGCGACGAGTACCTCAGCGAGCGTGCTCGCAACGCTAACCTGTTCCATGTGCACTATGCCGAACGCAAAAGCTTGCAGGAGCGAATCGGCATGGCGGCGAGCGGTGCGTTGGAGAACGCCGTGGTGGGGTTGTGGAGCAAACTTGGCCGCTTGCGCTAACACCTTGAACCCCTTGAATATTTTTTCTGTTCAGGGGGTTGCAAGGTTGGCGGAATGCAGACATAATGGCGCCCATCGAAACGCAGCAAACTTTGAAAAAGGTTCTACGTTTCAAGGAGATAGAAGCGCAAGCAACTAGATCCGAACTTTGAGGCCGAGTAGCAAAGTGGTTATGCTCCGGATTGCAAATCCGTCTACGCCGGTTCGATTCCGACCTCGGCCTCCACATTCGAAAGCCCCGCAGATTAACGTCTGCGGGGTTTTTCTTTGCGCGCTAGAAAACCTGATCGTTTCCGCATCACAAGGCATCGTTTGCGCATCAGACCGTTACTTGGTTGGGCTGACCACCTCGCTGACGCGACGATAAACTCGCTTGGTGATCTTCTCATTCGCAGGCCCGGAGCCGTCGGTGATGAGCCGAGAGTCGCGCACGCCCTGGAGCTTGCGGCGTTCAAGCAGTGTTTCAATGAGCAGGTCACGGCCGGTCGGCTCACTTTCGATGCGCCCTGCGCGCCCTTTCTATTCGCTGACCGGCCAGGGATTGGTTCTTGTTGAGTACCAATTTATGAGCCGAACAGCTCTCTATCCCAGGCAAGCGGGTGGGTAGCATGGGCGCGACTTCCAGAAGGAACCGTTATCCCTAGCCGTTAATGAGGTGTGCCATGCCCAAGGTCGTTCACTTTCACCGTACCGGTGACGCTGATGTTCTGATTCTCGATGAAGTCGCTGTACCCGCGCCGAAAAGCGGCGAGGTTCAGATCGAAGTAAAAGCTATCGGCTTGAACCGTGCGGAAATCATGTACCGCACTGGGCAGTACGTGATTGATCCGCAGTTCCCGGCGAAGCTCGGCTATGAAGCGGCCGGGATTGTCCGCGCGGTTGGTAGTGACGTCAGCGACGTTGTTCCAGGTGATGTAGTTAGCGTCGTGCCGTCGTTCTCATTCGCTGATTACGGCATGTATGGCGAGGTGGTCAATGCGCCCGCGCATGCTGTCGTCAAGCATCCGTCCAACCTCAGCTTCGTGGAGGCAGCGGCCAGCTGGATGATGTTTGTCACTGCATACGGCGCCCTGGTTGAGTACGGCAATCTAAAGGCTGGCGAAACCGTGCTCATCCCGGCTGCGTCGAGCAGTGTCGGCCTGGCAGCGATCCAGATCGCCAACATGCTAGGCGCCATCCCGGTGGCCCTTACTCGCACAAGTGCCAAGCGCCAGGCGTTGCTGGATGTTGGTGCAAAATATGTAATCGCCACCCAGGAATCGGATTTGATTGCCGAGGTGGCCGCGATCACCGAGGGCGAAGGCGCGCGTATTGTTTTCGACCCCGTTGGTGGCCCCGAGGCAACCAAGTTGATCAAATCCATGGCCAATACCGGGATCTTCTTCCAGTACGGCGCTCTCGATCATCGCGATATCCCGGTTCCGGTCTTCGACATTCTTGGCAAACACCTGACCGTGCGCGGCTACGAGCTGTTCGAAATCACCACAGATATTCAAAAGCTGGCCAATGCCAAGGCATTCGTTGGCAAAGGCTTGGCAGGTGGTCAGCTCAAGCCCGTCATCGACCAGGTCTTCCCGCTCAATGAAATTGCGGCAGCACACCGCCGAATGGAGTCGAATGCGCAGATCGGCAAGATCGTCGTCGTGGTTGACTGAATAGCATCCTGCGGCCGTCAGCCAGGCTGCGGTATGCCATCGCTGCTTGCTACCAAGCAGTGATGGCATATTTTGTTTTGGTGTATGAGAGAGGCGCCTGGCTTCGCTATCGTCCTTAGTGCAGAGTACGTCTGGCCCAATGCACAGGTAACTGGAAGATCGCGATGAACCTGATCGAAGCCATGCAAATGTTCGTGGCAGTTGTTGAGCATGGCAGCTATACCAAAGCGGCCGAGGCGCTCAATGTGCATCGCCCGGCACTCTCCAAGCTCATCCAGAATCTTGAGCACGAATTGGGCGTTCAGCTGTTACACCGCACCACGCGCAGGGTGAACACTACGCCCGCTGGCGATGAGTTCTATGAACGAAGCCTGAAATTACTCGCTGAGCTAGCGGACACGCTGGACTGGTTTTCGCCGACCCGCCCGCCGCGAGGCAAGCTCAGGATCGACATGCAGACCGTACTCGGCCAGGCGGTGATAATCCCGCGATTGCCCGAGTTCATGGATCGCTACCCTGGCCTGGAAATATCTCTGGCAACCTCTGACAATCTGAACGACCTTATCGCGCAAGGCATCGATTGTTCCGTGCGGCTCGGTGATCTGGATGATTCGAGCCTGGTTGCCAAACGTATCGGCGAGGTTGCTTTGGTGACCTGCGCGGCTCCCGCCTACGTACAGAAACATGGTTTACCCGGCACGCTGGATGATTTACAGGCGCACCTGGCAGTCAACTTCATGGTTGAGCAGCGCCGCCAGATCATGCCTTGGCGATTCAGGGGCAACGGTAAAATGATCAGTGTAAAGATGCGCAGCGCCATCGTCGTCGACAATGCCGGGGCGTTACTCTGCTGCGCGCTGGCGGGGATCGGGATGGTGCAGGGGTTGCGCCCGGCGTTGCAGCGATACATCGATAGCGGGCGCCTGGTGGAGGCTCTGCCGGATGTTCCAGTCGAGCCGAAGACCGTTTCCGTGCTGTTTCCGGATCGCCGGCGCCTGTCCCCCAATGTGCGCGTATTTGTCGAGTGGGTAAGTGCGTTATTCCAAGAGGAAAGGGATTCTCCGATCAGGTCAGCACGCTAGACGAGGGCAAAATCAGTTACGCAGCCCTTTGCGTCGATTGCCACCGTAAGTACCTGAGGGTCGCTCAGGCCCAGGGCCCCCTCCGTGTAGACAAACACCCACCTGAGCAATCTCAGGTCACCCAGGCTCTCGCAATTCTCATATGGGCCAAGCAGCACCTCTAGTTCGCCTGATGTGGATTGCCCGCAAACGATGTATTTCAGTTGCTCCTCAATCCGGGTAGCGCTGATGCTGAAATGCTCAAGCAGCATCTTGTGCTCCAGAGCGGTCATCAGGCGATTTGAATCCGTTTGCATCGTCTCAATACACTCCATGACCAGATCGTAGGTTTGTAGGGCAATTGCCAGTCGGAGTGGATTTTACCCATGGAATGTACTGATTAGTACAAAAAGTTGACCAAGGGTCGTGCGTGAGCTTGTTGGGCGCTGCGGCGCCCGATTGTCTGAAAGTCGGCTGCATCCCTCAGCAGGGTGGCTTGATCAACAAGCACCCGCTACGGTGAGGTAATGAAGGAGATGCGGACATGGCAGATAAATATGTCGGAAAAATCATCGGTGTCGGCACGGACAACGTGCGGTACGTGATCAACATTTATCAAGATGAAACCGTTGAGCGCTCGCCGCACGGCATGGTTCGGCATGAGGGTTTGAAGCATTTCGAAATGCAGGCTGGGGGGGATGTGAAAAAGATTTCTGAAACAGAGTACGAGGTTTTGGCTACGGGTGTGAGGGTGACCGTTCTTGACGCTCCGGTCTGAGCCCCGTCAGTAGCTTTTTGGCGCGCGAGCCCGGCCAGTCGTGCGACCCCCAAGGCACCAGAAAAAGAAAACCCGCCAACAAGTGGCGGGCCTAAAGAACGTACGAAGCAATGTCAGTGTGCCTATGCACTTGTCATAAATTCGTGAAGAGCTTGTTCGCAGCCTGTCATGGCTGGCTCACTCATGGCTCAGCTCAAGTACGCTGATTACGCACACCGAGGCATCCTCTGCCGGCGTGTCATCGCTGTAGTCCACCTGGTTGTAGACGCCGCCGTGAAAATTCAGCGTCTGCGTCGCCCAGGATGGCGCCAGTTGCAGTGCGGTCGTAGTGCCGCTGCGGCCATTGCTGCTTGCACTGACCATGCAAGCGCCACTTTCGCTCACCTCGATGCTCACATCGAAACGCGTACCTAGCGGCACCTCGGCCAGCACGGTGCTGTTGACTGGCGTGGCCTGGTTAAAATCTGAACGAAAGCCGACAGTGATTTTGCCCTTGTTCCAGAACACCTTGATTGGCGGGCTGTTATTGTCTTTCACATGCAACTGGGCAATTACCACCTTTCGCGCCAGATTTACCTTCTCCAGGGTCATTGTCTGGTGATTGCGGTGGCGCGCTGCGCTGCCCAGTGACCAATACACGGCTTCTTTCCATTCGCAGCGTGTGCGGTGGGTGCTCTTGCTGGAAGCACCCTTGGTCGGCGCGGTCATGCGTATCGAGCCGTCACTCTGGCGTGCAACGACGTGGGTCAGGCTAGCCAATGCCTGTGCGCCAGTGACTTCCAAGGCAACCGGGTTGGAGGCGGATTTCGGCACCGGAGTGGTAATGATGAGACTGTCGATGTTTACTGCCATGAGATTTCTCCTTGAAAATTCCGGGTCCTGCAAGGTTTGCGAGCGTGGCAGGTGGGGGAGAAGTTCCATCGAAGAAGTCTGTCACTGATGAAGGGCAGTGCAAAAAAAGCCCGCCATTAAGGCGGGCAAGTCACGTTTGAAGGGAGAGCTTGCAGGATGAAGGCTACCGGTTAAGTCAGCATTAACCCCCCATCCATTGACCATGCCACCCGATGCGCTTATACAGGCGTGCCACTTTCCCAGGAGCGATCATGCGCGACGAAGACGACCTGCACGAGCCCGAACACGATCACCTGCTCGACCACGAATTCCTCTACGACGGCTTCGAACCCGAAGCGGACGCTCAGGGTGCCGAGGATGAAGTCGAGCAGGATGATGCGTTGCTGGATGACCTCGATGACGACGAGTGCGACCACCCAGCCTGGCACGACGACCTGGACGACTGACTCAGCGCCCGTCCAGCGAGAAGCGCCCCGGGCCGCTCACCGCCAGGAGCAGCAAGCCGCCAACAATGCTCAGGTTTTTTAGGAACTGGGTCATGTTGGCGGCCCGTTCAGGGTCGACCATGTTCCAGAATGGATGTCCGATCAGCGCGGTGCCCAGCACGAACAGGGCGAACAGGAAGGCCAGCGGGCGGGTGTAGAAGCCGAGGATCAGGATGATGGCGACGAAGAACTCCATGATCACGGCGATCGCTGCGGCAACCATGGGCGCGGGGGCGCCCAGCGAGGTCATGTAGCCGACCGTGCCATCGAAGCCGGTCAGCTTCGCCCAGCCGGAAATGACGAAGAGGATCATCAATAGCACACGGGCGATCAGGATGATCACGTCGCGTTGGCCAGCGAACAGGGAGTAGCGCATGGTGGCATTCCAGAGGATGCAGACAAGCTCCACTTTAGCAGTTGCATGGCGAATTTCCGCCGGGCAGCAAAAAGGCGCCGCAAGGGCGCCTTTCCTGGAAGTATGGTGCGAGTGGCGGGACTCGAACCCGCAAGGCTCACGCCGACAGATTTTAAGTCTGCTGTGTATACCAATTCCACCACACTCGCACGCTTGATGCCGGCACGCTTCTAAGCAGAAGGCCCTGGCAATCAAGCGCGCTTTATAACCCATTGTTATAGTTGAGTCAACTATAGCGCCTATGATCTAAGAAGTGGGGTGGCTTTGGCACAGGCGATTGACACCTTACTGTCATTAGGCCACTGTGCCGTTCCTGACTGGATCCAATGAGTGCTGCATCCATGTCCCAAGCCTGTCCTCACCGTGCTGACGGGTGCATCGTCCGCCCATGCTTGGGGGCTACTCTGGCCGAACTCATTGCCGCCCAACCGCTGTGCCTGTGGAGTTTGCATGGTTTCAGCCGACTGCATCGCCTCGCCTGTTATGACCGCCAACCGCTACGAGCAGTTGGTGCAGGCTGTGGTGGACTATGCCATCTACATGCTCGACCCCTCTGGCCATGTGGTGTCGTGGAATGCAGGCGCCGAGCGGATCAAGGGTTACCGTGCTGACGAAGTTATAGGCCGGCATTTCTCGCTGTTCTTCACCCCCCAGGACTGCGCCGAAGGGCGTCCTGACTATTTGCTCAAGCAAGCCCTTGAACTGGGCGTGGCGCAGGATGAGGGCTGGCGGGTACGCAAGGACGGTACTCAATTCTGGGCGTTGGCCGCCCTCGATGTGATCCGCGATGATCTGGGGCACATCATTGGCCTGGCCAAGGTCACGCGCGATATTACAGACCGGCGCGAATCGGCACTGCAACTGGACGCCATCCGCGCCCAACTGTTCCAGGCGCAAAAGCTCGAGGCGCTGGGCCAGTTGACCGGTGGGTTGGCGCATGATTTCAACAACCTGCTCACTATCATCATGAGTTCGGCCAAGTTGGCACTCAATAGCCAGGACCCGGCGCGTGTGCAGCGTATGCTGGAGCACATCGTGGATGCGGGCCGGCGTGGTACCCAGCTGACTCAGCAACTGCTGACGTTCGCTCGGCATCGGCAGATGGATGTCACGATGGTCGCACCCGCCACTGTGCTGGCTTCGACGCGCAGTTTGCTGGAGCACGCCTTGCCGAGCGATGTCGAGTTGCAGGAGCACCTGCAACCTGACTTGCCCGTGATCGAAGTGGATGCCGGGCAGTTACAGATGGTATTGCTCAATTTGCTGTTCAATGCCCGCGATGCAATTGGCGAGCGGGGTGCGATCTGCATTGCGCTTGATGCTGTGGTGCTGACGGGCGAAGTGGACGGGCTGCACGGCCCGTTCGTGTGCTTTGAAGTGCGCGACACCGGTGCTGGCATCGACCCCCAAGTACTGCCACGCATCTTCGAGCCATTTTTCACCACCAAGCCTTTTGGCAAGGGTACAGGCCTTGGGCTCAGTCAGGCCTACGGCTTTGCCAAGCAAAGCAACGGCGCAATCACTGTGCAGAGCACGGTCGGCAAGGGCACCTGCATACGCCTTTACCTGCCGACGTCGGAGCGCGCTGCGGCCCCTCAACTCCACAGGTAATCCTCATGGTTCAGGCACTCAAGCGGCTGTTGACGGGGATCGAAGGGCTCGACGCCCTACTCAAGGGCGGCCTGGTCGCAGGTGGCTCATATATCGTTCAGGGGCCGCCTGGCGCCGGCAAGACCATTCTCGCCAACCAATTGGCCTGTGGTCATGTGCGCAACGGCGGCCGAGTATTGGTTGCCACCTTGCTCAGCGAGTCCCATGAACGGCTTTTTCAGTACCTGGCGACCTTGAGGTTCTTCGACTCGACGCTGATCGGTGACCAGGTCCAATTCGTCAGCGCCTTCGATACCCTTGAACAAGAGGGGCTCGATGCGGTGGTCAAATTGCTCCGCCAGGAAATCGGCCGGCAGCAAGCCAGCCTGCTGATCGTTGACGGCGTGCTCAACGCCCGGGTCCGCGCGGAAACGGCACTGGACACCAAGAAGTTCGTTTCCGAATTGCAGGGGCATGCCGCTTTTGCCGGCTGTACCGTGCTGCTGCTGACCAGTGCCCGGCTCGATGAAGGCAGCCCCGAGCACACCATGGTCGATGGCGTGATCGAACTGGGCGAACAACTGCTGGGCAGCCGCGCCGTGCGCCATGTGCAACTGCGCAAAACGCGGGGTAGTGGGGCGCTGTCCGGGCGCCATGAATGCCTGATCGACGAGGCCGGGATCCATGTGTATCCGCGCCTGGAGGCGCTGTACAGCCACCCCAGCCAGCTGGGCTCGGCCACGCTGAGCCAGGTGACCACGGGCGTATCCACGCTGGATGAAATGCTGGGGGGCGGGCTGGCCAGTGGCTCGGTCAGTTTGTTGATGGGCCCCTCGGGCGTTGGCAAGACGTCACTGGGCCTGGCCTTTCTTGGCGCAGCAACTGCCCAGAGCCCCGCGCTGCATTTTGGCTTCTATGAAACACCTGCAAGGTTACGCCTGAAGGCCACCTCCTTGGGTTACGATTTCGCCGCGCTGGAACGGCAAGGTGCTTTGCAACTGAGCTGGCAGCCGACTACCGAGGGTTTGCTCGACCAGGTTGGTGCGCGCCTGCTGGAACAAGTTCAGCAGCAGGGCAGCAAGCGTGTCCTGATAGACAGCCTGGGCGCATTCAGCCGCCTGGCAACTGATCCTGCACGGCTCAACGCGTTCTTCCGCGCCTTGACTGGCGAGCTGCGCGCACGCGATATCAGCGTCATGCTCACCTGGGAGATGCGCGACCTCTTCGGCTCGGAAATCACCGCCCCGGCCCCCGACCTGTCGAGCATCGTCGATAACCTCTTGCTGATGCGTTTTGTCGAACTGGATTCGCAACTGCGGCGCATGTTGTCTGTGCTCAAGGTGCGTGACAGCCATCACGACCCCGCGCTGCATGAGTTGCGTATCGGGCCGCAGGGCATCCACCTGGACAAGACTTTCGAGGGCTCATCCGGTGTGCTCTCGGGTACTCCGGTGCCCCAAGGCAGCGGGTGAAGGGCCTGCTGATGAACACTATCCTGATCGTCGATGACGAATATCTGATCGCCGATATCCTGGGCTTTGCCCTGGAGGACGAAGGCTTTTTGGTGGAAAAGGCGAGCAATGGGCGCAAGGCCCTGGAAGCGTTGCAGGAAAAACGCGTGGATCTGGTGATCACCGATTACATGATGCCGGTGCTCAACGGCGAAGAGCTGGTGCTGGCGATCCGCAAAGAGTTGCAGCTGCCCGACCTGCCCGTGATCCTCATGAGCGGCGCGCAGGCCAGCCAGGGACGCCCGGAGCTGTTCGCTGCGGCGTTCGACAAACCGTTCGACGTGGAAAAGTTGATCGCCAAAGTGCGCGAGCTGCTTGGCGCCTGAGGCTCGGGCTGCGGTGTGTGTACCCAATCGATCAAGCGCGTCCGTGCGGCTTGAAGTGTCGCAATCAGTGTTGGTCGTCGTGCTTTTCCGGGGCCGGGCTGCCGGCCTGGATACGCTTGAAGATTTCTTCCCGGTGCACCTGGACATCCTTTGGTGCATCGATGCCAATCCTCACCTGCATCCCCTTCACGCCCAGAATGGTGACTTTGATGTCATCGTTGATGACGATGCTTTCGCCAACCTTACGGGTGAGTATCAGCATGTAGTTCTCCTTGGTGATATCAAAATCCACCCGGCAAGTGCCGCAGTGGTGGGAGCCTGTCCCTCTTCCTTCTCATTAAAGACGCTTTCGGCGGATATTAATTCCCCGTCAGACAAATTCTGTTGTGTGTCTTTAGTTGCAGGTGCCGTTGTAAAACGCGGTAAGCGTCCCGGCGAAGGTGCTCGGTGGCAAGGATAGGGGGCTTCGGCCTTAATGGGAAATTTCTCTGCATGATTGCAGGCATAGGCTCGCTCAATTGGCTTGCGCTTGCTCCAGTGCCTGCAGAAACAACAGCAACGCTACCTCTTCGGGATCAAGGCCTTTGCGCACACGGCTGCCAGGCAGCTCTGCCAGGCGCCCCAAGGCGTAATGCTCCAGCACGGCAGGGTGGATGTAGCAGCGCCTGCACACGGCTGGGGTATTGCCCAGGCGCGCGGCCACCTGCTTGACGATACTCGCAACCTGGCGCTTTGCCTCGCTCTCGGGCTCCCAGGCCAGCGGCCTGAGCAGGCTCAGCGCCAGGCTGCTACCTGCCCAGGTGCGGTAATCCTTGGCAGTGAAATCGGCCCCGGTCAGTTGTTGCAGGAACTGGTTGATCTCACTGGACCCAATGCTGTGCCGCTGGCCTTCTTCGTCCAGATACTGGAACAGCGCCTGCCCCGGCAGCTCCATGCAGCGTTTGAGCAGGTTGGCCAGGCGTCGGTCGCGCAGGGTGACATTGTGTTCCACGCCGCGCTTGCCGCGGAACTGGAAGCGGATGGTGCTGCCCTCGACCTTGACGTGGCGGTTGCGTAGCGTGGTCAGGCCGTAGGATTTGTTGTCGCGCAGGTAGCGCTCGTTGCCGATGCGGATCAGTGTGTGGTCCAGCAGACTGACCACCAGTGCCATTACCTTTTCCCGGTCCAGCCCCGGGCGCGCCAGGTGTGTCTCCAGCTGTGCGCGAAGCTTGGGCAATGCCTGGGCAAAAGCCAGCATGCGCCCATATTTGTGTTGATCGCGCAGCTCGCGCCACTGGGCGTGGTAGCGGTACTGCTTGCGGCCACGCGCATCGCGCCCTGTGGCTTGCAGGTGGCCTTGCGGGTCGGCGCAGATCCACACGTCGGTGTAGGCCGGCGGGATCACCAGGGCGGCGATGCGCGCCAGCGTTTCACTGTCGCGCACACGTTGGCCTTGGGCATCCAAATAGATGAAACGGTCACGCCAGCGGCGCCGGCTCAGGCCGGGCTGGCTATCGTCAACGTAATGCAGGCTGGCGGGCAAGTTGCAGTCAGGCATGGGCGGCAGGCCTCGTTCAGGTCACTGATCAATGGACAGCGGCCGTGCGAGCGATGCTCAGCCCAATAGCGCTACCGACTTTATTTGCGCAAACAAAGCCTGCCCCGGGTGCAGGCCGAGCTGGTCCGCCGAGAAGCGGGTGATGCGCGCCAGCAGGGCATTGCCGCCGGCATCCAGGCTTACCAGCACATGCGCCGGGTTATCCGCCGGGTGCACTTCGCGTACGCGCACCGCCAGCCGGTTGAGGATGCTGGAGGTACCATCTGCCGTTAGCGTGAGGCTGACGTCGCGGGCCTGAACCTTCACGCGCAAGGCGCTGCCCATGCTGTGTGCCGGGTGGGCAATGCGTAGTAAAGGCGCTTCGTGGCCAGCCAGGCGCAGGTCCAGCAGGCCGTACTGCGGGTCGTGGCCAACCACAAGGCCCTCGAACACCACGCCGGCATCGTCGCCCTGGGCCAGCGACAGGTCCAGGCGCGCGAGCGTCTGGCCAATCGGGCCACTGGCCGTGGCCTTGCCTTGCTCCAGCAGCACCAGGTGATCGGCCAACCGCGCCACTTCATCCTGGGCATGGCTGACGTACACCAGCGGGATGTCCAGTTCCTCGTGCAGGCGCTCCAGGTAGGGCAGGATCTCGCGCTTGCGCGGCCCGTCCAGTGCGGCCAGGGGCTCATCCATCAATAACAGGCGCGGGCTGCTGAGCAGCGCCCGGGCGATACCCACACGCTGGGCCTCGCCGCCGGACAGGGTCGCGGGCCTGCGCTCGAGCAGGTGGCCGATGCCCAGCAGCTGGCAGGCCTGGTCGAGGCTGACCTTGCGCTGGCCTGGTGCAATTCGCCGCCAGCCGAATTCCAGGTTGCCGCGCACCGACAAGTGCGGGAACAGGCTGGCCTCCTGGAACACGTAGCCGACCGGGCGCAGGTGCGGCGCCAGGAAGTGGCCACGTGTGCTGTCTTCCCAGACTTCACCGTTGACCTCGATGTACGCGCTCGCAGCCCGTTCCAGCCCGGCCAGGCAGCGCAGGCACGAGGTTTTGCCCGAGCCGGAATGGCCGAACAGCGCGCTGATGCCGCGCCCTGGCAGTTGCAGGTCGACATCCAGGGTGAAGTCGTCACGCGCAAGCTTGAGACGCGCCACAATCGATCCGGTCATTTCAGCTCCAGCCAGGCTTGCCATGGCGCCCCGCGTACAGCAGGAGCAGCACCAGGAACGAGAACACCAGCATGGCACCTGCCAGCCAGTGGGCTTGCGTATACTCCATGGCCTCGACGTGATCGAAGATCTGCACCGAGACCACGCGGGTCTTGTCGGGGATGTTGCCGCCAATCATCAGCACCACGCCAAACTCGCCTACGGTGTGGGCAAAGCCAAGGATGCTGGCGGTGATGAAGCCAGGCCGCGCCAGCGGCAGCACCACATGCACGAAGGTGTCCCACGGGCTGGCGCGCAAGGTGGCGGCAACTTCCAGCGGGCGCTGGCCGATGGCAGCGAAGGCGTTCTGCAGCGGTTGCACCACGAACGGCAGGGAGTACACCGTCGAGCCGATCACCAGCCCAGTGAAACTGAACACCACGCTTCCCAGGCCCAGCGCCTCGGTGGCCTGGCCTATCCAGCCCTGCGGGCCGAGGGCGATCAGCAGGTAAAAACCGATCACCGTCGGCGGCAGCACCAGTGGTAGCGCCACCACCGCACCCAGCGGCCCGCGCAACCAAGAGCGCGTGTGCGCCAGCCACCAGGCAATAGGCGTGCCGATGAGCAGCAAGATCAGGGTGGTCAGGCTGGCCAGTTTCACCGTCAGCCAGATGGCACCCAGGTCACTGGCGTCCAGCGGCATCAGCGTTCATAACCATAGGATTTGATCAGCGCAGCAGCTTTTGGGCCTTTGAGGTATTCAACCAGTGCCTTGGCCGCCGGGTTGTCTTTGCCCTTGTTGAGAATGACGGCGTCCTGGCGGATAGGGTCGTGCAGTTCGGGCGGTACGACCCAGGCCGAACCACCGGTGACTTTGCCGTCTTTGTAGATCTGCGACAGGGCGACGAAGCCCAGCTCGGCATTGCCGGTGGAGACGAACTGGAAGGCCTGGGTGATGTTCTGGCCTTCGACGATCTTGCCCTGGGTGGCTTCGGCCAGGCCAAGCTTGGCCAGCACCTGAGTGGCGGCCAGGCCGTAGGGTGCCGTCTTCGGGTTGGCGATGGACAGGTGCTTGTACTGGTTTTTCTTCAGTACCTCACCTTGGGCGTCAACATAGCCTTCCTTGGCCGACCACAGCGCAAGGGTGCCGATGGCGTAGGTGAAGCGCGAGCCGGGGACGATGTCCTTTTCCTGCTCCAGCTTGGCCGGGGTGCTGTCATCGGCGGCGAGGAACACCTCGAACGGTGCGCCGTTCTTGATCTGTGCGTAGAACTGCCCCGTGGCGCCATAGGCGGCGATCAGCTTGTGGCCGGTGTCTTTCTCGAAGTCCTTGGCGATGGCCTGGATCGGCGCGGTGAAGTTTGCCGCGACCGCAACCTGCACCTCGTCGGCCCAGGCGCTGTTGAGTGATAGCAGGCAGGCGAGGGCAGTGGCGGTGAGGTGGGGCAGGCGGATACGCATGAAAACAGCTCCCTAGGAGTGCAGGTTATCGTTATAGCGGTAACTATATAGCGATAGGCCCCAAGCCGGAAGGTGCTGTCTGGCTTGCAATCCTTGCAGGAGCCGGCTTGCCGGTAATCACCGGCACAGCCGGTGCCATGCCCCGCAGCCCCTGCAAGCCGGCACCCCAGATAAATTCCTAACGCCCAACCAGCGCCAACGCCCTCTCTGCAATCTCCCGGGTCAACTGTTCAGCCGGCATTGCCTTGCCCAGCCGCAACGCTTGCCCCGCCCACAAGTTGCTGAAGTCGCTGTTGCCTTGCGGGTCGGTGATTGCCCGCAACGGCATCAGCGCGCCGCCTGCCAGGGGGAAGCGTGGCGCCAGTTCACTCATCGGCCCCAGCTCGCGCATGACGCGGTTGTTGATGCCGCGCGCCGGGCGCCCGGTGAACAGGTTGGTCAGGGCCGTGTCGCTGGCCGGTGCACTGTCCAGCGCGCGTCGATGGGCCGCAGACACCTTGGCTTGGGGGCAGAACAGGTAGGCCGTGCCGATTTGCACGGCGCTGGCACCCAGGGCCAGTGCTGCAACCAGGCCACGGTGGTCAGCGATGCCGCCAGCGGCGATCACCGGCACGCCCACTGCATCGGCAACCTGCGGCACCAGGGCGAAGGTGCCGATCTGGCTGTTGATGTCTTCGCTGAGGAACATGCCGCGATGGCCACCGGCTTCACTGCCCATGGCAATGATCGCGTCGCAACCCTTGGCCTCCAGCCACAGCGCTTCTTCCACCGTGGTGGCACTGGACAGCACCTTGGCCCCGGCTGCTTTTACCCGCTGCAGCAATGCAGCCTCAGGCAGGCCGAAGTGGAAACTCACCACCTCAGGGCGCAATTGTTCGACCAGCCGGCAGCTGTGCTCGTCGAACGGTGCACGGTTGGAAACCGGAGTGGGAGCCTCGAAGTCGGCGCCAACTTCTGTGTAATACGGTTTGAGTGCCAGCTTCCAGCGCGTTTCGCGGTCGATGTCTGGGGTGGGCGGCTGGTGGCAGAAAAAATTCAGGTTAAGCGGGGCGCCCGGGCAAGCGCTGCGAAAGGCTGCAATCTCGCCGCGCACCTGCTCGCCCGTGAGCATGGCGCAGGGCAGGGCGCCCAGGCCACCGGCTTTGGCCACGGCGATTGCCAGGGGCGAGCCGCTGGCGCCGGCCATAGGCGCCTGGAGGATGGGCAACTCGATGCCCAGCAGATCGAGAATACGATGGTCGGGCCAGTTGCTCATGCAGTCCTCCCTGCGCTTTTACAGTGCCTTGCTGACCTGGATGTCGCTGATCTTGTCGGCGTCGTCGCCGTGGATCTTGCGCAGGGCATCGAGTGCCTGCTCGTGCGAGGCATCGGGCATGACGGCGAAATCCCAGCGGCGTTCGCCGTCGAGCTTGTATTTGATGACGTACTTGATGTTCTGGGTCATGGCGGTCTTATCTGAGTTTGGACGACGAACGACGGATGATCTTGATCTTGTGGGTCAAGGTCGGCTTGCGCGTTACCGAGATGGGACGGGTGGTCACGGTGTCGATGGTGATGTTCCAGAAACCGGTGCTGGGTACCGTGATCTTGGCCGGGAACCGCTCGAAGTGGCCGCCGTGGTAAGTGTGTCGGCCGCCATTTTTGAAGCTGCGGAAGTTGGCGTCGTTCATCAGGCGGATGTTGCAGCGTTGAGAGCACTCGACGACAACGATGTCGTCCTCGTTGAGATGCTCGCGCTGGTGTACGAATTTCATGGGGTGCTCCGCAAAGTCGGGTTCTGCAAACGCGAACGATACCACGATGTCGGGATTGGCTGGCGCGCCTGATGGCATGGGGCTAGATAAATCTGCCAAAGCACGGAGCAAAAGTGCCTGGCCGTGGTCTGATGCATTCCTGATAGGTGAGGTGTGCCAAATGAAGTGGATGGTGGCGGCGTTGTCCCTGACGCTGGGTGGTTGTGTCAGCGTTTCCGAGCTGGAGCAGTCGCACGAAACGATGGATGTGATCTCTGGCAAGACGCCCCGCGAGTATGCCGACTGTGTCAAGGCGGAGCTGGCGAACACCCGTGATCCCTTGGTCGAAGAGCAGCGCGACGATGGCCTGCGGTTGATCGTGCCGCAAAAGTTGACTGCCGGCGCCGGGCCAGCGGCACTGGTGGACATCGAGGAACGTGGCAGCGGCAGCAGCATCAAGCTGCATGAACGCTTGAACAACTTCCCGCTGCGCCTGGGTGATGTGCGCACGGCGGCGACCAAGTGCATCTCTGGCGGTTGATCTGGCTCAACTAAAGCGCGGTTAACAAGGCCAATTGCCATCTGTTGGTCGGGTTGGCATTGTTGGCAATTCCCTGGCGGGGCTAGTATCCATTTGCTTATGTGTTTTAAGCCTAAGCTTATAACAAAAGAAATGGAGATTCGTGATGACCCCGTTGAGTCGAGTCCTGATCGGCAGCCTGCTGATCCTGGCCTGGCCCATGGCGCACGCCGCCGATGGCCAGAAGATCTTCACCCAGGGTGGCGCCAACCCCGCCGCCATGGCTTGTATGGGCTGCCATGGTGCGGACGGCAAGGGCATAGCCGCCGCTGGGTTCCCACGTTTGGCCGGCCTGCCGGCCGGCTACCTGAGCAAGCAGTTGCATGACTGGCGTGCCGGCAGCCGTAAACAGGCAGTGATGGAGCCGCTGGCCAAAGCCTTGACCGAGGATGAGATCACGGCCGTCAGCGACTACCTGGCCAGCCTGCCTGGCGACCCGACCCCCGGCTTGCGCCGCCAGCAAATCGCAGACGACCCCACCACCCGACTGGCCCTTTACGGCGACTGGAGCCGCAATATTCCCGGTTGCGTGCAATGCCATGGCCCTGGTGGCAGTGGAGTTGGCGAGCACTTTCCGCCCTTGGCCGGGCAGCCTGCCAGCTACCTGGTGGCGCAACTCAACGGCTGGCGCGACGGCAGCCGCAGCAACGACCCCAATCAGCTGATGGTCGGTGTGGCCAAGGCCATGACCGACCAAGAGGTCCAGGCAATCGCAGAATTCTTTGCCAACCCTGCCAGCCAGGAGGTCAAGCCATGAAAGCCATGAAAGCCATGAAAGCATTGATGCCAGCGTTGCTGCTGTCGGCCATGGGGCACGCCGTTGCGGCGCCCATCGCCATGGAAGACCAGTCGCAGTTGAACGTTCCTGCTGCCCAGGCCTCAGCGCAGTTCGCGCCTCCCGCTGAGAGTGAGCTGCCGGACAACGCCTTCGGCAAAATGGTACGCGAGGGCCATGCGCTGTTCGTCGACACCCGCCGACTGATGCCCGAGGCGGTGGGTAATGGCATGAACTGCAGTAACTGCCACCTCGACCAGGGCCGCCTGGCAAACTCCGCGCCGATGTGGGGTGCGTACCCTATGTACCCGGCCTATCGCAAGAAGAACGACAAGGTCAACACCTACGCCGAACGTATCCAAGGCTGCTTCCAGTTCAGCATGAACGGCAAGCCCCCGGCCGCCGACAGCCCGCAGATGACTGCGCTGTCGGCCTATGCCTACTGGCTGTCCACCAAAGCGCCTACCGGTGTGGAGATCGCCGGGCGTGGCTACCCTGAAGTACCACAACCCCAGGGTGGCTACGACTTCAAGCGCGGCCAGCAGGTCTACCGCGAGCAGTGCGCCATCTGTCACGGGGACAATGGTGAAGGGCAGAAAGTGGCCGGCGAATACGTGATGCCGCCCTTGTGGGGCAAGGATTCCTACAACTGGGGTGCCGGCATGCACCGGATCAACACCGCGGCCTCCTTCATCAAGCACAACATGCCGCTGGGCCGGCCAGGCAGCCTGAGTGATCAGCAGGCGTGGGATGTGGCAGCCTGGGTCAATCGCCACGAACGGCCGCAGGACCCTCGGCTGGTGGAGGGCTCTGTCGAGAAGACCCGGCTGAAGTTCCATGCCAACGACGGGGTCAACCTGTATGGGCAGAAGGTCGAGGGGGTGCTGATCGGGCAGGGAACAGGTAGCTGACGCGCTCACCGTTGGCCTCACGGTTCTGTCATCCGGCCGTCACCGCTTTGCAACCCCTGCGGGGTAGCAATGTCCGCTATCTCACTCAAGGAGCGCGGCCATGGACCTCTGTGTGATCGGGGCAGGGTATGTAGGGTTGGTGACGGCAGCCTGTTTCGCCGGGATGGGCAACCGGGTGGTGTGCCTGGAACGCGACCCGCAGCGCCTGGCACAACTGCGTCAGGGCCAGTGTCCGATCCATGAACCGGGGCTGCAGGCACTGTTGCAATCTGGGATCGGCCAAGGGCTGCTGAGCTTCAGCGACCAGTGGCAGCCTTCGCTGGCCAAGGCTCAGGTGGTGTTCATCGCCGTCGGCACGCCCAGCCTGGAAGACGGCTCGGCCGACCTGCAGCACGTGCTGGCCGTGGCCGACAGCCTTGGCCGCCATTTGCCGCGCAGTTGCCTGGTGGTCAACAAGTCGACCGTGCCGGTCGGCACCGCAGAGCGCGTGGCCCGGCACGTGATGCAGGGCCTGCGCGACCGCAGCGCCGGTTTTACCGTCGAGGTGGCGAGCAACCCTGAGTTTCTCAAGGAAGGCAGCGCCATCGACGATTTCATGCGCCCGGACCGCATCATCATCGGCACGGACAACGAGGCAGCACGGCAGTCCTTGCAACGCCTCTACGCGCCTTTTGTGCGCAATCGCGAACGTATCCTGGTGATGTCCCCGCGTGCGGCCGAATTCAGCAAGTACGCAGCCAATGCCTTCCTGGCGACCAAGATATCGTTCATCAATGAATTGGCCGGGCTGTGCGCACACTTGGGGGTGGACATCGAACAGGTGCGCCACGGCATCGGTAGCGACCGACGCATCGGCAGCCATTTCATCTACGCCGGCTGTGGTTATGGGGGGTCATGCTTCCCGAAGGATATTCGCGCGCTGGTCCGCACCGCCGAGCAGCAAGGTTATCAGCCTGCCATCCTGCGGGCAGTACAAGCCCGCAACGATCAGCAGAAGACCCTGTTGTTCACTGCGTTGCAGCAGCATTTCGGTGGGTTCATGCGCGGGCGTACCGTGGCGGTGTGGGGGCTGGCTTTCAAACCGGGCACCGATGACCTGCGCGAGGCCCCCAGCCTGGTGCTGCTCGATGCCTTGCTGGCCGCAGGGACGCGCGTGCAGGCCTGTGACCCGGTGGCGCTGGCCGGGGTTGCCGAGCGCTATGCGCAGGCGCTGGCCAGTGGCCAACTGAAACTGACCGATGACCCCTACGCCTGCGTGGAGGGTGCCGATGCACTGGCCCTGGTGACTGAATGGAAGCAGTTCCGCCAGCCGGATTTCAGCCGTGTGCGCGGGTTGATGCGCATGCCGGTGATATTTGATGGCCGTAATATTTACGATCCCTTGGAACTATCTACACTGGGTTATCTCTATCATGGCATCGGTCGGCCGCAGGCGGGGCATTGTAAGGTGACAGCCGCCTGATTAGACTGCGCCGAATTCCACAGGCTCTGCCTTTGTTTAAGGACGTTTATGATCAAGAAATGCTTGTTCCCGGCAGCCGGTTACGGCACTCGCTTCCTGCCTGCTACCAAAGCCATGCCCAAGGAAATGCTGCCAGTGGTCAACAAGCCACTGATCCAGTATGGCGTTGAAGAGGCCCTGGACGCTGGCCTGAACGAGATTTCCATCGTCACCGGCCGCGGCAAGCGCGCCCTGGAAGACCACTTCGACATCAGCTACGAGCTGGAAAACCAGATCAAGGGCACCGACAAGGAAAAATACCTGGTCGGCATCCGCCGCCTGCTCAACGAGTGCTCGTTCTCCTACACCCGCCAGACCGAAATGAAAGGCCTGGGCCACGCCATCCTGACCGGCCAGCCGCTGATCGGTGACGAACCGTTTGCTGTGGTGCTGGCGGACGACCTGTGCGTAAACCCGGAAGGTGACGGCGTACTGACCCAGATGGTCAAACTGTACAACCAGTTCCGCTGCTCGATCATCGCCATCCAGGAAGTCGACCCGCAGGAAACCAACAAGTACGGCGTGATTGCCGGCGACATGATCCGCGACGACATCTTCCGTGTGACCAACATGGTCGAAAAGCCTGCGCCGGAAGACGCGCCATCGAACCTGGCGATCATCGGCCGCTACATCCTGACCCCGGATATCTTCGATATCATCCGCAACACCCCACCGGGCAAAGGCGGCGAGATCCAGATCACCGACGCACTGATGCAGCAGGCACAGAACGGCTGCGTGATTGCCTACAAGTTCAAGGGCCAGCGTTTCGACTGCGGCGGCGCCGAAGGCTACATCGACGCCACCAACTTCTGCTTCGAGAACTACTACAAGACCGGCAAGGCTTACTGATAAGCCCCTGCAGGTCGACGAGCCACCCTTCGGGGTGGCTTTTTTGTTTGTGGCGGCCAACGGCGGTATGCTGAGCGCCAGCCAAGGAGACTGAATACATGGCCTACGATTTTGATCTGTTCGTGATTGGTGCCGGGTCCGGTGGTGTGCGAGCGGCACGCTTCGCAGCGGGCTTTGGTGCAAAAGTGGCGGTGGCCGAGAGCCGCTACCTGGGTGGTACCTGCGTCAACGTCGGTTGCGTGCCCAAGAAGTTGCTGGTGTATGGCGCCCACATCGCCGATGAGCTGGAGCAGGCTGCCGGCTACGGCTGGTCCCTGGAAGAGGGCCACTTCGACTGGGGTACCCTGATCGCCAACAAGAACCGCGAAATCGAGCGCCTCAACGGCATCTATCGCAACCTGCTGGTCAACAGCGGCGTGACCTTGCTGGAAGGCCATGCGCGCATCACCGGCGCCAACGAAGTGGAAGTGCAAGGCCAGCGCTACAGCGCCGGGCACATCCTCATCGCCACCGGTGGCTGGCCACAGGTGCCGGACATCCCGGGCAAGGAACTGGCCATCACCTCCAACGAGGCGTTCTACCTCAAAGAACTGCCACGCCGGGTGCTGGTGGTGGGGGGCGGCTACATCGCGGTCGAGTTCGCCGGCATTTTCCAGGGCCTGGGCGCCGCCACCACGTTACTGTACCGCGGCGAGATGTTCCTGCGCGGTTTCGACGGCTCGGTGCGTACCCACCTGAAGGAAGAACTGGAAAAACGCGGCATGGACTTGCAGTTCAATGCCGATATCCAGCGCATCGAGCAGCTTGAGGACGGCAGCCTGAAGGCCACGCTCAAGGATGGCCGCGAGCTGGTCACCGATTGTGTGTTCTACGCCACCGGCCGACGCCCGATGCTCGACAACCTGGGCCTGGAAAACACCGGTGTGGAGCTGGACGGCCGCGGTTATATCCGCGTGGATGAGCAGTACCAGACCACCGCCCCGTCGATCCTGGCCATTGGCGATGTGATTGGCCGCGTGCAGCTCACCCCGGTCGCCCTGGCCGAAGGCATGGCCGTGGCGCGGCGCCTGTTCAAACCCGAGCAGTACCGCCCGGTGGATTACCAGAACATCCCCACCGCGGTGTTCAGCCAGCCGCCGATCGGTACCGTGGGCCTGACTGAAGAGCAGGCGCTGGAAGCCGGGCACAAGGTGCAGGTCTTCGAGAGCCGCTTCCGCGCCATGAAACTGACCCTCACCGACATCCAGGAAAAGACCCTGATGAAGCTGGTGGTGGACGCCGAGACCGACAAGGTGCTGGGCTGCCACATGGTCGGCCCTGATGCCGGCGAGATCATTCAGGGGTTGGGTGTTGCCCTGAAGGCTGGCGCTACCAAGCAGCAGTTCGACGAGACCATTGGCGTGCACCCGACGGCGGCGGAAGAGTTCGTCACCATGCGGACCGTTACGCGCTAAACCTCACGGACCCTATCGCCGGCAAGCCGGCTCTCACAGGTACGGCCCAGCTCTCAAGCTCGGCGCCGTACCTGTGTGTGCTGGTTTGCCAGCGATAAGGCTGTTGAATGCTTGCGCAATCCTTTGCTCAGCCCAATCCCTTCTATTAATAAACCTCGCTTATAGCCAAAACCAATCGCAAGCATGAGGTTTGCCAATGAGCCTTCGTGGCGACCAGCGGTTAGGATTCTCTCCGTCAACTGATTTCAACCCCATGAAGGAGCGTCTCTCATGCCTATCATCAACAGCCAGGTCAAACCGTTCAACGCCACCGCCTTCCACAACGGCGAATTCGTTCAGGTAAGCGAAGCCGACCTGAAGGGCAAGTGGTCTGTCGTGTTCTTCTACCCGGCCGACTTCACTTTCGTCTGCCCGACCGAGCTGGGTGACCTTGCTGACAACTACGCCGAGTTCCAGAAGCTGGGCGTGGAAATCTACGGTGTGTCCACCGACACCCACTTCACCCACAAAGCCTGGCACGACACTTCCGACACCATCAGCAAGATCAAGTACCCGCTGATCGGTGACCCGACCCACGTCATCTCGCGCAACTTCGACGTGCTGATCGAAGAAGCCGGTATGGCCGACCGCGGTACTTTCGTGATCAACCCGGAAGGCCAGATCAAGATCGTCGAAATCAACGACGGTGGTGTAGGCCGCGACGCCAGCGAGCTGCTGCGCAAGGTCAAGGCTGCCCAGTACATCGCCGCTCACCCAGGCGAAGTCTGCCCAGCCAAGTGGAAAGAAGGCGAAGCTACCCTCGCGCCATCCCTGGACCTGGTCGGCAAAATCTAAGACCGTGCGCCAGTCGTGGGCGGTGAGCAGCCGCCAAAGCTGAAGTACTCACTGCCCCGCCAAACGCCCGGGCGCTATTGCCTGGGCGTTTTTGTATCCGAAGATTGAAAAAGGAATCGCCCGTATGTTGGACGCCACGCTTAAATCGCAACTGAAAACCTACCTGGAGCGGGTCACCCAGCCGATCGAGATCGTTGCTTCCCTCGACGACGGCGCGAAGTCCCGCGAATTGCACGACCTGCTGGTGGAAATTGCCAGCCTGTCGAACCTCATTACCTTGAGCGCGGACGGTACCGACGCCCGTCGGCCTTCGTTCTCGCTCAACCGCCCGGGCGCTGACATCAGCCTGCGTTTTGCCGGCATCCCCATGGGCCACGAATTCACCTCCCTGGTGCTGGCGCTGCTGCAAGTCGGCGGCCACCCCTCCAAGGCCAGCGCCGAAGTGATCGAGCAGATCCAGGCCCTGGAAGGCGAGTTCACCTTCGAGACCTACTTCTCGCTGTCGTGCCAGAACTGCCCGGACGTGGTCCAGGCGCTGAACCTGATGGCGGTGCTCAACCCTAACGTACGCCACGTGGCCATCGACGGTGCGCTGTTCCAGGACGAAGTCGAGTCGCGCAAGATCATGGCCGTGCCCAGCATCTACCTGAACGGCGAAGTGTTCGGCCAGGGGCGCATGGGCCTTGAGGAAATCCTCGGCAAGATCGACACCAACGCCGGCGCCCGCCAGGCCGAGAAGATCAATGCCAAGGACGCCTTTGACGTGCTGGTGGTCGGCGGCGGCCCCGCCGGTGCTGCGGCTGCCATCTACGCAGCACGCAAAGGCATCCGTACCGGTGTCGCTGCCGAGCGTTTCGGCGGCCAGGTGCTCGATACCATGGCCATCGAGAACTTCATCTCGGTGCAGGAAACCGAAGGGCCGAAACTGGCAACTGCATTGGAAGAGCACGTCAAGCAGTACGACGTCGACATCATGAACCTGCAGCGCGGCGAAGCACTGATTCCGGCCACCGACGGCGGCCTGCACGAAGTACGCCTGGCCGGCGGCGCCTCGCTCAAAGCCAAGACCGTGATCCTTGCCACCGGCGCCCGCTGGCGCGAAATGAACGTGCCGGGTGAGCAGGAGTACCGTGCCCGTGGCGTGGCTTACTGCCCGCACTGCGATGGCCCGCTGTTCAAGGGCAAGCGTGTGGCGGTGATCGGTGGCGGCAACTCCGGCGTGGAAGCAGCCATTGACCTGGCCGGCATCGTCGCGCAGGTGACGTTGATCGAATTCGACAGCCAGCTGCGTGCCGATGCCGTGCTGCAGCGCAAGCTGCACAGCATGCCGAACGTCAAGGTGATCACCAGCGCGCTGACCACCGAAGTGGTGGGCAATGGCGAGAAGGTGACCGGCTTGCGCTACAAGGACCGCACCACCGACGAGCAGCATGAGCTGGCGCTGGAAGGTATCTTCGTGCAGATCGGCCTGTTGCCCAATACCGACTGGCTCAAGGGGACGATCGAGCTGTCGCCGCGTGGCGAGATCATCGTCGATGCCAAAGGTGCGACCAGCATCCCGGGCGTGTTCGCAGCCGGTGATGTGACCACCGTGCCGTACAAGCAGATCGTCATTGCGGTGGGTGAGGGTGCCAAGGCATCGCTGGCGGCCTTCGATCACCTGATCCGCACCTCGGCGCCGGCGTAAACCTGAAACCCGGGGGTGTCTATGCTTACTGCCGACACCCTCGGGAATTCAAGCCATGACCCTGATCAGCCGCGAACCCTGGTGGCTAGTGCCACCCCAGCCCGGGCAGCAGGAGCAGGACCTGCACTGGGGTTACCTGGAAATCTACGCAGACGGCCGTACCGTGTTCGTCGACCAGCGCCCCAGTGAGCGGGAAATGGCCGAGCGCAAAAGCTGCCGCAACTTCCCTGAACCGGAACACTGAGTGGCTTAGCCTTCAAGCTCGGCCAGGCGCGCCTCCAGCGCGGCAATCCGGGCCTCCAGGGCTTCGATCCTTTCTTCCGACACATTGCCGCCACTGTTGCGCGCCCCACCTTCCTGCTGGCGAGCGGCAAGAATCGCCTCGATTTCTGCCGGATCCCCCAGTGCATGGGTGTAGCGGTCTTCGCGCTGCCCGGCCTGGCGTGGCAGATGCAGTGCCAAACCACGCGAGATCAGGCGCTCCAGCTGGTGCTGGATCTGTTCGGTGTCATCGAAGTCGTGCAAGCGGTTGCTGCGGGTCAACAGCTCGTTGAGGGTTTGCGGCCCGCGCAGGAACATCAGGCCCATCAGTATCAGCTGGGCCGGTACCAGCTCCAGTGCCTTGTCCACCCGCTGTTCCCAACGGTCTGCGCGGCTGCCCATCTGCAGCCGGGTCATGCCCTGGCTTTCCAGGGCACGCAGCGCCTGCCCGACCTGGCCCTGGGACAGGTTCATCACCGGCTCACGGCTGGTCTTCTGGTTGCAGGCCAGCACCAGGGCATTGAGGGTCAGTGGATAACTTTCAGGGCTGGTGGCCTGTTTTTCGATCAGCGCGCCGAGAATGCGGATCTCGGTACTGCTGAAGCGGCCTTCGTCTGCGGTTTGATTTTCTGACATGGCCAAGTCTCATTGCGAGGAAAAGGCCACTAGCGTAGGTAAAGCGCCTGGCTTAAGCAATCACTGCCCCATCGCTGGCAAGCCGGCGCCCACGATATGGATGGCGTCACGGTTTGAAATCAAGCAACACAACCGCTTTCACGGGCACTGCACATGCCTTGAGTTCATGGCCAGTCTGTGGGCGCCGGCTTGCCGGCGAATGGGCCGCTACGCGGCCCTGGTTATCTCAAGCACTACGGCGCTCTTGCGCCTGGCAGGCCGCCGCCGTGAACAGCACATCGGTCGAAGAATTCAGCGCAGTCTCTGCCGAATCCTGCAGCACGCCAATGATGAAGCCAACAGCAACCACCTGCATGGCAATCTCGCTGGGAATGCCGAACAGGCTGCATGCCAGCGGGATCAGCAGCAGCGAACCGCCAGCCACGCCCGACGCACCACAGGCGCAGACCGCCGCCACCATGCTCAGCAGCACCGCAGTAGGCAGGTCTACCGGGATGCCCAGCGTGTGCACGGCTGCCAGGGTCAGCACGGTGATTGTGATGGCCGCGCCCGCCATATTGATGGTCGCACCCAGCGGGATCGACACCGAGTAGGTGTCCTCATGCAGGCCCAGGCGCTCGGACAGTGCCAGGTTGACCGGAATGTTGGCCGCCGAGCTGCGGGTGAAGAAGGCCGTGATACCACTTTCGCGCAGGCACAGCAGCGTCAATGGGTAAGGGTTGCGGCGGATCTTGCAGAACACGATCAGCGGGTTCATCACCAGCGCCACGAACAGCATGCAGCCGATCAGCACCCCCAGCAGGTGCAGGTAGCCAAGCAGGGCATCGAGGCCAGACTGGGCGAGTGTCGAACTGACCAGGCCGAAAATGCCCAGCGGGGCGAAGCGGATGACTACCCGCACGATCAGGGTTACGCCATTGGACAGGTCCTCGACCACGGTGCGGGTGGTTTCGCCGGCATGGCGCAGCGCCACGCCCAAACCAATGGCCCAGGTCAGCACACCAATGAAATTGGCGTTGAGCAGGGCGTTGATCGGGTTGTCGACAGCGCTCAGCACCAGGTTTTGCAGCACTTCACCAATGCCGCCAGGCGCGCTCAGGGTGACATCGCTGGCGCTCAGGGCAAGTTGCGAAGGGAACAGCATGCTGGCGACAACGGCCACCACTGCAGCCGAGAAGGTGCCCAGCAGGTACAGCCAGAGAATCGGGCGGATGTGGGTTTCCTGGCCATGGCGATGGTTGGCGATCGAGGCCATGACCAGAATGAACACCAGCACCGGCGCGACTGCTTTCAGGGCGCTGACGAACACCTTGCCGAGAAAGCCCAGGTCGAGGGCGATGGCTGGCGCAAGCAAGGCCAGGACAATACCGGCGATCAGGCCGATGACGATCTGGGTCACCAGGCTGGTGCGGTTGAGGACGCGAAGGAGGGGGGACATGTGCTGCGCTATCTCGGTATCTTGAAAGGGCGTGACTTTACCATAGACCTTGGTAGGGTCGTCCCGGCCTGTTTGCGCTCACCAATGGAACAGCTCCCGACGCGCCCCCTCGGTAATGGCAACGATCCCGGGGTGCTTGACCTTGCGTTCAACCGAAATGGCATAGAACGACTCGTGCACCGCCTCGGTCTGCCCGATCAGCTCCACCCCGTACTGGCGGCACACTTCCTCGGCAATCACACTGGGAGCCACGAAGATACCGCTGCCCGACTGGCCGAATGCCTGCATCAAGGCGCTGTCGTCGAATTCGCCGATTATCCGCGGTTGCACCTGCTGCTCGTCAAGCCAGCGCAGCAGCCGGCTGCGCACTACCGTTTCCTGGCCCGGGATCAGCAATGGTGCATCGTGCAGGCAGCCAGGAAAGACGCCAGCGTGGCGTTGGGCCAAGGCTTTTGTAGCAAAGAAGCTCAAGCCGCATTCCCCGAGCTTCTGGCTGTAACCCTTGATATCCAGGTGGTTGGGCATCGGGCTGTCGGATATCACCAGGTCCAGGCGCTGGATCGCCAGGTCTGCCAGCAGGCGTTCGAGTTTGTCCTCACGGCAGTTGATGCGCAGCACATCGTCCAGCTCCATGGTGGGCGCGAGCAGGCGATAGACGATCGATTTGGGCACCACGTCGGCAACCCCCACGCGAAACAGGATCTGCTCCTGCGGGCCGGCGCGCAGCATGGCCTCCAGTTCACCGCCGATCTGGAACATCTGCTCGGCGTAGATCAAGGTCTGGCGACCGGTTTCGGTCAGCTCCAGCTGCCGCCCGACCCGTTGGAACAGCTCCAGGCCGTAGGTCTGCTCGAACAGGCTGATCTGACCGCTGATGGTCTGCGGGGTCAGGTTCAGTTGCTCACTGGCGCGGGCGATGCTGCCGGTCTTGGCCACGGCCCAGAAATAGTGAAGCTGTCGATAGTTGAGCATCACCGCGTTCCCGATTCGTAAAAACCGAAGTATAACCGCTGAAAATACGAATTTTCCTGATGTATCGGCATCTTTAGAATTCGACGCCATCAGGCGCATTGCGCGCCGTCGGGATATCGACAAGCGAGGACCCCATGCTGCAATTCAAATCCATTGGCACACCCTTGGTGCTAGCCTTGGCACTGATGAGCCTGGCAGGCTGCGACCAGGCCGAGAAATCTGCCCAGCAGATGCTCGACCAGGCCGCCAAATCGGCCAAGCAGGCCATCGATGACACCAACGAAGCGGCGCAGCAGGCGCTGAGCGACGCTATCGGCACCGAAGGGCAGAAGCCCAAGGACGCCGACCAGCAAGACAAAACCCAGGACATCTGACCCAGAAACGTTGCAGGACTGAAAAATGGAATATTTGCTGGAACTCGCCTCAAGCCCCACCGCCTGGGTAGCCCTTGCCACACTGGTGGCCATGGAAGTCGTACTGGGCATCGATAACCTGATCTTCATCTCGATCCTGACCAACAAATTACCGGTCGAATACCGTTCCAAGGCACGCCGTATCGGTATCAGCATGGCCTTGATCATGCGTTTGGCGCTGCTCAGCACGGTGGCGTGGATCGTTCAGCTGACCGACCCGGTATTCGAAGTGTTCGGTAATGCCTTCTCCTGGAAGGACGTGATCCTGATTGCCGGTGGCCTGTTCCTGCTGTGGAAAGCGACCAAGGAAATCCACGAAAACGTCGACCCGCACGGCGCCAAGGAAGAAGCCAAGGTGTCCTCCACGGTTACCCTGGGCTTCGCGGCCGCGATCTTCCAGATCCTGCTGCTGGACATCGTGTTCTCGGTTGACAGCATCATCACCGCTGTGGGCATGACCGAGCACCTGCCGATCATGATCATTGCCGTGATCACTGCCGTGATCGTCATGATGGTGGCCGCTGACCCGTTGGCGAACTTCATCAACGACAACCCGACCGTGGTCATGTTGGCCCTGGGCTTCCTGATCATGATCGGCATGACCCTGATCGCCGAAGGTTTCGGTGCCCATGTGCCAAAAGGTTATGTGTATGCAGCGATGGCCTTCTCTACGGCGATCGAAGTGCTCAACATCCTGGCCCGCCGGGCACGGATGAAGCGCGAAGCGACCGAAGGCTGATTCATGGCGGGGGCGCTTTGCGCCCCATTCGCCGGCGGGCCCCCTTCCAGGAAGGGGGCAACTGACGCTTACTGCGCTTCAACCTTGCGCGGCGCCATGAAGTACAACCACACCAGTGCAATGAAATACATCGCCGGGATCATGGTGAACAGCACTGCGTAGTTGTTATTGGTAACCGTCAGCACGGTGCCGACGATCTGCGTCATGAACATGCCGCCAATGGCCGCACACATGCTGCCAAAGCCGAACACCGTGCTTATCAGGTGCTTGGGCGTGTAATCCATCAGCAGGCTCCATATGTTCGCCGTCCAGGCCTGGTGCGCGCCGACCGCCACGGCAATGGCAAGCACCGCTACCCACAGGCCACTGGCGTTGGCGGCGAAGGTCACGCTGATCATGGTGCAGGCGAAGATCAGCATCGATATCAGGCGTGCCCGTATGGCGCGTACGCCACGGCCTATCAGCCAGGACGAAAGGATGCCGCCGCCAATGCTGCCGAAGTCGGCCGTGAGCCAGATCAGGATCAGCGGGATGCCCATCTGGGTCACGCTGATGCCCAGGTTGTACTGCTGGTTGAGAAAAGGTGGCAGCCAGTACAGGTAGAACCAGAACACCGGTGCGGTGATCGCGAATGCCACGGCGAAGGCCCAGGTGCCGCGCATGCGCAGGATGCGGCTGAAGGGCACACGTACCGCCTCAGGCTCGGCTTCGCGCTGGATGTACTCCAGTTCGCTCTGGCGCACAGTCGGGTGCTCTTCAGGGTTGAAGTATTTCAAGCCCCAGAACACCACCCAGACCAGGCCCAGGCAACCCATGGCGATAAAGGCGGCCTGCCAGCCCCAGGCCGCCAGGATCACTGGCAGCAGCGCCGGGGTGATCATCGCGCCAACGTTGGTACCGGCGTTGAACAGCCCGGTGGCAATGGCCCTTTCACCGGCGGGGAACCACAGCCGTGTGGTCTTCACACAAGCCGGATAATTGGCGGCTTCGGTCAGGCCGAGGATGAAGCGGCAGACCATGAAGCCTGCGGCCGATGTGGCCAGGCCATGGGCACCGGTGGCCAGGCTCCAGAGCAGTACCGCCATGAAAAATGCACGTTTTACGCCGATTTTGTCGATCAACCGGCCCTGCAACAGGAAGCCGATGGCGTAACCCACCTGGAACCAGAAGTTGATGTTGGCGTAGTCCATCGCCGTCCAGCTCATGTCCTTGGCCAGCATGGGCTGCATGATGCCGAGGGCGGCGCGGTCGATGTAGATCAGTGTGGTGGCGAAGAACACCAGGGCGAGCATGCCCCAGCGCGTCTTGCCGACAGCAAAGGCGTCGCGAATCTTGCTGCCCATGGAAGCATGGGGAATAGGAGGCATGGCCGATGTACCTGTTTCTTGAAATTGTAATGAGCTGCTGGATGCTTCTGGCCCGCGGGTTTGGCTCAAGGCAGTGAGCACCCGCAAGGCCGTGGCATGGTGAGCAGTGAAGCAAGGACCGTCAATGCCAGAAAACGCGCTACCGTTCGATAACCGAACGATTGCCGTCCGTCATTATTTTGCGTGAAAGACTCGATATCTCTACATAAAGTTGTACATAAAAATATACTTGTACAATATTTGAGTATTCCGGTCTCCAGAGTATGGCCATGCGAAGCACTGTCACAGCCCTCAACCTGTTCGTGCTTGCCGTTGCGCTTGCCGTCATGCCACCCGCCGTGGCGGACTGGCGGCCAGCGGTGCCCGAGGCGCGCAGCGTCGGCAGCGGTGAGTTCACCTGGTTTGGCCTGCGTGTCTACACCGCCCGTTTGTGGAGCGCAGGCTCGCCGCAGGGCTGGAGTGAGCCTTTTGCCCTGGACCTTCTCTACCACCGGAGGTTGTCACGCGAGGCGCTGGTGCAGGCCAGTCTGGATGAAATGCGTCGTCTGAGCGACCGCCCTTTGCCCGAGGCCACGCTTGAGCGTTGGGAGCAAGCGATGAACGAGGCGTTCGTCGATGTGCGCCCGGGCATGCGCATCACCGGGGTGTACCTGCCGGGGCAGGGCTCCCGGTTCTATGTCGATGGTCAACTGCGTCGCGAAATCGCCGACCCGGCGTTTGCCAGGGCATTTTTTGCCATCTGGCTGGACCCGCGGGCCCGGGACCCCGAATTGCGCCAGCGCCTGCTCGGCCTGGCCGGTAATGATCAAGGAGATTGAACATGCGAAGAGTGTTGCTATTGGTCGGCTGCCTGCTGCTGGGCAGTTGCGGCAATGTCGAGGTCGACCATTACGCCGGTGAAAAGCCGGCGCTGGACCTGGTCACGTTCTTCTCCGTGCCGGTGCAGGCCTGGGGCATGTTCCAGAATCGCTCGGGGGAAGTGGTCAAACGCTTCGATGTGCGCATCGACAGCCGCCGCGAAGGTGACCGGCTGATTCTTGACGAGCACTTCGTGTACAGCGACGGTACGCGCCAGCGGCGCATCTGGACCCTGACCCCGGACGGCCCCGGGCGCTGGCGTGGTCGTGCGGGCGATGTGATCGGCGAAGCCCGCGGCGAGGTGGCGGGCAACGCCCTGCACTGGCGCTACCGCCTGGACCTGCCGGTCGACGGCCGGCATTGGGAAATGGACATCGATGACTGGATGTACCTGATGGATGAGGACACCCTGATCAACCGTTCGAGCATGCGCAAACTGGGTGTGGAGGTCGGGCAGATCACCCTGTTTTTCCGCCGCCTGCCAAAGGCCTTGCCGTGACTCAGGCCGCTCTCGCGAGCCGTAGCATCAACGGAAATGCCACCGCCCAGATCGGTGCCAGCAGCAGGGCGGTAGGCAGGGGACCCATTGGTAGTTCCACCCCGGCCAGCCGCGCCCCCGCCAGGTAGGCCAACGGCCCACCGAACAGTCCAAGCAGCCCTCCTAGCCACAGCGGGCGGGCAGCCCAGGCCAGGCTGTGGCGTAACCCGCTTGCCAGCACCAGCCACATCAGGGCCAGCCAGCCGGGCAGCGGCCATTGGGCAAAAGCAAATACCCCCAGTGCCCCCAGCAGGCTGTCCAGCAGACAACCTGCAAGCCCTATCGCCAGCAGCGCACGCAGTTCTGCGCGCCGCTCATGGCAATAACCCAGGTGCAGCGCCAAGCCTATCGGCACCAGGGCAAGCAGCCAGGGCGTGTGGGCGCCGAGTACACATACCCACCAGCCAGCCTGCAACCACACTGCATTGGCGATAAGCCAGGTACGTGACATGTTCAGGCACCTGGCAAAGGCGCCCGACGGGCTTGCGGCGCGGCCCACAGCAGTTGCGCCACGCCAATGGCACGTTCCTCGAAGCCGCCCTGGCAGTAACACAGGTAGAACTCCCACAGGCGCTGGAAGGTTTCGTCGTAACCCAGGTCCTTGAGTGCCGTGCGCGCCTGGCGCAGGTTATCGCGCCAATGGCGCAAGGTGCGGGCATAGTCCTGGCCAAAGTCCTCCATATGCACCAGGTTCAACCCGGTCTTGCGGCTGGCGGTGTCCAGCAGCACGCTCAGTGATGGCAGCGCACCGCCTGGGAATATGTAGCGCTGGATGAAATCCACCGAGCGCCGCGCCTGGGCGTAACGTTGATCGCGAATGGTGATGGCCTGCAGCAGCATCAGGCCATCCTCCTTGAGCAGTGCGGCACACTGGCGGAAGTAAGTGGGCAGGTAACGGTGGCCGACGGCCTCGATCATCTCGATCGAAACCAGCTTGTCGAAGCGCCCGCTCAGGTCGCGGTAGTCCTCGCGCAGCACCGTGATGCGTTGCGTAAGGCCCAGCGCTTGCACCCGTTGCAGGGTGTGGGCGTACTGCGCCTCGGACAGCGTCGTGGTGGTGACGCGGCAGCCATACCGGGTGGCAGCATGGATGGCCAGGCTGCCCCAGCCGGTGCCGATTTCCAGCAGGTGTTCGTGGGGTTTGAGCTCGAGCTTCTGGCAGATGCGTTCAAGCTTGTTCAGTTGCGCCTGCTCCAGGGTTTGCTCGGCGCTCTCGAACTGCGCCGCCGAGTACATCATGGTTGGGTCGAGCAGGCGTTCGAACAAGGCGTTGCCCAGGTCGTAATGGGCCAGGATGTTGCGCCGTGAACCGCGTCGGCTATTGCGGTTGAGCCGGTGCAGCAGGTGCAGGGCCGGGCGTGCCAGGCGTGCCAGCCCGCCCTCCATGGCATCGAGCACCTCAAGGTTGGCGACGAACACACGGGTGACTGCGGCCAGGTCGGGTGTGCGCCAGTAGCCATGGATATAGCCTTCCCCGGCGCCGATCGAGCCGTTACTGGCGACCAGGCTCCAGGCGGCCTCGTCAACGATTTCGACCTGGGCGTGCAGAGCACTGCCGGCTTCACCGAAGGTCCACTGACGATCGTTGCAGATCACCCGCAAACTGCCGCGGGCCAAGCGGCGCAACTGGGCCAGCACGGCCGTCCTGGCCAGGTTGCCAAGCAGTGGTGTCAGGCCGGTGGACTTGCTAACGCTCAGGGTGGGCTCGGTCATCATCTAACTCCTTGGAGGCGGCTTGGCCCAGGCTCAGGTTACCCAGGCTGGCGCTATGGTCGTGGATGGGCGTGCGCTTGAGCAGCAGCTGCAAGGCCTGCCAGTAGATGGCTGCTACGGTGCGCAGGCTCATCCAGGGGAAACTCAGGATATGGCGGTACAGAGCGGCGCGATCCAGCGGCCCGCGTTGCAGCGCGAGGTCGGCATCGAACACCTTTTGCCCCTCGCGCCAGTTCTCCATGTGCACGTGTACGCGCCGCGCATCGAGCAGAAAACGCAGGCGGTACTCCATGTCCAGGGGCATGAACGGCGACACATGGAACGCCTTGGCCACGCAAAACCCGGTAGACAGGCCGTCTTGCACCGGCAACACGTAGTGAAAGCGCTCGCGCCATGGCGTGTTGCGCACCTCCAGCAGGATCGCCTGCAACTGGCCGGCGGGGTCGTGGCAGAAGTAGACACTCACCGGGTTGAACGAAAGGCCCCAGCAGCGCGGCTGGGTTAGCAGGTGCACGGCGCCTTCAGGCGTTTGCCCGGTGGCCTGGCCGACCAATTGCCGAGCGGCCTGGGCCAATGGCATGCCATTGCGGGTCAGCGCCGGCAGGTAATCGCTTTCGCGCCAGCTCAGCGGCGCCAGTCGCGACCGCCCCAGCCAGCGGCTGAGGCTGAGCAGGCGGGGTTGCTCGTCCAGGTCCAGGTAGAACATGCCGATCCGATAGCGGAAGGCATGCTGGCGCGGGGTCAGGCGCCTATGGCTGACCCAGCCGTGGCACAGGCTGCTGATCACAAGCCTTCCCCAAAAAACTCAGCCACTTTCAAGGCGCTGACCACGCCGTCCTCGTGGAAGCCGTTGGCCCAGTAGGCGCCGCAGAAGTAGCTGTGCTGTCGGCCCTGCAATTCAGCTTGTCTGGCCTGGGCAGCGAGGGCGACGAGGCTGTACTGCGGGTGCGCGTAGTTGAAGCGGGCGAGGATCTGCGTCGGGTCCACCAGTGCGGTCTGGTTCAGGCTCACGCAGAAGGTCACCGGCGCTTCGATACCTTGCAGGATGTTCATCGCGTAGGTCAGCGCGGCCGGTGCCTGCTGCGGGCCGCCGAGGCGGTAGTTCCAACTGGCCCAGGCTTTGCGCCGGGTTGGCAGCAGGCGGGTGTCGGTGTGCAGCACCACGTCGTTGCTGGCGTAGGTGATGGCGCCGAGTATTGCGCGCTCATCGGCACTGGGCGCCTCCAGCAAGGCCAAAGCCTGGTCGCTGTGGCAGGCGAACACCACATTATCGAAGCGCTCGCTGCCGGCCGCGCTGAACACGGTCACGCCGCCTTCGTCACGGCTGACACGGTCAACCGGGCAGTTGAGGCGGATGCGCTCGGCGAATGGCTTGCACAACGGCGCCAGGTAACTACGTGAACCACCCTCGATCACCCGCCATTGCGGGCGGTTGCTCACCGAGAGAAGGCCGTGGTTACGGCAAAAGCGCACGAAGAACTGCAGCGGAAAACCGAGCATGTCGGCGCGTGACATCGACCAGATAGCCGAGCCCATCGGCACGATGTAGTGGTCGATGAAGCGCTGGCCATAGCCCTGCGTCTGCAGGTAGCCACCCAGGGTGGTGGCTTCGTCGATACGCTGGCTGTCCAGGTCGGCAAGGACCTTGCGGTTGAAGCGCAGGATATCGCGCAGCATGCCCCAGAAGCCTGGCGACAACAGGTTGCTGCGCTGGGCGAACAGCGTGTTGAGGTCATGGCCGTTGTATTCGAAACCGCTACGCGGGTCATGCACCGAAAAGCTCATTTCGGTGGGCCTGGAGGCAACCTTGAGCTGGTCGAGCAGGCGGATGAAGTGCGGGTAGGTCCAGTCGTTGAATACGATAAAACCGGTATCCACTGCGTACTGGCGGCCACCCCATTGGACATCGACGGTATGGGTGTGGCCACCGATCCAGTCGGCGGCCTCGAACACAGTGACTTCATGCCGCCGAGAGAGCAGATAGGCACAGGTGAGGCCGGCAATACCGCTGCCGATGATTGCGATGCGCATGTCTGTTTCAGTCCTGTTGCTTGCGTGCCAGGCGCTGGCCTAGCTTCAGTCGCCAGCGCACCGGCATTGCGCCCAGCAGGCGCAGTACCAGAGTGAATACGCCGGGGAAGTTGATTTCTAGCGGGCGCTTGGGCAAACGCACGGCAATGTGCCTGGCGGCGCGTTCTGCACTCCAGATCTGGGGCATGGGAAAGTCATTGCGGCGGGTCAATGGCGTATCGACAAAGCCAGGGCTGATTAGCGTGACATCGATGCCCTCGTTGACCAGATCGATGCGCAGCGACTCGATCAGGTAGCGCACGGCCGCTTTGGAGGCACCGTAGGCCCCGGCACGGGGCAGCGCCAGCCAGGACACCGAGCTGCCGATCACCACCAGGTGCGGGCGTTGGCCACGGCGCAGCAAGGGCAGGGCAGCGTGCAGGCAGTGACTGACGCCGATCAGGTTGGTGCGCACCACGCGCTCGACCAGCTCTGGGTCGAAATGACCCGGCTCCAGGTATTCACAGGTGCCTGCATTGAGAATCACCAGGTCGAGCGCGCCCCAGTTGCGTTCGATGTGCGCGGCAACATCAGCGACCTGCCGAGGGTCACTGATATCGCCGATGGCCAGCAACGTCTGCTGGGGAAACTGCGCGGTCAGCGGCGCCAGGTTTTCGGCCTGCCGGCCACCCAGCGCAACCTGATGCCCCTGTTCAAGCAGCTGTTGCGCCAGCGCGGCGCCGATGCCGCTGCTGGCACCGGTCAGCCAGCAGCGGCTCATGCCAGCCGCCCCTTGAGCCAACGCACAGCGCTGCCTACTACTGGCACATGCTCGTAAAGCAGTGCACCGGCGTCGAAGTAGTCTTGATGAAAGTGCACGCGTTCGTGCCAGCGAAGGTGGCTGCAACCCTGCAGGCTGATCAGGCGCCCGTTGGCCAGGCGTGGGTGGCGAAAATGCAGGGTCCAGCGAATGTAACCGTGGCCCGGTTGGACCTCGTCGGTACCCTCGAAGGCGTAACGCACCTCCTGGGTGTTGGCGTAGAGCTCAGCGAAGTAGGCACGCAGGTCGCTCAGCCCGTCGATCTTGTGCAGTGGGTCGCGGAAGGTGACATCCTCGCTGTACAAGTCACCCAGGCGGTCGAGGTTGTCCGCATCGAGGCTGGCAAAGCGTTCGGCGAAGGTTTGCAGGTAGCTGGACATGCGCGGCCCTGTACAAAAATGGTTTCTTGTACAGGTATAGTCGATCCCGCTGCATAAAGCTATACAGGGTCATAATTTTGTACAGTTTTGCGCGGGGGTGTCAGCTGTCCCTGTCATCCAGTTGTCGCCGCAATTGGGCGACCTCCGCTTCCAGCTCTCGTACTCTCTCCTCGGCGAACACCTGGGCCGTGACATCACGCTGTATGCCAATGTAATACGTCAATTGATCGGCCTCGTTTCGTATCGGCGAAATCGACAGTTCATTCCAGAACAGGCTGCCGTCCTTGCGGTAATTGCGCAGCACCTGGCAGCACGGGCGCCCGTCCAGGATGGCCTGGCGAATGGCATCCAGCGCTTCCTGGTCATGGTCCTGGCCCTGCAGGAAGCGGCAATCCTGATAGAGGATGTCATCGGCCGCGTAGCCGGTCAGGCGCTCGAAGGCGGGGTTGACGTAGATGAGGATGCTGTCGTTTCCTTCCTGCTCGGCAATGACGATGCCGTCGTTGGACGCCTCGACCATCAATTGCAGGAGTTTTGCGTCGATCATGGGGCCTCCTCGAAGTGGTTGCGTATGCTTATGCGCAGCTTAGCCTGCATGCAGCTATAGGTTTAGTATGTGTAACCGTCCTGATGACCCGCCGCAATGAACGAAGCGACCTTCACCGACCTGTTGCCAATGCGTGACGTTGTCAGCCTGACCGGGGTCAACCCGGTGACCTTGCGTGCCTGGGAGCGTCGTCATGGCCTGATCCGCCCGCAGCGCACCGAGGGCGGCCATCGCCTGTACACCGCACAGGATGTCCAGCACATCCGCGACATACTGCGCTGGACCGCCAGTGGCCTGCCGATCGGCAAAGTCAGCGAAATGCTGGCCAGACGGCGAGACGCATACGAGCAAACGGTTGAACCGGCTGCTGATGGCTTTGCCGCGTGGCGTGCTGCCGTGCTACGTGCAACCCAGACGTTCGATGGCCAGGCCCTCGAGGGTATTCACGGGCAGCTGTTCACCCTGTTCCCCAAAACCACGGTGTTGCTCGACGTACTGATGCCTGTGTGGCGCACATTACAGTCGGGCAGCTCTTACGGCCAGCGTAGCCAGTGGCTGTTTCTCGATGCCTTTCTGCGCGCCCGGTTGCTGTTGCGCCTGCAGTTGAACCAGGCCAACGCCCCGCGCGTGCTGTTGGCCGGTACCGGGGGCAGTGCTGAGCTTGAACTGCTGTGCCACGGCTTGCTGCTGAGCGGTGAGCAGCAGCGTATCGACGTGCTGAGCAGCGAACAACCACTTGAGGAGTTGCCACTGCTGTGTGCAGCCATTGCGCCTGCCGCGCTGGTGGTTCTGGTGCAGCCCCCAGTGAGCAGTGGCCTGGCAGATCGTCTGCGCGCCTTGCAGATGGATATCGCCTGCCCATTGGCGCTGCTGGGTGATGGCCTGGCCGAGTCGGCCACTGCACTAAAGGGAATTCCGCTGAGGCTGTTGGAGGGGCGGGGTGGCGAGGCAGGCGCGATGCTCAATGCCTTGCTCAGGGGGGCGCTGGAGCTCTCGACCACCCAGCCTGCAGAAGGGGAGCAAAGCGCTGAGCAACCCCTCTAGCCGGCTTTGGCTGCTGCTTGCTGGCTCAGCCTGGCGCAGATCACATCGACCAATGCGGCTACTTTAGGAAGCGACTGCCGGCTTTTCAGCCATGCAACGTTGATAGGCAGGCCGATGGTGCTCAGCTCAGGCAGGATCTGGACCAGCGTGCCAGCGTCAAGATGTTCCTGCACCAGCCAGGAGGGCAATTGGGCCACCCCCAGCCCGGCCAGCACCATGGCAAGCTGGCCTTCTGCGTTGCCGATTGCAATACGGCCCGAGACCACGCGCTGCTCGCTGTCACTGGCATGAGCGCCCGGGAAGTGCAGCGGATACACACCGCCGTCGGTCCTGCCGTAAAGCACGCACCCGTGCTCATGAAGGTCCCGCTCCGTTTCAGGCACTCCCCGTCGTTGCAGATAACCCGGTGCTGCGCAAAAGATGTGCTGCTGGATGCCAATCAGCCGCCGTTCTACACCCTGGGGCCAGGTCTGCGGCCCGCCAATGCGCACCAGGATGTCGATGTCATGCTCGATGGGATCGACGAAGCGGTCCGTGAGCGTGATGTGTGGCATCAGCAGTTCATGCTCGGCAATGAACTCGATGAGCAGCGGTAGTACCCGCAGTTTGCCGTATGACGCCGGCAGGTCAATGCGCACCCGGCCGCAGGGCTCGGTCTGGGCACTGTGCATTTGCATTTCGGCCTCTTCCAGGCTGGCCAGGATCTGCTTGCAGGTCTGGTAGTAATTGGCCCCCGTATCGGTCAGTGCCAGGCGCCGTGTGGTGCGTGCGAAGAGCTTCATGTTCAGGCGCTGCTCCAGCCGCGCCACGCTTTTGCTGACTGCGGAAGTGGTCAGGCTCATGCGTTCGGCCGCAGCAGTGAAGCTTCCGGCCTCTGCCACGCAAATGAAAACCGCAATGCCCTTCAAGCGTTGTTCACTGAGCAATGGCGCCTCCCACTGTTGAATAAATTTCTTAAGTATCCTTGCTTAAATACCCAAGATGATAATTTTATTCCAGTATAACCTCCTGCTCCATTTTCCTGTTCTGGAGTATTCGCTCATGCATGCCAACCCTGCGTCCCTGTCGGGGGCAGCAGATGCCCGTGCAGGCACCAGCATTCTGATCCTCACGATGGCGGCGTTCGCGGTGCTGACCACCGAATTCATCATTCTCGGCATCTTGCCCGGGCTCGCCCGGGATCTGGGCATTACCGTGCCCAAAGCGGGTCAGTTGGTCACCGTGTTCGCCTTTACCGTGATGCTTGTCGGGCCGTTTCTCACCGCTGCGATATCCCACTGGGATCGCAAAAAGGTGTTTCTCGGGGTTCTGCTGATCTTCGCCGCATCCAATGCGCTGTCGGCGGTCGCTACTGACTTCTGGACCATGGCATTGTCGCGCATCCTGGCTGCTGCCACGCTTCCCGTGTTCTGGGGCACCGCCAGTGAATCGGCAGCCCAGTTGGCGGGTAAAGGCAATGAAGGCAAGGCGGTCGCCCGGGTCTATCTGGGCATCACGGCGGCGTTCGTGTTCGGCATTCCCTTGGGCACACTGGCAGCCGATGCGCTCGGCTGGCGGGGCACGTTCTGGTTGATCTCGGGCCTTTGCCTGGTCATTGCGCTGCTGATGTGGGTATTCCTGCCACAGTTGCCAGAGGCCCCCAAAAGGGCGGGCGGCGAACGCCAGACGGTCATCCTGCGGGATCCGAAGTTCGTCTTCCACGTCGCGCTCTCGGTGGTGGTGTTTACTGCCATGTTCAGCGCATACACCTACCTGGCTGACCTGCTCGAGCGCCTTGCCCATGTGCCCAGCGCGCAGGTCGGCTGGTGGCTGATGGGCTTCGGTGCGGTGGGCATGATTGGCAACGCCATCGGCGGGCGGCTGGTCGACCGCAGCCCGCTTGGCGCGACCATCGTGTTGTTGACGGTGCTGGGCGCCGGCATGGCGGGTGCACCGCCCGCGGTCGATACGCTGTGGCTGCTGGTAGTGGCCCTGGCCGCGTGGGGTATTGCGTATACCGCGTTGTTCCCTGTTTGCCAGGTGCGCGTGATGATCGCAGGCGCCAAAGCGCAGGCCCTCGCCGGCACGCTGAACGTCTCTGCGGCGAACGCGGGCATCGGGTTGGGCGCCGTGATCGGCGGCGTTACCATTGAGCAGTTGGGTCTGGCTGCGCTGGGCTGGGTGGGTGCGCTGATTGCAGTGCTGGCGGTGGGCTTGTCACTGCTGTTGTGGATGGCAAGCGATCGGTCCGGTAATGCTGCTAAACGCGCTCGCGCAACGGCACCCGCGCCAGTGAAAGAAAGCTGAGGTTGAACACGGTCTACTCAAGGGCATATCGATATACCCTTTAATTCTTTGTTTACTGAGCCCGCCTGCTTTCAACTAACGCCTTTTTGAGCGAGCGATAGTCAGTGGAGCACTGCGAAGTAGTCGTCATCGGGCTTGGTGCCATGGGGGCCGCCACCGTTTATCAATTGGCCAAGGCGGGCGTGGATGTGGTGGGGGTCGATCGCTACCACCCACCGCATACCCTTGGCTCGAGCCACGGTGATACGCGCATTACCCGGCTTTCCGTTGGCGAGGGTGCCCAGTATGTGCCCATCGTGAAGAGGGCCCAGCAAATCTGGCGTGAACTTGAGGCGCTGTCCGGCGAATCGCTGTTCGAGCAGTCCGGTTTGCTGGCACTGACCTCCAGTCCCGACTTCGATCCGGACGATAAAAGCGATTTCACCCTGCGCACCATAGGCCTGGCCCAAGCCTACGGAATCGAGCACGAAGTGCTTGGCGCTGCACAGATCCGTCAGCGCTTCCCGCAATTTGCCAACGTGCGCGACGATGCGATCGGCTACTTCGAGCCCGGTGGCGGCTTCGTGCGCCCCGAACGGTGCATCGACGCGCAGTTGCGCCTGGCAGTGCAACACGGGGCAACGCTGCACACAGGTGAAACGGTTACTCAGATCAGCTCGGATGAAAGCGGCGTCACGGTCTGCACCAACCTGCGTACGTTAAAGGCCCGCAAACTGGTGTTCAGTGCCGGCAACTGGGCGGGTGGTTTGTTGGGCGAGCCGTTCGACCGTTTGCTGCGTGTCTACCGGCAGAAGCTGTTCTGGTTCGAGCTCGAAGCCCAGGCGGGCCTTGGGGGTGCATCGCCAACGTTCATCCTGACCCATGGGCGCGGGGACGACAAAATCAATTACGGTTTCCCTGCGCTGCCGGGTGAGGGCAGCCTGAAAATCGCCACGGCCCAATACCACACGGCATCGCTGCCCGACCTGCTGGACCGGACCGTGAGCGCGGCAGAAGAGCGCGAGATGTACGAGTTGCAAGTACAAGGCCGTATCGCCGGGGTGACCGACAAGGTCGTCAAGTCTGCCGTTTGTGCCTACACCGTCACTGCAGATCGCCACTTCATTATCGACGAACACCCTGCGCTGAAGCACACCTTGGTGGTGTCAGCGTGCTCTGGCCATGGTTTCAAACACTCCGCCGCCTTGGGCGAGGCATTCGCCCAGTGGTGCATCCGGGGCTCGACCGACCTCGATCTTTCATCGTTTACCCTCCAACGATTCCAAGGAAAACTCTCGTGAAGCGCATTGCACTTTCGCTGGCTCTGCTGGCTGCCACGCTCGGTACTGCACAGGCTGAAACGCTCAAGATCGCTGTGGTGCCTGTGCCTCACGCCGAGATTCTGGAATTCCTCAAACCTGAGCTGGCCAAGCAGGGGGTCGAGCTGGATATCAAGGTCTTCACCGACTATATCCAGCCTGACCGCCAGGTAGACGAGGGCCGGCTGGATGCCAACTACTTCCAGAGCAAGCCCTACTACGAGGCGTACAAGAAAGACCGGCCCAATAGCGACCAGGTCCCGGTTGTTGCTGTACACATCGAACCGTTCGGGGCCTACTCAAGCAAGGTCAAATCTGTGGCCGAGTTGCAGGACGGCGCCATCGTTGCAATTCCCAACGACCCCACCAACTCCGGGCGCGCACTGCTACTGATTGCCAAGCAGGGGCTGATCACGCTCAAGGACCCTGGCAATATCATGGCGACCGCCGCTGACATCACCAGCAATCCGAAGCATCTGAAGTTCAAGGAACTTGAAGCCGCCATGCTGCCGCGCGTCCTTGGTCAGGTGGACCTGGCGCTGATCAATGCCAACTACGCGCTGGAGGCCAAGCTTGAGCCGCACAAGGATGCGTTGTTCATCGAAAGCTCGGAATCGCCGTACGCCAACTACCTGTATGTACGCAGGGACAAGGCTAGCGACCCGGCTGTACAGAAGCTTGGGGCATTGTTGAATTCGCCTCAGGTGAAGCAGTTCATCCTGGATCGCTACCACGGCGATGTTGTGCCGGCGTTCTGATTTTTGGCCTTTGGGGATTGCTGTGGCGTCCACCTCCCGATATCCCGCCCCCGGACAATCCGTTAAAAACCTGACTCTTGAGTAACCCCAACCGATCAACGGTTCGGCCACTTCTCCAGCAAAATGGAAACAAACTTCTCAGCCGCTGGTGAAAGCGAGGCCCCACGTCGATACACCAGCCCGAGCGTGCGTGTCACCTCGGGCTCCATCAGCGGAATGCTCACCAGCGTTGGATGGTCGGCAGCCGGCATGGCCAGGCTTGGCATGGCCGACACCCCCAGCCCTGCTTCGACCATGCCCAACGAGGTGGAAAGGTGCTGCACCTCATAGAACCACTTCGGCCGCCAGCTAAGCCCGGACAGCGCATGGTCCAGCAACATACGGTTGCCACTGAGGCGGCCGACGCCGATGAGCCGGTAATCGGCAAGCTCTGTCCAGGTGACCGACGCGCGGTCGGCCAGTTCGTGATCGCGCCGGCAGGCCAGCACGAAACGCTCCTGCACCAGCGACACGAACTCGATATCCGGATGCTGGCCGCTCATCATGTTGATGCCGAAATCGGCTTCGCCGCGCAGCACCGCCTCCAGCCCCTCGTTGGCACTGAGGTCCAGCAGCCGAATACGGATTTTCGGGTACTGCTCGTTGTAGTCACGAATCACCGAGGGCAGGAAGTAGAACGCGGCGGTGGGGATGCAGGCCAGGGTCACCTGGCCGGTCTGGCGCTCTGCAAGTTCGCGAATGCTCAGGATCGAATCTTCAAAATCATCCAGCAGGCGCCTGGCCTTGGGCAGAAAATCGCGGCCGACGGTGGTCAGGCTCACGCGACGGGTGGTTCGCTCGAGCAGGGGTGTTCCCAGACCCTCTTCGAGCTTTTTTATCCGCCGGCTCAACGCAGGTTGCGAGAGGTGCAGCACCTCAGCCGCCTCGTGAAAGCTGCCAAGTTCGGCGATTTTCACGAAAGATCTTATGTCTTGCAGCTCATATTCCATGATGTGTTCCTAAGGGAATTCACCGCTTTATTGTTTTGTTAAACGCAACAATGGCTACGATATTTGCATTGGATCGATTTATCAATCTTTGTCACTCTTGTGTCCAGAACATCAATTTCCCCAATTGATCAACAAGAGTCAGTAGTCATGCAACGAATTCCTTGTGTGCTCATGCGCGGCGGTACCTCCAAAGGCCCGTTCTTTCATGCGTGGGATCTGCCAGCCAATGTGGTCGAGCGCGACGAGCTGCTGATCAACCTGATGGGCTCCGGTCACGAGCTTGAGATCGACGGCATCGGCGGTGGCAGCCCGCAGACGAGCAAGGTAGCCATCATCAGCCCTTCGCTGCATGCCGACGCCGACGTCGACTACCTGTTCGTGCAAGTGATGGTTGCCCAGCGCCGCGTCGATACTGCCCCCAACTGCGGCAACATGCTGTGTGCCGTCGGCCCTTTCGCCATCGAGCAAGGGCTGGTCAAGGGCAATGACGGCAAGACCCTGGTGCGTATCCGCAACCTCAACACCAACACTTTCGTCAATTCGCTGGTGGAGACACCCGGCGGCATCGTGCGCTACGAAGGGCGTACGGCGATCGACGGCGTGCCGGGCACTGCCGCCCCGGTTCACCTGACCTTCCTCGATGCCGTGGGTAGCAAGACCGGCAAGCTGTTCCCGACGGGGCAGGCCAAGGATGTGCTCGACGGTATTCCCGTGACCTGCATCGACATGGCCATGCCCATGATGATCGTCGATGCCGCGCAACTGGGCGTAACGGGGTCGGAAACCCCAGCGCAACTGGATGCCAACGCGGCCCTGCTGCAGCGCCTGGAAGCCCTGCGCCTGAAAGCGGGCAAGGCCATGGGCCTGGGCGACGTCAGCGGCATGGTGATACCAAAGCCCGTGCTGATTTCTGCACCACGCTATGACGGTACGCTGCAGGTCCGGTATTTCATGCCGCACAACTGCCACCGGGCGCTGGCCATCACAGGGTCCATCGGGCTGGCAACTGCCTGCGTCAGCCCAGGCACTGTCGTGATGGACATGCTCGGTGATGCTGCCGAAGCACTCACCCAAGTACGCCTGGAACATCCCAGCGGCGGTATCGATGTCGCGCTTTCGCGCGGCGGCCCTGATGGCCAGACCATTCAGGCCTCGGTGGTACGCACTGCCCGCAGGCTGTTCTCCGGTTTTGTATACGCCCCTGGTTTTCAGCGTATGGCCGGTTGAAACCTGGCCTAGCGGCAAACCGTGGTAACCCAGGCAACAAAGCGCATCCGCACAATTTCAACAATGGGTGATGCCTCATGAAGATCGCAAAATCACTGTACTTCCAGATTCTCTGCGCCGTCGTGCTGGGCGTAGTGGTCGGGCATTTCTGGGCGCAACAGGCCGTTGCGCTCAAACCGCTGGGCGATGCCTTCATCAAGCTGATCAAGATGATGATCGCGCCTGTCGTGTTCTGCACCATCGTCACCGGGATTGCCGGCATGACCGACAAGCGTTCGCTGGGGCGCTTGATGAGCAAGACCTTGCTCCTGTTCCTGGGGTTGACCGTTGTCAGCCTGATCATCGGCCTTGCGGCGGTCTACCTCTTTCGGCCCGGCGAGGGCATGAACATCGACCCCGCCACCCTCAGCACCGAGGGGCTCAGCCAGTATGCGGCGTCGGCGGCGAAACTGAGCGTGGTCGACTTTTTCATGCACATCATTCCCGATACCTTCATCGGCGCATTCAACAAAGGCGAAGTGCTGCCGGTGCTGTTCATCGCGGTACTCAGCGGTTTTGCCCTGTCCTCAATGGGTGAGAAGGGCAAGCCAGTGCTGGATGTGCTCGAATCCGCGTCGGCCATGGTGTTTCGCATTTTTGGCTACCTGATGCGCTTCGCGCCGATCGGTGCGTTCGGTGCCCTGGCCTTTACCGTAGGCCAGTACGGCATCAGCTCGCTTGGCGCCCTGGCGAAGCTGGTAGGCACCTTGTACATCGCCTGCGCCTTCTTCGTCATCGTCGTGCTCGGTGGCATCTGCCGTGCGCATGGCTTCAGCCTGTGGAAACTGCTGCGTTATTTCCGTGAGGAGTTTCTGGTGGTGCTCGGTACTTCTTCTACCGAGCCGGTGTTGCCGCGCATGCTGGAGAAGCTGGAAAAACTGGGCTGCAAAAAAGGGGTGGTGGGGCTGGTGCTGCCCACCGGTTACTCCTTCAACCTGGACGGCACGGCGATCTACCTGTCACTGGCGGCCATCTTCATCGCCCAGGCGTGCAACATCGACCTGACCTTGGGGCAGACCATCACCATGCTCGCCATCATGCTGCTGTCTTCCAAGGGCGCTGCCGGTGTGACCGGGAGTGGCTTCGTAGCCCTGGCCTCGACCCTGACCGTCATCCACGACATCCCGTTGGCAGGCTTGGCGCTGCTGATCGGCGTCGATCGTTTCATGTCCGAGGCGCGCGCCCTGACCAGCCTGGCCAGCAATGCAGTTGCCACCGTAGTGGTCTCGCTTTCGGAAAATGCCTGTGAGCGGGATACCTTGATGCGCACCCTGAACGGAGAGCGTGAGCCGCTCGCCGGGCAGGCCGCGCCAACAGCGCCCAGTTGGCCTGCAGAGCCCCGTCATCACGGCTGATCATCACCCGTAACACCCTTCGTTGACTTGAACCCCGCTCAGCATCACTGTGATGCCGAGTGGGGCAGGGGGCCGCCTGCGCGCCAGATGGCCACGCCTAGAATAAAAACAAGAGAACCCAATCATGCTCGCATTGCTTGGCCTGATCATGGTGGTGACCTTCACCTACCTCATCATGAGCAAACGCCTGTCGCCGATCGTTGCGCTCACCGTAGTCCCCATCGTGTTCGCCGTGATCGGCGGGTTTGCGCCGACAACCGGCAAGATGATGCTCGACGGCCTGAAGATGGTTGCCCCGTCGGCTGCACTGCTGTTGTTCGCCATTCTGTTCTTTGGCCTGATGATCGACGCAGGGCTGTTCGATCCGCTGATCCGCAAGATTCTCAAACGCGTCAATGGCGACCCGATCAAGATCGCCATCGGCACTGCACTGCTTTCGCTGCTGGTGGCGCTCGATGGTGATGGCACTACCACCTACATGATCACCTGTGCGGCCATGTTGCCGCTGTACAAGCGCATCGGCATGAACCCGATGATCCTGGCAACGGTGGCGATGCTTTCGCTGAGCATCATGAGTGGCCTGAGCCCATGGGGCGGGCCGGCGACACGGGCCATCGCCGCGCTGGGGCTCGATGCGACCGAGTACTTCATCCCGATGTTGCCGACCATGATCGGTGGGGCTGCCTGGGTAGTCTTCACCGCGTTCCTGCTGGGCCGTGCCGAACGCAAACGCATCGGCAACATCAAGCTCGAATCCGGTGGCGGCAATTGCTACATCAAGGCGATCCTCGAGGACACGCCGCACAAGCGTCCGCGGCTTGCCTACGTCAACCTGCTGCTGGTGGTGGCGGTGATGATCGCGCTGGTCCTGGGCGTGATGCACGCAGCGATCCTGTTCATGATCGGTTTCGTCGCTGCCTTGATGATCAACTACCCGCAACTCGAGGTGCAGAAAGAGCGCATCCTGGCCCACTCCGGCAACGCCATGACGGTCGTGCTGCTGGTGTTTGCCGCAGGGATTTTCGCCGGCATCTTCTCCGGCACGAAGATGGTCGATGCGCTGGCGCAGACACTGGTGGACTGGATTCCGCAGTCCTGGGGCCACTGGTTCCCGTTGGTGGTGGCGATCACCAGCATGCCGCTGACGTTCGTCCTGTCCAATGATGCCTACTACTTTGGCGTAGTCCCTATCCTGGCCAACGCGGCTGCCGCCTACGGCATCGACCCGGTCGAGATCGCCCGCGCTTCGGTGCTCGGCCAGCCGGTGCACCTGATGAGCCCTCTGGTGGCCTCGACCCTGTTGCTGGTGGGCATGGTCGACCGCGATATCGGCGACTTTCAGAAGGCCACCGTCAAATGGGCGGTGCTCACCTCGCTGGTGATCACCGCGCTGGCCCTGCTCACCGGTGCCTTGTCCTTCTTCGTCTGATTGGCCCTGGGCGCCGCCTGGCGCCCGCTTTCTACTCATTCAAAAACAACAACAGAGTACCGAACATGTCCCCAACTGCTCTGCGTGCGGCGGCCGCCTGTGGCCTGCTCTGCGGCTGCCTGCCTGTTGCCGGCGCTGCCGGTTTTGTCGATGACGGCAAGCTCAAACTGCAACTGCGCAACGTTTATTTCAACGAGAATTTCCGCGACGAGCAGGGTATGAGCACCCGCGCCGCCGCCACCGCCAAAAGCGAGCGAACCGAGTGGGCGCAAGGCTTCCTGCTCGACTATCAGTCGGGCTTTACCCAAGGCACGCTGGGCCTGGGGCTCGATGCGATGGGGCTCTTGGGGGTCAGGCTGGACTCCGGCCGTGGCCGCAGCGGTACGGGCCTGTTGCCGGTGCATGACGACGGTCGCGCCGCCCAAGAGTTCGCCAGTGCTGGGGTAACGGCCAAGGCCCGCCTGGGTAGTACGGTGGTCAAGCACGGTACCTTGCTGCCCAAGACCCCCGTACTGGTCTACAACGATGCCCGAGTACTGCCGCAGACCTACCAGGGTACGCAGCTGACGAGCACCGATATCGATGGGCTGACGCTCACTGCCGGGCATCTGGACCGGTTCAAGCAACGCGACTCGTCCAACAGTACCGGCTTGTACCTGGACGGTTATGGCGGCGCCGAGTCTGGCGACTTCAGCTTCGCCGGCGCCGACTACGCGTTCAGCAAGCACTTGCGCTTGAGCTACTTCCACGGTCAGCTCGAGCATTTCTACCGCCAGGACTTTGCCGGCCTGGTACATGACCTTGCGCTGGCCGGCGGGGTGCTGACCACCGACCTGCGGTATTTCACCAGCCGTGACAGCGGCGCGGCGTACGGCGGCAGCATCGACAACGACATGTTCAGCGCACAGGTGTCCTACGCCCATTCAGGGCACACCTTCGGCGCCGGGTATCAGGTGCTGGACGGTGAAGCCGGCCTGCCGTACATCAGTGGTGCCACGGTGTATTCGTTCAGCAACGTTGGCATCGGCAAGTTCATCGAGGAAGAAGAAAAGACCTGGATGGCAAGCTATGCCTACAACTTTGCCGCCGCAGGCGTGCCTGGGCTGACCTTCATGACACGCTACCTGAGCGGCGACAACGGCCGCTCCGGGGCGCAGGGGTTGAGTGAATGGGAGCGTGACGCCGAGCTTGCGTATGTGGTGCAGGGCGGGGCACTCAAAGGGCTGGGGGTACGGCTGCGCAACTATGTCTACAGGTCTGACTATTCCCGCGGAAGGGACAGCAATCGCCTCTACCTGACCTATGACATTGCCATCTGGTGAAACTGGCCTGTAAACGCCAGTGCCTGGGGCAATGCGCCAACGGTTTCAGGCGTTTGTCCGATGCCAGCCAAATTCGTTATGGCCGGCATCGGAAACTGGTATTACATTCGCCCGCGCCTGGCTGTTTAGCATCGTCGATGTCTTCCTGTCGACGAGAACAACAACGTGAACCTTGGAAAGATCATTACCCGCAGTGCCAGCTACTGGCCGGACCACACTGCCGTGGCGGACAGCCAGACGCGCCTGACCTATGCCCAGCTGGAACGGCGCAGCAACCGCCTTGCCTCGGGGCTGGGTGCACTGGGCGTTGCCAGCGGTGAACATGTGGCGATCCTGGCTGCCAACCGCGTGGAACTGGTAGAGGCAGAGGTGGCGCTGTACAAGGCGGCGATGGTCAAGGTGCCGATCAACGCGCGGTTGTCGCTGGATGAAGTGGTACGGGTGCTGGAAGACTCCTGCAGCGTTGCGCTGATCACCGATGCCACCTTCGCTCAGGCGCTGGCTGAACGACGCGCGGCCTTGCCGATGTTGCGCCAGGTGATCGCGCTGGAAGGCGAGGGCGGTGACCTGGGTTATGCCGCGCTGCTTGAGCGCGGCAGCGAGGCACCGTGTAGCCTGGACCCTGCCGACGACGCCTTGGCAGTGCTGCATTACACCTCCGGCAGCTCCGGTGTACTCAAGGCGGCCATGTTGTCGTTTGGCAACCGCAAGGCGCTGGTCCGCAAGAGCATCGCCAGCCCCACGCGGCGTTCAGGCCCTGACGATGTGATGGCCCATGTGGGGCCGATCACCCATGCCAGCGGCATGCAGATCATGCCGCTGCTGGCGGTGGGCGCCTGCAACCTGCTGCTCGACCGCTACGACGATCGCCTGTTGCTGGAGGCCATCGAACGTGAGCGGGTGACGCGGCTGTTCCTGGTACCGGCCATGATCAACCGGCTGGTCAATTACCCCGACGTCGAGCGCTTCGACCTGTCCAGCCTCAAACTGGTCATGTATGGCGCCGCGCCCATGGCCCCGGCCCTGGTGAAAAAGGCCATCGAACTGTTCGGGCCGATTCTCGTGCAAGGTTATGGTGCCGGCGAAACCTGTTCGCTGGTCACGGTACTGACCGAGCAGGACCACCTGATCGAAGACGGCAACTACCAGCGCCTGGCCTCTTGCGGGCGCTGCTATTTCGAAACCGACCTGCGGGTGGTGAACGAGGCATTCGAGGATGTGGCACCGGGCGAGATCGGCGAAATCGTGGTCAAGGGGCCGGACATCATGCAGGGCTACTGGCGCGCGCCGGCGCTCACCGCCGAAGTCATGCGCGACGGCTACTACCTGACCGGCGACCTGGCCACGGTCGATGCGCAGGGTTACGTGTTCATCGTCGATCGCAAGAAGGAAATGATCATTTCCGGGGGCTTCAACGTGTACCCCAGCGAAGTGGAGCAGGTGATCTACGGCTTCCCTGAAGTGTTCGAGGTGGCAGTGGTCGGCGTGCCTGACGAGCAGTGGGGTGAAGCGGTGCGCGCTGTGGTGGTGCTCAAGCCCGGCGCACAGCTTGACGCCGCCGAGCTCATCGAGCGCTGCGGCCGCGCACTGGCCGGTTTCAAGAAGCCGCGCGGCGTGGATTTTGTCACCGAACTGCCGAAAAACCCCAATGGCAAGGTGGTCCGCCGCCTGGTCCGGGAAGCCTACTGGCAACACAGCGATCGTCGTATCTGATCAGGGAGCATGACCATGTATCAACCGAGTGCAAAAGCTGCGCAGATCATCGAAGCCATCGAAGGGTTCGTCCGCGACCAGGTTCGCCCGCTGGAGCAGGAGATGCAGCTGGACTGGGCGCGCCCACACCCTCAGGCGGTCTTGCGGCAAGTATGGAAACGCTCCAGCGAGCAGGGCCTTTACACCCTCATGCTGCCTGAGGCCATGGGTGGTGCAGGTTTGAGCGTGGCTGACCTGTGCGCCGTGAAGGAAGCCACGGTACTGACCGGCTCGATGCTGGCCCCGCATGTATTGGGTGAGCTGTCCGGGCCGCCGCGGGTGGGCCACCTGCTCAAAGTGGCCAGCCCCTATCAGGTGGAGCATTTCCTGCAGCCGGTGTGCCGCGCCGAGAAAGCCGTGTGCTTCGCCCTGACCGAGGCCGAGGCAGGTTCGGACGCCACTGCCATCCGCACCCAGGCGCGCCGCGACGGTGATCACTACGTGCTGAGCGGCAGCAAACGCTACATCTCTGGTGCCACTTACGCCGACCTGGCGGTGTTGCTGGCCGTGACCGGGCCCGGGCAGGGCGCGCAGGGCATTTCGGCGTTCTTCGTCGACCTCAAGGCGCCGGGCGTGCGTGTCGAAAGCGACTATGCGGTGATGTCCGGTGGTGGGGCTCATGGCGACATCGTGCTGGATGAGGTGCGCGTGCCAGCGGCCAACCTGATTGGCGAGGAGGGCCAAGGGTTCAAGCTGGCCATGGGGCGCATTACCCTCAACCGGCTGCTGCATTGCCCGACCTTGCTGGGCATGGCCGGCCTGGCCCTGAACCTGTCGATCGAGCATGCCCGTAGCCGCAAGCAGTTCGGCCAGCCGATCGCCATGTTCCAGGCGGTCAACCATATGATCGCCGACATGGCCACCGAGCTGCATGCAGCACGCAGTATGGTCTACGCCACGGCGCAGGTGAACGATGCCGGCGGCGATATCCGTACCCAGGCGCCGATGTGCAAGCTGTTCGTCTCCGAGGCCGCATTCCGCATTGCCGACAAGGCCGTGCAGGTGCATGGCGGTGCCGGGTTGATGCAGGGCCACCCGGTGGAATGGATTTTCCGTGCCACCCGAATGATGCGCATCCTGACCGGTACCAGTGAAATTCAGCGCAACACCATCGCCAAAGGCGTGCTGATGCCCGCGTGACCCTCGGGCCGCCACTGCGGCGGCCTTTTGTTACATTCCACAACAATAACAAGAGTAATCGCCATGACTGTGGATGCTTCCCTGCCCAACCCCCGTACGGCCTGGATGGTGGCCGTACTGCTGGCCCTGCTGATGCTGGTCAATTTTCTCGACAAGGTGGTGATCGGCCTGGTCGCGGTGCCGATGAGCGCCGAACTGGGCCTGACGGCGACTGAGTTCGGGCTGATTGGCGGCGCTTTGCACTGGTTTTTCGCCCTGTCCGCCGTGGTCGGAGGCTTCATGGCCAACCGGCGCCCCACTCGCACACTGCTATTGGGCATGGGCCTGTTCTGGGCGGTGATCCAGTTGCCGATGCTGTTCGCCACTTCGCTGTGGGCCATCGTTGCCTGCCGCGTGCTGCTGGGCATCGGTGAGGGGCCGGCATCGCCGGTCGCCACCCATGCGCTGTACAAGTGGTTCCCCAATGACCGTCGCAACCTGCCTGTGGCGCTGCTGCATGCCGGTAGCGCCATGGGGCTGCTGGTGGCTGGCGCGATGATCCCCTGGGTCAGCCTGCACTACGGCTGGCGCACCAACTTCATCATCCTTTCGCTGATCGGCCTGGTGTGGTGCCTGTTGTGGTGGCGGCTGGGGCAGGAGGGCACCCTTGAGCGCCTGCGCGCCAGCCAGCTCAAGAGCGATGAGCCGGCCATACCGTATCGCAAGCTGCTGAGTGACCCCAGCGTGATGGGCAACTACCTCTGCCACTTCGCCGCCAACTGGTCGCTGGCCCTGACGCTGACCTGGGTGCCCAGTTATCTGCAGGTCGGCCTGGGCATCGACCCGCTGCAGACGGGGCGGATCTTCGTGATGTTCGTGGTGGTGACCACGCCGTTGAGCCTGTTGATGGCCTGGTTGTCACAACGCCTGATGCGCCGTGGCGTATCGTCGCGCGTGGCGCGCGGCGTATTCGTCTCGCTGTGCCTGATACTTGCCGGGCTGCTGTCTGCGTCGCTGGTGTTGCCAGGCCTGAGCACCGCCGTGCGGGTTGGCGCACTGACTTTAAGTGGCGGGCTGGCACTGGTCATGTACTCCGTGGGGCCGGCCATGCTCGCCGAGTTCACCCCGACGGCCCAGCGGGGCGGGGTGCTTGCTATCGGTAACGGTATCGCTTCGCTGGCCGGCCTGGCTGCGCCAGTGATAACCGGGGTGCTGGTGCAAGGCGCAGGCGCCGAGCACCCTGCAGGGTATGCCCAGGGCTTTCTGGTCTGTGGCGCCGTACTGGTCGTGGCCGGGCTGGCGGGCCTGGTGACCTTGAACCCGCAGCGCACCCTGAAGCGCCTGGGTGAACCGGTTGCGGTCGAGCATGGCGTGCCGGCGCGCTCTCAGACAGCCAGCTGAACCCCGGGCACCGATCCGAGCGGCGCGTCATCGCCGCCGATCAGCTCACCCCGCCAACGGCCGCCGAGTACCAGTTCGATCAGCAGCCCGCGCACCAGGTCGTGCAAGCAGCCTGCGGCAAACGACAGGGGCTTGTGCCGTGAGTGCGCCAGGGCAATGGTGCGGCTGATGCGTGGCTCGACGATGAGCCGTGCCTGCGTAGGTTCCAGCAGCTCGCACAGCGGCGGCCAGTTGCTGATGGTCGCCGCTAGCCCTGCGCGCACCAGGCTGGCGATGCCGGGTGCCGACTGCTGCTCGTAGGCGGCCGCCAACGGCACACCGGCTTCCATGGCCGCCTGTTCGATGCGCCGGCGCAGGTGCAGTGCCTTTGGTGGCAGCACCAGCCGCGTGGCGGCGGCTTCAGCCAGGGTAATGGTGTCGGCGGCGCCGGCTGCTGAAGGGCCGACCCAGTACAGCGCCTCGGTAAAGATCGCCTCGGCTTCGACATGTTCAAGCTCCTCGGCGTTGGGCACCACGCCGAAGTCAACCTTGCCCAGTTCGATGGCCTGGCCACCGTTGCGGCTCAGGCCATCCCACACGGTCAAGGTCACACCGGGGAAGCGCTGTTCGGCACGCTTGAGGATTTCCGGCAGCAGCAGGTCTGCGGCAGTGGCCGGAATGGAAATGGCAACGTGCCCCTTGGGGTCACCGCGGCTTGATTTGAGCTCGTCCTTCACCGAATCGAGTTTCTGCACCACCTGGCGGGCCACCTCGTAAAGCTGCCGCCCGGCGTCGGTCAGAACGATGCCGTCGTGCTGGCGGTCGAGCAACTGCATTTCCAGTTCACTCTCCAGCAGGCCGATCTGCCTGCTCAGCGCCGGCTGGGCGATGTAGGCGCGACGCGCGGCCGAGGAGAAACTGCCGGCTTCGACGATTGCGATCAGGTAGCGGAGCTGTTTGAGGGTCATCGCAGCGGTTCCAAGGGTATGCCGAACTGATATGGCACGTATCCGAACACGTTATTTGTGGGGTTCGAAGCGTGGCTCCTAGTATCACCCGGAAAGGGCGTGCCAAGGCAAGCCCGCCCGGCCAGGTCAGCCAACAACAACAAGAGGCCAAACCCATGAAACCTGTCGCCCTGCTGCGAAGCATTCTGTTCGTCAATGCCAGCCTGCTGGCCCTTCACCTTGGCGCCACGCCACTCACGCCACTGCCCCCGCAGCTGACACCCGTGGGTGCCGAGCGGGCAGCCAGCAGTGATGGCCGCATACCGGCCTGGAGCGGGGGGCTGCAACCGGGGCAGGTCTCGCTGGCGGTCAACGGCACGCCACTGGACCCCTACGCCGATGAGCAGCCGCTGTACACCATCACTGCGCAGAACTACCCGCACTATCGCGAGCAGCTCACGGCAGGCCAGGTGGCGCTGTTCGAGCGTTACCCCAGCTCTTTTCGCCTGCCGGTCTACCCGTCGCACCGCAGTGTCGCGGTGCCCGCTCGGGTGAGCGAGTGGGCCAGGCACAACGCCGCCAGCGCCCATCTGGTCAATGACGGCAACGGCGTGCAGGGTTTTGCCGGGGTACTGGCGTTTCCGCTGCCACGCAATGGCCTGCAGGTACTGTGGAACCACCTGACGCGGCCACGCAACGGCAGTTACAGCTTGGCGTCGGACAGCATCACCCCGCGTCGTGATGGTCGCTTCGTCATGTTCAGCGCGCAGCAAACCTTCGCCCGGCCCGATGTGCTGCCCGGCGGCCAGGCAAGCAACGTACTGTATTACCTGAGCTACCGCATGACCGCGCCATCGCGCCTGGCAGGTGATGCCTTGGTGTTGCACGAAACCCTCGACCAGGTCGCCCAGCCGCGCCTGTCGTGGTTGTACAGCAGCAGCCAGCGGCGCGTCAGGCGCGCGCCTGCAGTGGCCTATGACAACATCAGCCCGGGCACTGCCGGGCTGCGCACCGCCGACAGCCGCGACATGTTCAACGGTGCCCCCGACCTTTACCACTGGACCCTGGTCGGCAAGAAAACCCTGCACGTACCCTACAACAGTTATCGCCTGGCTTCGCCACAGCTCAGCTACACCGCGCTGATCGGCCAAGGCCACGTCAACCCGCAGCCAACACGCTACGAATTGCACCGGGTATGGGAGCTGGTCGGTACCCTCAAGCCTGGGGCCGAGCATATCTATGCCAGCCGCCGCTATTACCTGGACGAGGACAGCTGGGCCATCGTCGAGGCAGACTTCTTCGACCACCAAGGGCGGCTGTGGCGCACGGCCCAGGCGCACAGTTACTACCACGTCACCGGGCAGGCACTGGTCAACGCCATGGAGGTGATCTACGACCTGCGCAGCGGGCGTTACCAACTGTCGGGCCTGACCAACGAGCAACCCAAGCCGTTCACCTTCGATCTGCGCACCAGCGCTTCGTACTTCTCACCTGGGGCGCTGCGCAGCCAAGGGCTGCGTTGAGCACCCAGGGCCACACACAGGACAGCCGATGAGTTCCGATCACCATTACAGCGCCTGGGAGCGCTGGTTGCTGGGGCCTGGCAAGCCACCTGACCCGCGCTTCACCCTGGCCAATGAACGCACCTTTCTGGCATGGCTACGCACCGCCCTGGCACTGCTGGGTGGTGCCATTGCCCTTGAAACCTTTGCCGCGCATGCCTGGCCACAGTCCGGGCGCCTGGCCATGGAGTTCGCGTTGCTGCTGGCGAGCCTGCTGGTAAGCCTGGGGGCTGGGTGGCGCTGGCTGGTGGTGGAGCGCGCACTGCGTCGCGATGCGCCATTGCCGCTGCCACGGCTGGTACCGCTGCTGAGCGTGGCTTGCGCGCTGGCCTGCGCGGCACTGGTGCCGCTGTTATGGGGGCGTTGGCATGGCTGACGGCACTGTCGACACCGGTTTGCAGGCCGAGCGTACGGTGTTGGCCTGGCGACGAACACAGTTGTCTTTACTGGTGCTGGCTTGCCTGGCCTGGCGCGGCGGCATGGAGGCTGTGGCCGGCGCGGCACTGTGTTTGGCGCTGCTGGGCAGGGTACGCGAACGCGCCATCTACCGCCGCGGCCTGGCCATGTTGCGCAGCGAGCGCGGCTGGGCCGCGGCGCGCACCGTACCGCTGACTGCGTTACTGGTGGCCGGGTTGGTGCTAGGGGTGTGGTTGCGCCGCACTCCTTAGCGCGGCGCTGTTGGGTGCTCAGGGCGTGACGATATTGAAGCGCCCGTCAGGCTCATCCAGCCCAGCCATGAAGCGCATGAACTTCATGCGCTCACCGCTGATGTCGATTCCTCCCGCTTTGGCTTCCTTGAGAAAACCGGTCTGCTTCAGTGCGATGCGGTCCAGGGTGGCCTTGCTCATGTTGATCTGCACATCCGCTTTGGCGTGTTGCGCGTGATCGCGGTGGGTGAGCACGCCGTTGCGCAGGGTAAGGGCGTAGGTTTCGTTCAGGTCGGTGAAGCGCCAGTTGATGGTCAGGTCCTGCTCTGCCGCCTTGGCTGCATCGACGCGCACACCCAGGTAGTCGAAGAACAGCGTCGGGGTCAGTGCGCGTACCAGGTCGTCGGCGCTGCCGCCTTTGCTGGCACCGGCCGCTACGCCGTTACGCAGTTCCTGCGCACCGGTCAGGTAAGCGTTGCGCCAGGTGGCGTTCTCGCTCTGGTAGCCCAGTTGCTCCAGGGCATCGGCTTGCAGGTCACGTGCAGCGCTGTTATCGGATTGGGCGAACACCAGGTGCCGGGTGAGCTCCGCCACCCAGCGGTAGTCGCCCTTGCCGTACGCCTCGCGCGCCAGTGTCAGCACCCGCTCGCTGCCGCCCAGCGCCGCCACATAGCGCTGGCCTGCCTCGCTTGGCGGCAAGGGGTTTAGGGTCGCCGGGTTGCCGTCGTAGAAGCCCATGTAGCGCTGATACACCGCCCGCACGTTGTGGCTGAGCGAGCCGTAGTAGTCGCGGCTGTACCATTTGCTGGCCAGCCGGGGTGGCAGCGAGGTCAGTTCGGCCGCAATCTCGGTAGGGGTCAGGCCGCGGTTGAGCAGGCGCAGCGTCTGGCTGTCGAGGAAGGCGTACATGTCACGCTGGTCGGCCAGGTACTCACGGATCGCCGCGCCGCCCCAGGTTGGCCAATGGTGCTGGGCGAACACCACCTCGGCCTGATCGCCGTAGCGCAGCAGCGACTGGTCCAGGTAGTGCGCCCAGACCTTGGCATCGCGCACCTGTGCGCCACGCAGGGTCAGTATGTTGTGCTGCACATGGGAGGCGTTTTCGGCCATGCACAGGGCTTTGAACGCAGGGAACCACAGGTTCATCTCGGCGGGTGCTTCAGTGCCGGGCGTGAGCTGGAACTCGATATCGACGCCATCGATACGCAGGGTTTCGAACGGTTTTTCGATCAGCCGAGTCGGGGCGATAAGGCTGACTGTGGCATTGGCCGGCACACCCTTGCCCAGCCCCGCGTCAACCTGGCCGCGTGGCCCGCGTGGCAGCAGCGCACCATACATGTACTGCGCCCGGCGCTTCATCGCCGGCCCGGCCAGTACGTTCTCGCTGATGGCATGTTCGAAGAAACCTTGAGGGGCAATGACCTGGACCTTGCCGGCCTTTACGTCGGCCTCGTCGACCACCCCGCGCACGCCGCCGAAATGATCGACGTGTGGGTGGGTGTAGATCACCGCCACAACCGGGCGTTGCGGGCGATGCCTGAAGTACATGGCCAGCCCGGCCCGGGCGGTCTCGACCGACAGCAGCGGGTCCATCACGATCAGCCCGTGCTCGCCTTCGATCAGGGTCATGTTGGCCAGGTCCAGGCCGCGTACCTGGTAGATGCGGTCGGTGACCTTGAACAACCCGGCGATGGTATTGAGTTGGGCAATGCGCCACAGGCTCGGGTTGACCGTTGCCGGCGCCTCGCCCTTGAGGAAGGCGTAGCGCTGCAGGTCCCAGACCGGTTTGCCATCGGCATTGAGCACAGCCTGGTCGACGCTTTCCAGCAGGCCGCGGCGGGCGTTGTCGAAGTCAGCCCGGTCGTCGAAAGGCAGGCGCTGCAGCCATTGCTGGTTGCTTTGGCGCGTCAGGTCGGTGGCATCGTTGGCCGGCGCCTGGGCAAGCACCGCGGAGGGCAGGGCGAGGGCCAGCAGGGTGGGCAGGTAGCGTAGGCGCATGGGGTGGTCCTTGTTGTTATGGGGGCAACCACTCTAAGGACAGAGGTTGCCGGCAAACCAATACCACTCTTGCATGGGTGGCCATACCTGAATGCGATGGCTCAGCCGCCGCGTATGTCCATGATGCGCGCTACCAGCCAGGCCAGTGCCGGGTCGTGCTGACGGTGGGCAAGGTACACCAGTTCCAGCTCGAAGGGCTCCAGGGCGAAAGGCAGGTCAAAGACCTGCAAGGGCAGTAGCTGGGCGAAATGGCGGGCCAGTGCGGTGGGCAAGACCACGCACAGGTCGGAGCTGGCGGCCAGGTGCGCGGCCTGCAGGTAATTGGGCGTGGTGTAGGCAATGCGCCGCGCCAGGCCCTGTTCGGCCAGCCACTGGTCGACCATGCCCCGGGTCTGGCCGCCGTGCACCCATAAGTGACGCAAGCCCAGGAAGGCTTGCAGATCGAGCGCGCCATCGACCTCTGGGTGCCCCTGGCGCACCGCCACGTGCAGGGTTTCGCTGCGCCAGTGGCGGCGCTCGTAGCGCGCCGGCACATCGTCGAAGCGCCCCAGCACCAGGTCGAGTTCACCACGGTCGAGGGCATCGGCCGGCAGGTTGGGTGCCAGGTGCAGCACATCCACGCGCAAGTGCGGCGCCTGGGTTTGCAGGGTGGCGAGCAACCTGGGCATGCACAATTGTTCGGCGAAGTCGGTCAGGGCAATGCGCAGTTGCCTGTGGCTGCGGCCCGGGTCGAAGCTGTCGCCGGCGCCGAGCGTCTGCTCGATCTGTTGCAGCGCCGCGCGAATCGGCCCTTCCAGGGCCAGGGCGCGGGGGGTGGGGCGCATGCGTCTGCCGACCCGCACCAGCAGCGGATCACCGAGCACGTCGCGCAGGCGCGCCAAGGCGTTGCTCACTGTAGGCTGGGTCAGGGCCAGACGCTCGGCAGCGCGTGACACGTTCTGTTCACGCAGCAGCATGTCCAGCACGCGCAGCAAGTTGAGATCGAAGTTGGATATATTCATGTGAAAAATACATGGGATGGAAAATTAGAATTTCAAAAATAGTAGGCGCCTGACTAGGGTGAGGGCAATGCCTTCACCTACCGAATCAGGAGTGTCACGCGTGAGTACTTCCTACAACGTTCAGCAGACGGCCGTGATCGGGGCCGGGACCATGGGCCGCGGCATCGTCATCAGCCTGGCCCGTGCCGGGCTGCCTGTGCTGTGGCTGGACAACGACCCCAGCGCCACCGAGGCAGGCCTTGCCATGCTCGCGCAGACTTGGGCGCAGCAGGTCGGCAAAGGCCGTATCGACCAGGCCCAGGCCGATGCCTGCCTGGCGCGGGTGCGGCAGGTAACGGCCTACACCGAGCTGGCCGAGGCCGACCTGGTGATTGAAGCGGTGTACGAAAACCTGGCGCTCAAGCAAGAGATCTTCCGCACCCTGGACAGCACGCTCAAGCCTGCAGCGATCCTGGCCAGCAATACCTCGGCGCTGGACATCGATGCCATCGCCGCCGTCACCGGGCGGCCTGAACAGGTGTTGGGGCTGCACTTTTTCAGCCCGGCGCATGTGATGAAGCTGCTGGAGGTGGTGCGCGGGCAGCTTACCGCGCCCGCAGTGCTGGACGCGGCTGTGGCGCTGGGCCAGCGCATGGGTAAGGAGGTGGTGGTGGCAGGCAACTGCCCCGGTTTCATCGGCAACCGCATGCTGCGTACCTATGTCGCCGAGGCCCGGCAGTTGCTGCTCGAGGGCGCCACACCGCGGCAGGTGGACGAGGCGCTTCAGGGGTTCGGCTTTGCCATGGGCCCGTTCCGCATGTATGACGTGGTCGGCATCGACCTGGAGTGGCGCGCACGTCAACTGGCCGGGGAGGGGATGGATGCCCCGTTGGTCCAGGTCGACAATGCCTTGTGCGCGCTCGGCCGTTTCGGGCAGAAGGTTGGCCAGGGCTATTACCGTTACGCACCCGGCAGCCGCGAAGCCTTGCATGACCCCGAGGTCGATGCCTTGGTGCTCAAGATCGCTCAGGACCTGGGTGTGCGTCGGCGCGCGATCGATGACGAGGAGATCCGTGAGCGCTGCCTGCTGGCGCTGGTCAATGAAGGGGCGAAGATTCTTGAGCAGGGCATAGCCAGTGGTAGCCAGGACATCGACCGGGTCTACTTGCATGGGTATGGCTTCCCGGCAGAGACCGGCGGGCCGATGTGCTGGGCCGATCGACAAGGGCTGGGGGTACTGCTGGCCAGGCTGGAGCGGCTGCAGGGCCTGTTTGGCGAGCACTGGCGACCTGCTGGCCTGCTGATGCGCCTGGTCGCGGCCGGCAAACAGCTGGCTGACGTGAGCGAGGGCCGCGCATGAACTACCGAGCCCCCCTGCGTGACATGCAGTTCGTCCTGCATGAAGTCTTCGATGTGACGCAACATTGCGCCCGCCTGGGCAACGGCCTGGACCGTGAAACCATCGATGGCATCCTTGAACAAGGCGCCCGCTTTGCCAGCGAGGTGGTGGCCCCGCTCAATCGCCAGGGCGACGAGCAGGGCTGCCGCCTGGAGCAAGGGCAGGTGCTGACCCCCGAAGGCTTCCGCCAGGCCTACCGGCTGTATGTCGAGCAGGGCTGGGGCGGCATGACCGGCCCGGCCGAGCACGATGGCCAGGGCCTGCCGCAGATGGTTGCAGCCTGCTTTCACGAAATGCTGATGAGCGCCTCGCTGGCGTTTCGTATCTATTCGGGCCTCACCGAGGGTGCTGTGCTTGCCCTGCACCGGCATGGCAGCCCGGCGCTCAAGCGCGACTACCTGGGCAAGCTGGTCAGCGGCGAGTGGGCCGGCACCATGTGCCTGACCGAGCCGCAGGCTGGCACCGACCTGGCGCTGCTGCGTACCCGTGCCGAGCCGCAAGGCGATGGCAGCTATCGCATCAGTGGCAGCAAGATCTTCATCAGCGGCGGCGACCAGGACCTGACCGACAACATCATCCACCTGGTGCTGGCCCGCCTGCCCGATGCGCCGGCCGGAGTGCGCGGCATCAGCCTGTTCCTGGTGCCCAAGTTCGAGTGCGCGGCTGACGGTGGACCGGGCGTGCCCAACGCGCTGGGCTGCGGTGCCCTCGAGCACAAGATGGGCATCAAGGGGGCTGCCACCTGCGTGATGAACTTCGACGGCGCCCGCGGCTGGCTGGTGGGTGAGGCCAACCAGGGCCTGGCCTGCATGTTCACCATGATGAACGATGCGCGCTTTCAGGTGGGGCTGCAGGGGCTGGGCATTGCCGAAGCCGCGTTCCAGGGCGGCCTGACCTATGCCCGCGAGCGCTTGCAGTCGCGCAGCCTGGCCGGCCCGGTGGCGCCCGAGCGCAGCGCCGACCCGATCATCTGCCACCCTGACGTGCGGCGCATGCTGCTCACCCAGAAGACCCTCAGCGAGGGCTGCCGGATGCTGGCGGCCTACGCTGCCCAGGCGCTCGACCTGGAGCAGGGTGCGGCGCAGCCTGAAGTGCAGGCCGCCGCCGGGCGTCGGGCGGCGCTGCTGATTCCGGTGGTCAAGGCCTTCCTCACCGATGTCGGCCAGGAGGTCGCCAGCCTAGGCGTGCAGCTGTATGGCGGCCATGGCTACATTCGCGAGTGGGGCATGGAGCAGTTGATGCGCGACAGCCGGATCACCCAGCTGTATGAGGGTACCAATGGCATCCAGGCCTTGGACCTTGTGCGCCGCAAGGTACTGGCCGACGGCGGCGAGCAGCTGCGCCTGTTGATCGATGAACTGCTGGAGGCGGCGCACGAGTGCCGCGCAGATGACCTGACAGGGATGGCCGAGGCAGTGACCCTGCGCTTGCAGGAGTGGCGCAACCTGAGCGCCGAGGTGCTCGACGCATGCCGCTGCGACCCCCAGGAAATTGGAGCGGTGTCGGTCGATTTTCTTGCCTATTCAGGCTATGTGCTGCTGGCTGCGTTGTGGCTGCGGGCGGCCGAGCGGGCCAGTGCGGCACTGGCCGCCGGCAGCGGCGACAGCGCGTTCTACCAGGCCAAGTTGCACGCAGCGGACTTTTACTGGCGGCGCATCCTGCCGCGCGCAAGTGCCCACTGTGAGGCGTTGCGTGGCGGCGCCCCGTGCCTGATGAGCCTGGATGAAGCGCACTTCGCCTTCTGATCGCTGTGCCGTTCACCCACAAGAACAAAAGGAACATGAACATGCAGCCATTCAGTTTTGCCACCACCGCCCAGCTGCTCTGTGAACCGGGCGCCGCTGGCCGCCTGGCCCAGCTGTGCCAGCAACGCGGCGTGCGCCGCGTGCTGATCGTCACCGACCCCGGTATCGTCAGCCTGGGGATGCTTGACGACGTACTGCCTGGCTTCACCCGGGCGAACCTGAGCGCGGCGATTTTCAGTGACGTCAGCGCCGACCCCAGCCATGCCTGCGTGCTGGCTGCCGTCGGCCGGGCCCGGCATATCGGTGCCGAGCTGATTGTCGGTTTCGGTGGCGGCAGCTCCATGGATGTCGCCAAGCTGGTGGCGCTGCTGGCCCACCCAGGGTGCGACCAGACCCTGGAGGCGGTGTATGGCATTGACCAGGCCAAGGGCCAGCGCCTACCCCTGATCCAGGTGCCCACCACCGCCGGCACCGGCTCGGAGGTCACGCCCATTGCCGTGATCACCACCGGCGAGTGCGCCAAGATGGCGGTGATTTCACCGCTACTGCTGCCTGACCTTGCGCTGCTCGATGCCGAGCGCACCCTGGGCCTGCCACCGGCGATCACCGCCGCCACGGGCATCGACGCGATGGTCCATGCCATCGAAGCCAGCACCAGCAAGTTCAAGCGCAACCCAATGTCCAGCTTGCTGGCTCGCGAGGCCTTGACACTGCTGGCAGGCAACCTCGACCAGGCGGTGCACAACGGCGGTAATCTGCAGGCCCGTCAGGCCATGCTGCTGGGGGCTTGCCTGGCGGGCCAGGCATTCGCCAATGCGCCGGTCGCTGCGGTGCATGCCTTGGCCTACCCGCTGGGGGCGCGTTTCCACGTACCGCACGGGCTGGCCAATGCCTTGGTGCTGCCGCATGTTATGCGCTTCAACCGTAGCGAGGCATTCGCCGACTACGCGGCGCTGGCGCCGGCGCTGTTGGGCGAGCGGCTGGTGCCTGGCGGCCCCCATGAGTTGTGCAGCCAGTTCATTGCCGAGCTGGAGCAATTGGCACCACGCTGCGGCTTGCCGAGCCGGTTGCGTGATGTCGGCGTGCCCCGCCACAGCTTGCAACAGCTTGCTGAAGAGGCCCTGCAGCAGCAGCGCCTGCTGGTGAACAACCCGCGCAAGGTCACCCTCGCCGATGCTGTCGAACTCTACCAGGCGGCGTTCTGATCATGGCCAGGGAACGCCCGCTACGCGGCGCCTATCGCCACTTCCAGCCGATCACCACGCGCTGGCACGACAACGACCTGTATGGGCATGTGAACAATGTCGTCTACTACGGGTTTTTTGACAGCGCCGTGAACACCTGGCTGATCGAGCATGCCGGTCTGGATATCCACCGCGACCCGGTCGTGGCCTATGTGGTCGGGTCTGCTTGTGACTACTTCGCCGCGGTCGCCTTTCCGCAACGCATCGAAGTGGGTATCGCGGTCACGGGCACAGGTAACAGCTCGGTGCACTACGCGCTGGCCATTTTCGTCGAGGGCGAGCCTGAAGCGTGCGCAGCCGGTCGCTTTACCCATGTGTTCGTTGATCGTCGTGAGCAGCGCGCGGTTGCCATACCAGGCAAGGTGCGCAGGGCCTTGGAACTGTTGGCTGTTTGAGGTCATCTGGGGGGCGCTCGATTGACGCCACCCCACCCCAGCCAGGCCCCCGAACGCCTCGCCCAACCTCCGCCCAGGCCATAACAATCCGGCATGGCACTGATCCGAAGACGCTATTTGTGAGCCCGCTTTCACTGCCCCGATAATCCACATTACCGATACCGCCAGCCTGGGCGGCCGGTACCTCATCTGTGGTACCCCACCTTTCACTCTCGAATAAAACAACAAGAGGTTAAGAGTGAGCGTATACATCCATTTCTGCCGGCGCCAAGCGCCGCTGGCGGCTCTATGCTGCCTGCTCGCCACCCCGGCGGCTGCCGTGCAATTCCAGGCCGGCCCGCTCGAAGGCCGCTTCGATACGGCGCTTTCGTTCGGCACTGCCGTCAGTACAGCCAACCCCGACAAGCAACTGTTGCAGGCCGCCAACAGTAATGACGGCCGGCGGAACTACCGCTCGGGTGATGTGTTCTCGGCCATTTTCAAAGCAACCCATGACCTGGAACTGCAGCGGGACAACGTTGGGGTGTTTCTGCGCGGCACCTACTGGTATGACACGGTGCAGCGCGACCACAGCCAGCGTGCTGTCGACATCGACGACCACAACCGCCAGGCATCGGCCAAAACCGCCGCAGCGGAACTGCTCGATGCGTTTGCCTATGCCCTCTACGACATCGACGGTGAGCCCGGCTCAGTGCGCCTTGGCAATCAGGTGGTGAACTGGGGCGAAAGCCTGTTCATTCAGGGTGGCCTGAACGTGATCAGCCCGTTCAATCAGGCCGCACTGCGCCGGCCAGGCTCGGAAGTCAAAGACGCGCTGGCGCCGGTCAACCTGTTGTATGTCACGCAAAACATCAACCAGGCCCTGTCATTCGACGCCTTCTACCAACTGGACTGGGAGCAGACCCGGCTGGACAACTGTGCGACCTTCTTCTCCGGCAATGACTTCATGCCCGAGGGCTGCCAAGGCCTGGATGTCGGTGGGCAGATGGTCACCAACCCGGGGGTTTCCCAAGCGCTGGCGTCCATGGGCGTGACGCTTGCCGATGAGGGCGTGCGCGTGCCGCGCGGGGCCGACCAGGATGCGCGCAATGGAGGCCAATGGGGTTTTGCCTTGCACTGGTATGTCCAGTCGCTGGATACCGAGTTTGGCCTGTTCGCGGCCAACTACCACAGCCGCTCTCCCTACCTGGGTACCGTCAGCAGCCGCTACTTCGCCAATACCGGTTTTGCCAGGGACTTGTGCGGCAACATTGGCGTGCCCCTGTCCGGCTGCGGTGCCTTCCTGGCTTCGAGCGCGGGGCAGACCTTGGCCGGCGCCCTGCGCATGGGAACCTCGCAGTACCTGGCGCAGTACCCTGAGGATATCCGGCTTTACGGCATCACCTTCGCCACCACCCTGCACAACGGTACCGCTGTGCAGGGGGAGTTGAGTCACCGCCCCAACCAGCCGGTGCAGCTCAACGGCAACGATGTACTGCAGTCGCTGCTCAACGCCCCGGGCCGCAGCCCGCTCAACGCCGAAGGCCTGCGCCCGTCGACCGACGATACGTTGTTCGACGGTTATCGACGCAAAGAGGTGACACAGGCCCAAGTGTCGGCAGTGCAAGCGTTCAGCCAGGTCATGGGGGCCAACCAGCTGCTGTTGATGGGGGAGGTGGGCGCAACCTATGTGGGTGGGCTCGAGGGGCGTTTCGGGCCGCGCTATGGCCGCTCCGGGGCCTACGGCAACGGAGAGCTGGCCGACAACAGCCTTTGCCAGGCGATTTCGAAAAGCCCTGGCGACTGCAACGGCGAAGGGTTCGTCACGCCGTTTTCCTGGGGCTACCGCCTGCGCGCGACCTGGAGCTATCAGAACCTGGTCCCGGGCGTGGACATCCGTCCCAACCTGGCCTGGGCCCACGATGTGAAAGGCTATTCGCCTGCCGACGGCTCGGGCTTCAATGAAGGCTCGCGCTCGATCAGCCTGGGCGTCGACGTGGCGCTGGCCAGCAAGTACTGGGCAAGCCTTGCCTACACCGATTATCTCGATGGCGATTACGGCACCCGCGGCGACCGCGACTATGTGGCATTCAGCGTGGGCGCCAACTTCTAGACCAACCCAGGAGCAAGACAATGTCCAAACGCAGCATGCACGCTTCACCCGCCAACCTGCCGGCCATCGCTCTGATGCTGGCCAGTACACTTGCCCCGGGCATGGCCAGCAGCGCACCGGCAGAGCAGGGCGTGATGCAAGGGTTTCCACCCGCACCGCAGTTGCGCGTGAACCAGGCCAACGCGTTCCAGCCACCTTACCTGCGCTGGTCCATGCGCCACGCCCGCGAGGTTTCGCCGACCCGGGGCATCGGCCGCGCTTCCACACCGTTAGCCTTGCCAGCAGGCACCGAGCTGCCACTGGACCAGGTGGCGTTCAATGCCGGCGAGCAGCCCCTGACGTTGGCGAGCTACCTGCAACAGACCAGCACCGACGGGCTTATCGTGCTGCACCGTGGCCAGGTGGTGTACGAGCGTTATCTGGAGGGCTTCCAACCCGGCCAGCCGCATATCTGGGCCTCGATGACCAAGTCGGTGACTGGCCTGATCGCCGCCCAACTGATCGCCGAAGGCACGCTGGACCCGCAACGTACACTGGCGCATTACGTGCCGGAACTCAGCGGCACGCCGTTTGGCGAGGCGACGGTGCAAGCCAACCTCGACATGCAGGTGGCTGTGGAGTACCCGCCGCAAGTGCCGCCGGACCTTGGGCTGTTTGCCGCTACCGGGTTGATACCTCGGGCCGAGGGCATGCCGGGGGATATCTACAGTTTCCTCCAGCACGCACGAAAGGCGTCCGGCTCAGGCGCCAAACCGTTGTTCTTCTACCAGAACGGCTCACCCGAAGCGTTGGCCTGGGCACTGCGGCGCATCACCGGGCTGAACTGGGCCCAACTGGTTGAACAACGTATCTGGTCACGCTTCGCCCAGGACGATGCCTATGTTCAAGTCGACCCGCTCGGTACCGAGATGGCCAGCGGCGGTATCAGCTGCAACCTGCGCGACAGCGCGCGCTTCGCCGAACGGGTGCGCCGCGAGCTGGCCCGTGACGTCAAGGATGACAGCTTCAACCAAGCGGTGCGCAGCACTTTCCAGCCCGCCGACCCGGCGTTGTTTGCCCAAGGCAACCTTGCCCCCGGCCGCCCGGGCTACGCTTATCGCAACTACTGGTTCCAGAAAAATGATGGCGACGGCTCAGTCGAGGCCAGCGGGCGCTTCGGCCAGAAAATCTATATCAACCCGCGCCGCGAAGTGGTGATCGTCAAGCTGTCGGCCACTGCCGACCAGGCCCGGCGCGCCACCCGTGCCGACGGTGAGGCGAAAGTCACTGCGCGCGTGGTGGACTCGCCGGCGACGTTCAACGGCATGGTCACTGCGGTGTTGGCGGCGCTGCCGGGTTGAGCGGTGTGGGGCGCCTGGCAAATCGTTATCATGCCTGCCATGTTGATGTGCTGTTCAACGCCCTATACCAGCTTCACTGCGCCGGAGATGCAACATGAACATTGATTGGATCAACTTCACACCCTGGAGTGCTTTGGGGGGAGGGGCCTTGATCGGGCTGGCCGCCAGCCTGTTCATTCTGGCCAATGGTCGCATCGCCGGCATCAGCGGCCTGCTTGCAGGTGTGATGCAATGGGGCAGTGAGGGCTGGGGCGAGAAGGCGCTGTTTCTTCTCGGCCTGCTGATCGCGCCATTGGTGTGGGGGCTGTTCGCCGTGCTGCCGGAAATCGAGATCGACACCCCGTGGCCGGCGTTGGTGATTGCCGGGCTGCTGGTTGGCCTTGGGACACGGTACGGCTCAGGCTGTACCAGTGGCCACGGTGTGTGTGGAGTCTCGCGCTTGTCACCCCGTTCAATCGTGGCCACGGTGTGCTTCATGGCCAGCGGTTTTGCGACCGTGTACGTCATCCGCCATGCGCTGGGGGCCTGAGAATGAGCAAGTTGACAGCTTTTTTCGCCGGCTTGATCTTTGGTCTTGGCCTGTTGTTGGCAGGCATGGCGAACCCCGCCAAGGTGTTGGCTTTTCTCGATGTGGCCGGGGCCTGGGATCCGTCACTCGCACTGGTGATGGCAGGGGCCATCGCGGTGGCGGCTGCCCCGCTGAACTGGGCACGCAAACACAAGCGGTCGTTGCTTGGCGCCCCCATGCAGATACCTGTGAAAAGGGAGCTGGACGCCCGCCTGATCGGTGGCAGCCTGGTGTTTGGCGTAGGCTGGGGCATTGCCGGCATCTGCCCGGGGCCTGCGGTCGCCATCTCGCTTACCGGGCACTGGCAGGTACTGGTATTCGTAGTGGCAATGCTGGTGGGGATGTATGCGTTCACTGTGCTGCAGGGGCGGCGTACACCCTGATGAGGTGCTCGCCGCCAGTTTGAATCAATCACGGGATCCTGAAAAGGAAGTCAGGCAAAAGCCATTTCTTGCGTCTGCGGATGATCCGGTTCAGTCAACGGTTGGTACATATACCACCCGGTCCCGCCCATTCTGCTTGGCGCTGTAGAGCCCGGTGTCGGCGCGTTCCAGCGCCTGGTCGAGGTGTTCGTCATCGTTGAGCAGCGTGCAGCCGATGCTCACGCTGGCCCGTAGCGGGCCGGTGGAAAGTTGTACCGGCTCGCTGCCGATCATCTGCCGAACCCGCTCGGCAATACCCTTGAGCTCTTCGCTGTCGTTGACCCTGACCAGGGCGACGAATTCCTCACCGCCCTGGCGCACCACGAGATCGTCCGGGCGCAGGGCTGCGCGCAGGCGGCGGGCGCATTCGCAGAGCACCTGATCGCCGCTGGCATGGCCATACCTGTCGTTGATGCTTTTGAAATGGTCAAGGTCCGCATAGATCGCCCCCAGGCGCAGGCTGCTCTGTGCTGCCCGGCGCCGCTCGTGGTCCTGAAACGCTGTCAGACCGTTGCGGTTCCACAACTGCGTCAACGGATCAAGCATGGCCTTGCGCTGCTCTCGGTCCATTTCCAGGCGCAAGTCACGGTTACTCTGGATCAGGCCACGCAGCTGCAGGTAACCCTCTGCAAGCGTGGCCAGGTCCTTGAAGTTCGCTTGCTGCGTTTCGTTCAGCGTGCGCGGGCGGGGGTCGAGCATGCACAATGTCCCTATGGCCTTGCCATTCCCCGCGCGCAGGGGGTGCCCGGCGTAAAAGCGGATATAGGGTGCGCTGAGTACCAGCGGGTTGTCGACGAAACGCGGGTCATGCGTGGCATCGGGCACCAACAATGTGCCCTCCCCAAGGATGGCGTAGCCACAGAAAGAAACGTTGCGCGGCGTCTCGCTGGCCTCCAGCCCGATACGTGCCTTGAACCACTGGCGCTCTTGGTCTATCAGGCTGATCAGCACCGTGTCCACGTGTGCCAGTTGCTGGGTAAGCCGTACCAGGGTGTCGAGGTAATGCTCGGCCGGCGTATCGAGCAGGTGCATCTCATCCAGCGTGCGCTGGCGAGCTGCTTCGTCGGTGGGGAGGGGGCAAGCTGGCATGGGACTTCCTTTTTCTGGGGGCGGGCGGCGCCTGTCAAAGGCCGCAGCGCTCTCTGCGAGGTCAGGATCGGCTGGCGATTGTCTACCAAAACCGGCTGTTCTGGTATAGGAGCCAAACCGCTCCATTTCCAGGCCAAGTGCTGAAATCTGGCGGCCACGCCCCAAGCCAGCGCTTCGCTCTACCGACAAATCATCATTGCCGCTTGAACCTTACTTGAGACGCCCAGTCTGAGCCGAGCCCCTTCAAGTGGCTTTGCTGCCGTCATCCTTCTTGAGCCGTTCGCCCATGCGCCACGCTGTCCGCTACTCCGCCATTTTTTCGTTTTGCCTCGTTGCCTTGCTCTCCTTGTTCGTCAGCCCCGCCCATGCCAGCGGGGAGCGGCAACTGGTAAGGGCCATCAACGACTACCGTGCCCAGCCACAGCGCTGCGAGAGGCGCCTGGTGCAGGTGTCGACGCCGCTGCTCCTAAAGTCGACGCTGGCGTTGCCTGTCGGCTATGGCGGTGGTTTGCGGGAAGGGTTGAAGGCTGTCGGCTACCAGGCGGTGAAGGTGCGGGCCATCCGCCTGGTCGGCGCCCGAGATGCCGAGGAGGCCTTTGACATGCTGCGCAGCGACTACTGCGCTGCTTTGCTCGATAGCCAATTTGCCGATATTGGTATCAGTCGCGACCGGAACGTGTGGCGGGTAGTGTTGGCGCGCCCCTTGCTCGATGCCCAGCTCGGCAATGGTCAATCCGTTGGCAAAGCGTTGCTGGCACAGGTGAACGCAGCACGGTCTAAGCCGCGTCTGTGTGGCCGCCAGCGCTTCGCCGCTGCACGTCCGTTGGCCTGGAATACCGCACTGGGCGCGGCGGCGCAGAGACACAGTCGTGGGATGGCCAACGCCAATTTCTTTGCGCACCGCGACCCCAACGGCGATCTACCGGCAGACCGGGCGCGCGATGCCGGGTACCGTGGACGACAGATCGGCGAGAATATTGCTGCCGGGCAGGGGGCTGCAAGCAAGGCGATGGCAGGCTGGCTCGCCAGCCCCGGGCATTGCGCCAACCTGATGAACCCGATGTTTACCCAGGTGGGCGCTGCTTTTGCTGCGAACTCGCGTAGCGATGAGGGTGTGTACTGGACGATGCTGTTCGGCGCGCCTTGAAAGGGGGCGCGCCTTTGGGGGCAAATTCACCTGCGGTAGGTGCTGCGGCCGGGACGATGGCTTAGCTCGCCATCACTTGGTCGATCGCCTGCTCAAGGGTGCTGACCGTGCGCTCGATATTGTGCAGTTTTTCGAGCCCGAACAGACCGATGCGGAAGGTCTGGAAATCGGCGGGCTCGTCGCATTGCAACGGCACTCCGGCGGCGATCTGCAGGCCGTGGTCGGCAAATTTCTTACCGGTCTTGATACCCGCATCGTCGGTGTAGCTCACCACTACGCCAGGGGCCTGAAAACCGGCAGCAGCCACGCTTTTGATGCCTTTACGGGTCAACATGGTGCGCACCCGATCGCCCAGGGCCTGTTGTTCGCCGCGGACCTTATCGAAACCGTAGGCCTGCATCTCGTTCATCACGTCGTTGAATCGCGCGAGCGAGTCGCTGGGCATGGTCGCATGGTAGGCATGCCCGCCCTGTTCGTAGGCCTGCATGATCTGAAGCCACTTTTTCAGGTCGCAGGCAAAGCTGCTGCTACGCGTCTGCTCCACGCGCTCCAGGGCCAACGCGCTGAACATCACCAAGGCACAGCAAGGGGAGGCGCTCCAGCCTTTCTGCGGTGCGCTGATCAGCAAGTCCACTGCACATTTCTGCATATCAACCCAAAGCGTGCCGGAGGCGATGCAGTCCAGCACGAACAAGCCACCCACTTCATGCACGGCGTCGCCGACGGCCCGGACGTATTCGTCGGGCAGGATAATCCCTGATGAGGTTTCAACGTGGGGGGCGAAGACCATCTGCGGCTTCTGCGCCTTGATGGCTGCCAGGACTTCGTCAAGAGGTGGTGGGGCGTAAGCCGCTTGGCGACCCGTGTCTATCGGCCGGGCTTTCAGCACCGTGGTAGCCGCCGGAATGTTGCCTATCTCAAGGATCTGGCTCCAGCGATAGCTGAACCAGCCGTTGCGTATCACCATGCATTGCTGGCCGCTGGCAAACTGCCGTGCCACCGCTTCCATGCCGAATGTGCCGCTCCCTGGTACCACCGCAACAGCCTGGGCGTTGTAGACCTGTTTCAGGGTCCTGGAAATGTTTTTCATCACGCCTTGAAATGCCTGTGACATGTGATTGAGCGAGCGGTCGGTGTAGACCACCGAGTACTCGACCAGCCCCTCAGGATCAATACTGGGATAAAGCGTTGACATAGGTGACTCCTTTGGCATGGATGTCAGTGGTATCGACCCTGCCCCAAGCTTTGGCAAATGACAGGATGAGTCGTGACTGATGTGGCGTCTGTCAAACGGCAGTTACCACCATAGCTTGGGGAAGGCACATTGCGATGCGCTAAGCTGTAATTCTTCAGGATTGAGGTCTCAGCATGGAATGTTACTTCGTCCCGCCACGAGCAGAGATGCAGCAGCGATTAGCCGCGTAGTTCTAGCCGCCCTGCGTGAGTCAAATTCACAGGACTACCCGCCTGATGTGATCGTTAAGGATTAGCCCAGACTATCTATGCTCATCGCCTCGATCTGGGGCTGCAACTGCAACGCTTGCGCTCTTGGCGTGACGAAAGCTGGCAGCGTTGCCGCCGGCTGCTCTTGGTAGCGCGGTAGGCATTTACGGATGATGTTGGCATTGATGCCGTGGCTGATGGCGAAACTGGAGTTCGCCGTACGCCTAACCGGTTACAGATGTCTGTTACGGGCCGACAGCAGTCGGTCGCGACTGACCGCTGTCGACCCATAGCTGCCGTTCGCTAGGGGCAGCTATGGGCCAAAACCGGACGCTCAAAGGTATCTGTGAATGCAGAGGCGATTCAATGTTCTTGTGAGGCTCAGAACGGGTTCAACACTCCTTTACACGACTCGACAATCGAGGCCGCTTCGCGGCCCGTGGAATCACAGCTTGACCCAGGTCGCCTTTAGCTCGGTGTACTTTTCCAGTGCGTGCAGCGACTTGTCACGGCCGTTGCCCGACTGCTTGAAACCACCGAACGGCGCGGTCATGTCACCGCCGTCGTACTGGTTGACCCAGACGCTGCCAGCGCGCACGGCACGGGCAGTTTTGTGAGCCTTGGAGATGTCCGAGGTCCAGATACCAGCGGCCAGGCCATACGGGGTGTCGTTGGCGATGGCGATGGCTTCTTCGACGGTGTCGAAAGCGATCACCGACAGCACTGGGCCGAAGATTTCTTCCTGGGCGATCTTCATGGCGTTGGTCACGCCGTCGAAGATGGTCGGCTCGACGTAGGTGCCACCGGTCTCTTCGAGGGTGCGCTTGCCACCGGCCAGCAGTTTGGCGCCGTCCTGGTGGCCGGCGTCGATGTACGACAGCACGGTGTTCATCTGCTGAGTGTCGACCAACGCACCGACGGTGGTCTGCGGGTCCAGCGGATTGCCTGGCTTCCAGCCTTTGAGGGCCTCGACCACCATGGGCAGGAACTTGTCCTTGATCGAGCGCTCGACCAGCAGGCGCGAACCGGCGGTGCAGACTTCGCCCTGGTTGAAGGCGATGGCGCTGGCGGCAGCTTCAGCGGCGGCTTGCAGGTCCGGGGCGTCGGCGAAGACGATGTTCGGGCTCTTGCCACCGGCTTCCAGCCAGATGCGCTTCATGTTCGACTCGCCGGCGTACACCATCAACTGCTTGGCGATCTTGGTCGAGCCGGTGAACACCAGGGTGTCGACGTCCATGTGCAGGGCCAGGGCCTTGCCCACGGTGTGGCCGTAGCCTGGCAGCACGTTCAGCACACCGGCCGGGATGCCGGCTTCGATGGCCAGCTGGGCGATACGGATGGCGGTCAGCGGCGATTTTTCGGACGGCTTGAGCACCACCGAGTTACCGGTGGCCAAGGCCGGGCCGAGCTTCCAGCAGGCCATCAGCAGCGGGAAGTTCCACGGCACGATGGCGCCGACCACACCCACCGGCTCGCGGGTGACCAGGCCAAGCTGGTCATGCGGGGTTGGCGCGACTTCGTCGTAGACTTTGTCGATGGCTTCGGCATTCCAGTGCAGGGCTTGGGCCGCGCCTGGGATGTCGATGCTGGAGGAGTCGCCGATCGGCTTGCCCATGTCGAGGGTTTCGAGCAGCGCCAGTTCTTCAACGTTTTTGCGCAGCAAGTCGGCAAAGCGGATCAGCTTGGCCTTGCGTTTGGCCGGGGCCAGGCGCGACCAGACGCCGGAATCGAAGGTGGCGCGGGCGTTTTCCACGGCGCGGTTGGCATCGGCCAGGTCGCAGCTGGCGACCTTGGCCAGGAAGCGTCCGTCGACCGGGCTCAGGCAGTCGAATGTTTCACCGGATGCGGCGTCGGTGTATTCGCCATTGATGAAGGCACGGCCTTCGATGCGCAGCTGTTCGGCGCGGGTTTGCCAGGCCAGAAAGGTAAAGTTCATGCAGGGGCTCCTGTTGTGCTGCGACGTTCGGCACGCTGCCGGCAGGCAGCGCCAAACGCCTGGAATATCGTCAGGTAATGCGGATGCTCCAGCACCCGCCATTCGGGATGGAACTGCACGCCGAGGGCGAAGGCGCGCGCGCCGGGCAGCGATACGGCTTCGATCAGGCCATCTTCGGCCAGTGCCTCGACGCGCAGGCCAGACGCCAGCCGGTCGATGCCCTGGCCGTGGATCGAGTTGACCTGGCAGCGGCGCGGCAGGCCAAGCCGCGCCAGCACGCCGCCAGGCTCCACCAGCAGGGGCTGGCGCGCGGCGTATTGCACCGCCACCGGTTGCTCGGCGGGCTCGCGGTGGTCCTGGTAGCGCGCCACTTCATGCACGCACGCGTGCAGGGTGCCACCGAGCGCCACATTGAGCTCCTGGAACCCTCGGCAGATCGCCAACAGCGGCACGCCGGCGCTGAGCGCGGCGGGGATCAGCGCGAGGTTGCAGGCGTCGCGCGCCGGGTCGTGCAGGGTGCCTGCCGGGCTGGGTGCGCCCTGGTAATGCCAGGGCTCGATATTGGACGGCGAACCGGTCAGCAGCAGGCCGTCGACATGGGCGAACAGGTCACTCGGCTCGACCAGGCCGGGCAGGGCCGGCAGCACCATCGGCAACGCGCCCGCGGCGTCGAACACTGCGCGCACGTACTTGTCGCCGACCATGTGAAACGGGTGCGCACCCAGCTGCCGCGTGCAGGCGCTGACCGCGACCAGGGGAAGTCTGTGCATGTTGACCTCGATGATGAGCGCGCCTCAGCGCAGCTTCTCCAGCAGTTGGTAGTACCACATGCCTGCGGCCAGCAGCGGGTTGCCCAGTTGCTCGCCCAGCGGGACCTTGATGTGCTTGCACGCGGCGAAGGTGTCGAATCGGGCCAAGGTGCCGGTCAAGGCCTCGGCCATGATCTCGCCCATGATGTGGCTGGTGGCGATGCCATGGCCGGAGTAGCCCTGGCAGTACCAGACGTTGTCCGACAGCTTGCCCAGTTGCGGGATGCGGTTGACCACGATGCCCATGGCGCAGCTCCACTGGAACTCGATCGGCACGCCCTTGAGCGCTGGGAAGGTGCGCTCGATGCACGGGCGCAGCTCGCTGGCGATATCCCGTGAGTCCTTGCCAGAGTAGTTGGCGCCGCCGCCGAACAGCAGGCGTTTGTCGGCGGTAAGGCGGTAGTAGTCGAGCACGAAGCGGCAGTCGTACACCGCCAGGTCCTGCGGATTGATCTGGTCGGCCAGCGCACCGAGCGGCGCGGTAGTCACGATGCCGCCCATGGCCGGGAAGATCTTGCCCTTGAGCTGGCGCGGTTCCAGCTTGTGATACACATCGCCGGCCAGCAGCACCTGGCTTGCTTCGATCCGGCCCTGGGCGGTCACCACGGCAGGGCGTGGGCCGTGGATGATGTCCAGCACCTCTGAGTGCTCGAAGATCAGCGCGCCCAGCGAGTGTGCGGCGCGGGCTTCGCCAATGCACAGGTTGAGCGGGTGCAGGTGCAGGTTGCGGCGGTTGTGCAGCGCACCGCAGTACAGCGGGCTGTCCAGAAAGCCGCGTACCCCATTGCGGTCCAGCAGGCTGACCGCATCCCCCATGCCGCGGCGCTGGGCTTCGTCATGGCTGGCCTGCAACTCGTGCATGTGCACAGGCTTCATCGCCGCGTGCAGGTGGCCTCGCTTGAGGTCGCAGTCGATGCCGTAGCGCGCCACGCGCTGCTCGATGATCTGGTGCCCACGCCAGCGCAGGTGCCAGATGAAGTCGTCGACCTCGGCGCCCAGTTGCTTGTGCATCTGTTTGCGCATGGCCTCGTCGCCAGACAGGCTGCCGGTGACCTGGCCGCCGTTGCGCCCGCTGGCGCCCCAGCCGACCTTGTGGGTTTCCACCAGCGCGACTTTAAGCCCGCGTTCGGCCAGCTCGACCGCCGTGGCGACGCCAGTGAAGCCACCGCCGATAATCGCCACATCGACGCTGACGCTGCCTTGCAGGGGCGGGTAGGCGGTGTCTTCGGCCAGTGTGGCGGGGTAGTAGGACGGTGGCCGCAGCGCTGCGGCCGGTTGCGTTTTTGCATTCATGGCGTTGTTCTCCGGGGCGCGAGTGCAGGGCGGGGCTCAGGCATTGGTCAGGTACCAGCGCCAGTCCTGCTCACCCACTTCGGCCATGAACTGCCGGTACTCGGCTTGTTTTACCGCCAGGTAGACGCGCAGGAAGTCGTGGCCGAACGCATCACGCGCCCAGCTGGACGCCTGCAATGCCTGCAGCGAACTCAACCAGTCGGTCGGCAGCAGGGTCTTGGCCTGGGCATAGCCGTTGCCTTCAACCGGCGCGCCTGGGTCCAGTTGCTGACGGATGCCTTGGTGAATGCCAGCAAGGATCGCCGCAGCGGCCAGGTAGGGGTTGGCATCGGCGCCGCAGATGCGGTGTTCGACATGCCGGGTGTTGGCTGGCCCGCCAGGCACGCGCAGGCTCACGGTGCGGTTGTCGACACCCCAGGTCGGCGCCAGTGGTGCATAGCTGTTGGCCTGGAAGCGGCGGTAGGAGTTGGCGTTGGGGCAGAACAGCAGCAGCGAGTCGAGCAGGCTGGCAAGCATGCCGCCGACCGCCTGGCGCAGCAGCGGCGTGCCGGCTGGGTCGCTGCTTGCAAACAGGTTGTTGCCTTGGGCGTCGGCGAGGCTTACGTGCATGTGCATGCCGGTGCCGGCCAGGTGGTCGAACGGCTTGGCCATGAAACAAGCCTGCATGCCGTGGGCGTGCGCCACGCCCTTGACCAGGCGCTTGTAGCGCACGGCCTGGTCCATGGCCAGCAGCGCGTCGCCATGCTCCAGGGTGATTTCCACCTGGCCGGGGGCGTACTCGGAAATCGCCGTACGGGCCGGGATGCCCTGGGCCTTGCAGGCGGCGTACAAGTCTTTGAGGAACGGCTCGATCTGCTCCAGCTCCCGCAGGCCATAGACCTGGGTCTGCCGTGGGCGTGCGCCGTCTTGGTCCAGGGCCGGTTGCGGGCGGCCCTGGGCGTCACGCTGCTGGTCGAGCAGGTAGAACTCCAGTTCGCAGGCCATCACGGGGTACAGGCCATCGGCTTGCAGTTGTTCGATGACGCGGATCAGCAACTGCCGTGGGTCGGCCACGGTGGCGGGCAACCCTTCGCTGGGGTGCATGGACACCTGCACTGCGGCGGTGGGGATCTGCCGCCAGGGCAGGCGCACCAGGCTCCCTTCCAGCGGGTAGGACCGGCAGTCAATGTCGCCGACGTCCCAGACCAGCCCAGTGTTTTCGACATCTTCGCCCTGCAGCGACAGGCCGAGCATGGTGCTGGGCAGCGGGCGGCCGGTCTGGTACAGCGCCAGCAGCTCTTCGCGGTGTAGCAGCTTGCCGCGGGGGATGCCATTGGCGTCGAGGATGAACAGCTCGATCAGCTCGATATCGGGGTTGTCGGCGAGGAATGCCTGGGCGTGGGAGGGCGGGGCGAAGGTCATGGTGGTGAGCACCTGTTTTTGTGGTTTGCGTAGAATCTACGGGGTGTAAATTACGCAATCAATAGTTTTGCGTGAAAATAATTGCGCAATGCGTTATTTCAGCCCGGTTATTCGCAGGAGCGCCCGCGCCTACAGGTAGGCCGGCGAATCTGCTAGCCTGTGCCCCGCCACCCGATCCACCATGGAAGCGCTGAACATGTCTATTTCCACCCTCGACCCACTGGACTTCGAGATCGTCCGCGAACTGCAGGAGGACGGGCGACGCGCCTTCCGTGAGGTCGCGCGTAACCTGTCGGTGCCGGAGGCGACCATCCGCACCCGGGTCAAGCGCCTGCAGGACCAGGGCATCCTGCAGATCCTGGCGTTCACCAACCCCTCCAAGCTCGGCCACGCCAAGCTGGCGCTGCTGTTCGTCAATGTGGCGCCGCAGGACCACGACCGCGTCGCCGATACCCTCAGCCGCTGGACCGAAGTGAGCTACCTGTCCACCACCATGGGTACGGCGGATATCTGCGTGCAGGTGCTGTGCCGCGATGACGAGAGCCTGTGGAACCTGCAGCAGAAAGTGCGCAGCCTGCCGGGCATTCGCGATGTGCGGACCTTGCAGGAGGTGAAGGTGCACAAGATCCGCTTCACCTTGCCGCCGGCGGAGACGGAGGGCTGAAATAAGTGCTGCGCGGCCCAGCCGGGGCCGCGCAATAATTGGCTGAAGTTCCTGCGCAATGCGTGAACTGTTGCACCATCCCCGATCTGCCCCCGTGATCCCTCTGCTTGCCATCCCCGTCGAGACCGCCTTCCTAGAGCCGTTCTGCTGCGCCTGCACAGCTTTCGCGCAGTGCGCACTCATTTTGCACATTGCGTAAAAAATATCTTTTCATGTTGCGCAATGCGCATTGATATGAAATAAAAATATACACATGCGCAGAATCGTGACGTAACATCTGCTCATCGAGACCCATAACAAAAACAGAGGGCGATACGATGCAACAGGCCATTGCAGGCACTGCGCCAACGGCGCAGCTGGTCAAATCCATCCGCTGGTGGGACGGGGTAGCGATCACCCTGAGCTTGCCCGCAGCGTTGTTCGTCGGCCTGGGTTATTCGATCGGGGCCATCGGCGCCTGGGCGGCCATGGCCTTGTGGGCGCTGATTGCCGCCGTGGCGGTGCTGCACAACTGGCTGTATTCGGAAATGGGCGCGATGTTCGCCGACAAGTCCGGCGGCATCGCCCTGTACGCCAACGAAGCCTGGTCACGGCGCATGCCCTGCCTGGGCCCGCTGGCTACTTATGCCTACTGGTTCGCCTGGGCCACCGCGCCGGCGATCTGGGGGTTGGCGGTGGCGCAGATCCTCTCCGAGCAGTTCTGGCCCGAGGTCACCGCCCATTACGACCTGGGTCCGCTGCAGCTCGGCCTGCCGCAAGCCATCGCCCTGACTGTGGCGCTGTTCAGCTGGGCGCTGAGCATGGTCCAGCTGCGCTTTACCATGGTCATCCTCACCGTCGCCGGCGTGCTGCTGATGGTGCCGGTGCTGGTGTTCGGCACCAGCTTCATGACCAGCCCGGTTTGGAGCACGGCCAGCTTCACCTGGCACACCGGTGAAGGCCTGCACGGCCTGCGCACGGTGCTGGCCTGGCTGTTCATCATGGCCTGGTCGGCGTATGCGGTAGAGGCTGCGGCGTCGTTCATCCCTGAGTTCCGCGATACCGTAAGCGATACCCGCAAGGCACTGCGCATTGCAGCGCTGATCCTGCTGCTGGTGTTCACCCTGGCGCCACTGGGCCTGACCGGCCTGCTTGGCGAGCAACTCATGGCCGAGCGGCCCTATGGCTTTTTGCAGGCGGCCGCCGAGGTACTGCTGGGCGGTGGTGCAACGGTGGTCACCCTGGTGTTGATCGCCGGCATTCTGGTGCTCTCTGTGATGGGTACCGCCGATGCCGGCCGCGCCTTGTATCAAAGCGCCCGTGACGGTTTGACCGTGCGCCAGTTCGGCGAACTGAACCGCGCCGGCGTCCCGGCCCGGGCAGTCACTGTGCAACTGTTCATCAATGTCGCCCTGGTGCTGCTGGTCGGCAACCCGCTGGCGGTGATCGTCGCCGGCAATATCGGCTACATCCTTGCGCACTGCCTGGCGGTTGCCGGGTACGTGGTGCTGCGCCTCGACCGCCCGGCGCAGGCGCGGCCGATTCGCCTGGGGCGTGGCTGGGTGTGGGTGGCCATGGCCCTGGCAGCTTTCGACGGGCTGATCTTGCTGGTCGGCGTGACCAGCGCCTCGATCACCGGCTACGGCGGCCTCAAGGAAGTGCTGATCGCCGTCGCGGTGCTGGCCATCTCCCAGGCCCTTTACCGCCTGCGCCGGTTGCAAGACCGCAAGGCCGACGCGTGCGCGAGCCCGCGCTGACGCACTACCCCCGACTTCGCTGACAACCCCCGTAAGAGGAGTGCACCTGATGCGTGCAGATGACTCCGGCCGCCTGTGCTGGCCGAAAAAAAGCCCTGTGGCCGTTTCCCTGACCTTCGACGTTGACGCCGAGGCCGGTTTGCTGGGCGACAGCCCAAGCTTCGCCCGCCGCCTGACCAGCCTGTCGGAAGGGCGCTTCGGCGTAACCCGCGGCGTGCCGCGCATTCTCGAACTGCTGCGCCGGCACAAGATTGCCGCGACGTTTTTCGTGCCGGGCTACACGGCCGAGCAGCACCCGCACCTGGTCGAGCTGCTGCTCAGGGATGGCCACGAAATCGGCCACCACGGCCACATGCACCTGCGCAGCGACAAGGTCAGCGCCGAACAGCAGGCCGAGGAGATGGAACTGGGCCTGGCCGCACTGGCCAAGGCCGGTGCGCCGAAGCCCGCCGGTTATCGCTCGTCGTCCTGGGAGCTGACCCCGGAAACCTTCGAGCTGGTGCTGGCCAACGGCTTCACCTACGACTCCAGCTGCATGGGCGACGACCGCCCGTACTACGAGCACTTCAATGGCGCCTCGCTCCTCGAGCTGCCGGTGCACTGGTCGCTGGACGACTGGCCGATGTTCGGCTGGAGCATCGACAACGGCGGCAACTTCACCGCCCCCCGGGTGCTGTTCGACAGCTGGCTGGCCGAGTACGAATCGGCGCGCCGCGATGGCCGCCACACCAGCTTCACCATGCACCCCGAGGTGATCGGCCGGGCCGCGCGCTTCGAGCAGCTCGAACGCCTGGTCGAGCGCATGGCCAGCGATGGCGATGTGTGGTTTGCCCGTCTCGATCAGGTGGCTGCCCAGGTCTCCCCGCAACTGCAACAGGTACAACCATGAGCACGCTGTTCCGTTCCACCCAACTGCAACCGGCCGCGCGTGGCCGCGAGTTCGGCGAAGTGTTCGCCGCCAAGGTGCGCGCCACCGTAGCGGCCTATGAAGGCCTGTTCGCTCGGATTGCCCAGGCCCCGTTCGACCTGCAAGCCATGGGCACACGCTGCCTTGAACAGGTGGCCGCGTTCGCGCCGCCGCTGCATGTGGAAATGCTCGGCATCGCCGAAGGCGCCGGCATCGACCCGGCGCTGATCGGTGCGATCAATGCCCGCACCGAGGTGCTTGCCGTGCTGGGGGCGCAATTGCGCGGCGAGTGCTCGACGGTGGTCCAGGTCGACCCGTGGGGCGCGCCGGTCACCGCGCAGACCTGGGACTGGTACGCCGAGTTCGCCGAGCAGTGGCTGACCTGGGAGATCCCCCACGCCGATGGCCGCCTGACCACCACCGTTACCGAGTACGGCATCGTCGGCAAGCCCGGGGTCAACAACCGCGGCCTGGGTGTGCACTTCAATATCCTGCACCACGCCCATGATGGCGCAGGCATCGGCGTGCCGGTGCATGTGCTGTCGCGCTGGATCCTCGACAGCTGCAGCGACGTCAACCAGGCCCTGCAGCTGTGCCAGCGTGCAGCGGTCTCGGCCTCCAGCTCGCTGACCCTGGTCGCTGCCGCCGAGCGCGCCAGTTGCGCGGTGTCGGTAGAAATCCACCCGGGTGGGCCAGGCCTGGTGTTCCCCGGTGCCGACGGCTTGCTGGTGCACACCAACCACTTTCTCTCCAGCCCCGCGCGTGGCTTCGACACCGAGCCCGGCAGCTTCCCGGACACGCTGGTGCGTTACGACCAGTTGCTGCGCCGCCTCAGCAACCGCCCAGGGCTTGGCGCCAACGACCTGCTGCAGGCCCTGAACAGCCACCTCGGTACCACCGGCGCGCTGTGCTGCCACCCAGACCCGGCACTGCCGGCAGCGGGGCAGTACGCAACCCTGGCCAGCATCACCCTCGATGTGCTCAACGGCACCCTGCACGCATTGCCGGGTGGCCCGTGCCGCCACCTGTAAACCATTGCCACCAAGGAAACCACGCCATGCTCCAACTCAAACGCCTCGACAACATGGACATCCTCACCAACGACGTGCAGCGCCTGGTGGACTTCTACCACGGCACCCTCGGCCTTGGGTTCTTCCTGCCCTACGTCGCCGAAGAACGCTGGGCCGCCATCGAGATGGGCAACGTCACCCTGTACCTGTTCCACACCACCAACCCGGCACCGGTCGAGCGCCGCACGGCGGTGAACCTGGAAGACAAGCCGGGTTTCGACTCCTTCGCCTTCGAGGTGGAAAACCTCGATGAAACCATCGCCTACCTGGACGGCAAGGTCGAGTGGGTAACGCCGGCACCGATCGAATGGCAGCATCCCAACGGTACCCACTACCGCTACCGGCCGATGTTTGACCCGGACGGCAACATGTTCTACGTCACCGAACCCCACAAGACCGTCTGAGCCAGGAGCCGAACATGTCCATTACCCACAACAAACCTGCCCGCCTGGCCCCGGCGTCGGTACTGGCGCTAGCCCCCGAAGCGCGCTCGCTCAATGGCCGTGTGGCGCTGGTCACCGGTGCCGGCCGTGGCGCCGGTCGTGCCCATGCCCGGCTGTTGGCGCGCCGCGGCGCCGCTGTGGCGGTGGTCGATATCGATGAAGACGTGGCCCGTGCCACCGCCGCCGAGATTGCCGAGGAGGGTGGCCGCGCCATTGCCCTGGCCTGCGACATCACCGACCGGGCGTTGGCCGAACGCTGCGTGGCGCAGGTCGCCGAGCAGCTGGGTGGCCTCGACATCCTGGTGCACAACGCCGGGCTGATCTACTCCATGACCGGCCTGGAAGCCACCGACGATGGCAATTTCGACCGGCTGCTGGCGATCAACGTCAACGCCCCGCTGTACCTCACCCGTGCAGCCCTGGCACACCTGCGTCGCAGCCCGGCGCCGCGGGTGATCTTCATCAACTCGCAGTGGGGCCAGGTGCCCGACGGCCACTCCTACGGCTACATGGTCAGCAAGTCGGCGCAGCTGGGGCTGATGAAGACCCTGGCCAAGGAGTTCGTCGGCGAGGGCATCCTGGTCAACGCCATTACCCCCGGCGCGATCCTGACGCGCATGGTGCCCGAGGAGTACATCGAGGCCGAGCAGGCCGCCATCCCGCTTGGCCGCCTGGTACACCCCGAGGAAATCGCTGCGGTGGTGGCGTTCCTCGCCTCGGACGAAGCGGCGTTCATCACCGGCCAGGCCATCCCCGTCAACGGTGGGGCCCTGGTAGTCGGCATCTGACAACAAGAACAACCTGTGAGGACTATTCCATGACGACTCAAGCAACCCAGCGCCAACGCGCCGAACAGGCCATGCGCCGCCAGTGGTTCCCGGTGGCCCGCTCGACCGACCTCGGCACCCCGCAATCGGCCACGTTACTGGGCGAAAAACTGGTGGTGTGGCGCACTGCCTCCGGCCAGGCCGTGGTCCAGGAGGCGCGCTGCCCGCACCGCGGCGCCGACCTGTCGCTGGGCGAAGTGCACGGCGAGAGCCTTGGCTGCCCGTACCACGGTTGGCGCTTTGCAGCCGAGGGCGGCAAGTGCAGCCATGTGCCGTCGCTGGAGGACCAATGCAAGATCCCCCAGGCCGCCGCCGTGCGCACCTTCGCCTGCCAGGAGCGTTACGGGCATGTGTGGACGGCGCTGGAGGAGCCGCTGTTCGAGCTGTACGACCTGGCCGAGTGGCGTGAGCTGGACCTCGAATGGCTAGCGGCCGAACCGCTGGACTCGCCCACCGGCGTGGCGGTGGCAGTGGAGAACTTCGGCGATGTCGCGCACTTCTCGTACATCCACCGCGGCATGATGGGCCACGTCAACCCGGTGGTCGAACCGCTCAACGTGCGCCGCGAAGGCCTCGACATCTGGATGGACCGGCCGCTGCAGGCCTGTGAGGGCGAGTGGGCCAACGACGGCGATTGCATGATGAACTACCACATCGTCGCCCCGGGCCTGGTGGCCATCACCTACGACTACGAACGCCTGGGCAAGCGTGTGGTGGCCGGCTTCCCGTGCCCGGTTGCCTATGACCACGTGAAGATCTTCTGGGCCGTGGCCAACGACCGCAACTACACCGGCGGCGACCTGCAGGAATGCCTGCGCGTCGAGGAGCTGCTGTACCTTGAAGACCTGCCCGTGGCCGCGACCATCACCCCGGCGGAAATCGACTGGGACGCCAAGCAGGTCGAGCATTCAGTGCCTTCGGACCTGTACACCCTGAATTACCGCCGTGCCTTCCGCGAGTTCATCGAACGCGGCCAGCACGTGCCGGTGCGTCTGGTCGACGAACCGAGGGCGTTGCCGTGAGTGCCCTGGGCGAAACGCTGGCGGTGCAGGTAGCCGGGCTGCGGTTGGAAGCCCAGGGCGTGATCTCGCTGGAGCTGCGCGCCCTTGACGGTGCCGTGTTGCCGGCGTGGGCCCCGGGTGCGCACATCGACCTGCTGTTGCCCTCGGGGTTGGTGCGTCAGTACTCGTTGTGCGGCGACCCGCAGCAGCGTCGCAGCTTGCGCATCGCCGTGCTGCTGGAGGCCAATGGCCGGGGTGGTTCGCGTGAGGTGCATGGCGCCTTGCGCCTGGGCCAGCAACTGGCCATACGCGGGCCGCGCAATGCCTTTCCGATGCAGGAAGGTGAAGCCTATCTGTTCGTCGCTGGCGGCATCGGGGTTACACCTATTATGGCCATGGCGCAGGCCGCCGAGCGTGCGGGCGCCGATTGGCAGATGCTCTACGGCGGCCGTTCGCGCCACTCGATGGCCTTCATTGACGAGCTGCAGGCCATGGGCGCAGGGCGTGTCGAAGTTGTGCCGATGGACGAGGTCGGTCTGCTCGACCTGGACGCCGTGGTGGCCGCTGCACGGGCTGGGCGTCAGGTTTACAGCTGTGGGCCGGCAGCGCTGCTGGATGCCCTGACGGCGCGTTTTGCCGAGGCAGGGTTGCTGGAGCGCCTGCACCTGGAGCGCTTCGCCTCGATGCAGGCGCCGGTGGAGCAGGGCGGTGAAGCGTTGACGATCATTCTTGCCCGCAGCGGCACTCAACTGCAGGTGCCGCCCGGTTGCACGATCATGGCGGCGCTGCGGGCGGCGGGGCACCAAGTGGCGTCATCCTGCGAACAGGGTGTGTGCGGCATGTGCGAGACACGGGTGCTGGATGGCGTGCCGGATCATCGCGACATGCTGCTCAGTGAAAGCGAGCGGGCGCAGGGGAACGTGATGATGCTGTGCGTTTCTCGGGCTTTGACGCCGACCCTCACGCTCGACCTGTAGTCACTAACCTGTTCAGCCTTACAGAGTAGCGCCTGCCCAGTGCACTCCAGGGTAGGCGCTCTATGTGTATACCATCCAATTGTTCAACAACGAGACAAGTATTGCCAGGCAACGTAATACATCTGTCTGCTCCCCCGAGCAGTCGCTTCGACTGGCAGAGGCTTGTCGTGAGCGTCCGCTTAGGGTCGAAGGCGGTCATTCGCGACTGGCCGCTGTCGACCCATAGTGGACACTCGCCTTAATATTATTCGCGCCCAGGGGCCGGGAATTGAGTACCAGACGATCAGGTCAGAGCCGCAGCCAGCGCGCAAAGGATCTAGTTTCGATGCTTGACAGCAGCACTGCATGTGATGGGGAAGTTGACCGAATTGGCAATAAAACACTCATGGTGAGCATCGTCATGGAGACGTTTTGCCAGATCCAGATCCGATTCGTTGCTGATGATGACCTGAGGCCTTAACTCTGCGCTCTTGAAATGGCCTTTGCGCTGGCCATCAGCTTCAACCATCCGGCCCATCGGGTGGTCGACGTATTCCAGTACGTTCACCTTGTTGACTGCGCACAGATGAAGATACCAAAGCTTGTGACAGGCCGAGATAGAGGCCAGCAACATGTCTTCCGGGTTCCAGCGTTCGGGATTTCCGCGAAAGGCAGGGTCGGCGGAGCCCAGGATAGGTGTTTTGCCTGGAGCTTCCACATTGAAGTCTCTTTGGTAAGCCGTGTAGCTGGCAGTACCATCACCCGTGTTGCCTATCCAATTTACGGTGACAGCGTAACTGTGTTCTTTCATGCTCACTCCTGTGACGAAAGATGGCCAGAAAAACTCCGCGCCGCTTGGGCACAGTTATTGTGCACTCCCTGGATGGTTTTCCACTAGCCCTGCATTTTCAGCGGTGCATGAGAAAGTCGTGCACAAGCAACGAACCGGGAAGAGGACAGCTGTCAATGTCTGTTATGGGTCGATAGCGACCGTCCACCGTATCGAGTTCACCCTTGTTCTCCTCTAATACGGAGGACAACCCATGAAAACCGCTGCTACCTACGCCCATCGTCCATGGAACAAGGGAAAGCTAGTCGGGCAGAAAGCCCCGCTCCGACTCAGAGATATCTGGGCCATCCGGGTAAGGCTCCAGATCGCAAAGAAATCTAGGGATCTGGCGTTGTTCAACTTGGCCATCGACAGCAAGCTGCGAGCCTGCGACTTAACCAAGCTTCGTGTACGGGACGTAGCCCATGGAGAGCATGTGTCGTCACGAGCGATCGTGATGCAGCAGAAAACTCAACATCCGGTGCAATTTGAGATCACTGAGCAAACCCGTATGGCTTTGGAAGCCTGGATGCATCAGGCTCACCTCCGTAGCGAGGACTGTCTGTTTCCGAGCCGGCTACACGGTTCAGATCATCTCTCCACCAGGCAATACGCTCGAATAGTGAAAGCCTGGGTAACAGCCATTGGCCTTGACCCAGCCATGTACGGCACCCACACGCTGCGGCGAACGAAGGCCTCCTTGATCTATCGCAGAACGAAGAATCTAAGGGCAGTCCAACTCCTACTTGGTCACACCAAGCTTGAAAGCACCGTCAGATATCTGGGGATTGAGGTCGACGATGCCTTGGAGATGGCAGAGCAGACGCAGGTCTGACCATCCAAAGCGAACATTGGTCAACAAGTTAACGGAAGGCGGCCTCAGGTCCAAGTGCAACAGTCAGTTGATAATGTTGAGCCGATTGGTTGCCAGCAGTTGCAGATGATCCGTCAACACTTCAACAGGGAATTTCCAGCCCAATGTCTGACGAGGTCGGGTGTTGAGCAAGTCGGCAATCTCGTCCAGCCGCTCCTGGCTAACCAGCGACAAATCGGTGCCCTTGGGTAAGTACTGCCGGAGCAGGCCGTTCGTGTTCTCGTTGCTGCCTCTTTGCCAAGGGCTGTGCGGGCCAGCGAAGTAGATCTTCATTCCCGTACGAGCTGTCAGCTCTTGATGCTTGGCCATCTCGCTGCCTTGGTCATGGGTCATGGTTTTCAGCAGCGCCGGTGCCATCCGCGAAAGTTCTCGCGTCATCCCCTCTAGCGCGGCGTCTGCGGTGGGCGCATCCAACTTGGCCAGGATCACGAAACGGCTCGTGCGCTCGACCATCGTCGCTACTGCCGAGCGATTGTTCGCGCCCATGATCAGGTCGCTTTCCCAATGACCTGGCACTTGTCGACCTTCGACCTCTTCAGGCCGGTAGCGAATATTCTGTTCAGCTGGATAGCGCTCGCGCCGAGCTGGCGCAGTGCTGCGAGTACGCCGCTTGCTGCCGCCCTGGCGCAGGTAACCAATGAGTTGACGCTTAAGCTCGCCGCGTGGGTATGCATAGATTGTCAGGTAGATCGTTTCGTGACTCACATGCCGCTCAGGATTATCAGGCCAGTAGTCCTTGAGTCTGGCGGCAATTTGCTGAGGAGACCAGCCCTTGGCCAACATGCTGTGTACGACCTGGAACAGTTCAGAACCAGGGGCAAGAAGCTTGCTGCGCCTCGGGACGTGTCTGAGGGCACGGGCTCGAGCACCGGCAGTGCTGGCGTCATAGTGCCCAGGCTGCGACTGGCGCCGCACCTCTCGACTCAGCGTGCTGGGTTGGCGTCCAAGAACTTGGGCGATGGCTCGCAGCGAGGCGCCTTGCATACGCATGATCATTAGCGTTACGCGCTCTTCGATGGTCAAGTGGGTGTAGTGAGTAGTCATGCAGCACCTTACCTCGGGTGTTGCACTTGGTCACTGAGACCGCCGAATGCATCAGATGATCGAGAGGCTTGTAAGAACGGCGAACGCTCCTGAGATAGCAATACCCTGGTCTATCAAACCTCGCATGGACGGGCTTGATCTAAAGTCCATAGCCTTGCGAATCCTGTTGAACTATGTGGGAAAGCCATACAGCTTGCTCGGGTTCAACGACAGTATCTGATTCCGAATTGATTCAGACGGTATCCATTCAAGAAGTAAGTCCGCCAGGAGTGCATCGTCTGGCTTAGACCCTTTTTCAGTGACGTGCGGCCAATCAGATCCCCACACGAAACGATCAGGGCGTTTTGCAACAAGAAGCCCTGCCAGCTGTCCATAATCCTCGTACGAAGGGGCTCCGACAGCAGAGCTGATGTAGGCGCCCGATAGCTTGATCCACACCTTGTCCGTATCCAGCAAACGCTGCAATACCTTGAACGGTTCAGAGCCAAAGCCGCCAGGTTGCTCTACTTCGCCTAAGTGATCGATAACCACAGTACCGGGGAGCTTGCGCAATCGCGCTTCTAAGCCGGGCAACGCCTTCCCTGGGGATACAAACTGAACATGCCACCCCAGTTCATTCACTCGAGCAGCTAAGGGCTCAAGATATTCGATGCCAGCTCCACCAAAGCTCAAATTGATGCGAACGCCGCGTACCCCGGCGGCATGCATCTTTTGTAGATCGTAGTCGCTGATAGTCGGCTCGATTACAGCGACCCCGCGAGCGTTGCCGTTACTGGCTTCCAGGCCGTCCATCAGCACCTGATTGTTAAAGCCGTAGGTGGAGGGCGTAACTATTACCATCCGATGAACCCCCAGACGCTCCTGAAGCTGCTGGTAGTCAGCAAGGGTAGCATTCGGTGGTCGAAGCTTGGCATTTGGTACGGGAGGGACGCGGTCGTCGAACAGGTGCATGTGACAGTCGACGCTACCGGAGGGGAATTTTAGTCTGGGCGGTTGCTCGCCTGTAGACCAGGGAACAGCGGCCAAACTTTGTCCTGCGGCTGCGAATCCTAAAAGGGAGGCCGAAGCCGCTACGAAATGCCGTCGCGTGAGGCTCATGAGTCATCCAGTGAAAGTTGAGGCCGTGCCTTACGTCAGTCCCCGCACTGACAATGACCGTCCATGCGGGGGCCCAAAGTTACTTACACAGCCTCGGGCTGCTCCAGCCGCCCTAGAACTTCTGAGCGCCGCGATAGGAACCGGTCCCAGACTTCAGGATTTAGCAGATGGGGAGGTCGAGTGCCTTCGAGCATGGAAATCAGCTGCTCTGCGGAAGAACGCGCTACATTGCGACGTCCGCCATGACTCACTCCTGCGGTATGGAAGGTCGCAACGACATTGCTGAGGCTCAGAAGCGGGACCTCATGGCGTGGTGGTTCGACTTCCCAAACGTCCAGGCCAGCACCTCGCAGGTGCCCGGTTTTAAGCGCTTCATACAAGGCGGCTTCATCATGAATCCCACCCCGAGCGGTGGAGATGAACACCGAACCCTGCTTCATCATTGCAAATGCATCAGCGCCGATCATATGCCTGGTTTGAGAGTTGAGTGGGCAGTGCAGCGAGACGAAGTCACTGCGCTGCAAAAGAGCCTCCAGGCTAACCGGCTCTGCCCCACGTGACCGGATCTCATCCGGAGTCAGATGGGGATCGTAGGCCAAAACCTCCAATCCGAAACCCTTGGCGACGTTAGCCGTACGGGTGCCAATTTCACCGATACCGATGATGCCGAACGTGGATCCGTGAATTTCATCCCCCATCAGATCTTCGCGTGTGAAGCCGGTTTCGGTTCTGAGCTTTCTATCGGACTCAACCACTCGTTTGACCACAGCTAGTAGCAGGGCGAATGTGTGCTCTGCCACCGAATGGGCATTCGCACCAGCCTGATTCACGACGGGGATGCCTGCAGCAGTGCAAGCAGCTACATCTACTGTGTCGTAGCCGGCCCCGCCCGCCGACACACAGAGCAGGTTGGGGCAAGACTTGATCAACGCTTCTGTCACCCACCAGCGCTTGGGTAGATCATCTTTAGCTGCGCAAACGTGGTACCCATGGCTTTGCGCTAACGCATCAGCCGTGTCCGAGTCCTCAGGATCTCGGGATGCAATCTGAAGATCGACGTTGGCATTGCGTGCCAGCGTTTCGTCAAAGATAGGGTTGATCCAGAGATCCAGGCGGCACACCTGTGCCTTGAAGGCGGCAGTCATTTAAAAATCCTCTGTGGTAAAGCAAACCAGTAACAGTCGCTCGCTCGGCAGTAGGCCCAAACCAATCAGGTATTGGACGGTTTCAGCTCGGCTTGATGGTGAGTAGTGGCATCTGCGTCCAAAGTGCTAACAGCAGCAGCGGGAACGGGCTCTTTGATAGTGAGCAGGATTAGGAAGCTGACGAACGATGCGATCGCCATGCAAAGAAACACTTGGGACCAGCCGTAGCTGTCGAGAAGCAATCCCACAAGGAATGGCGCTGCTGCCCCGCCAAGCTGCCCACCTGTGTTAACGATCGAGCTCGCCACAGGAAATACCTTCTTTGAGGCCAAACCCATGGGGTAAACCATGTAGGACGAGTAGCCGATGCTGATGAGCGTGCCCGTGAGGAACATCAGCCCTGCGTACAGAAGCGGATCGTTGGGCGAATTAATCAGGGCGTACATCATCCCGGCCGTAGCCAGAGCAGAGAGCATCATGCCTGGCTTCCGACGCTTGCCCAGAAGGCGGTCGGAAAGGATGCCGCCCAGCAGATTCCCGAAAATTGCGCCTACCCAAGGCGCTGCGGCCACAAACCCCATGTTCATGATCGAGAAGTTTTTGACGCTCACAAGATAGGTCGGGATCCACGACAGAAGGATCATGGAGATGCCGACCTGGAAGCTGTATCCAAGTGAGCACCCGATGACGTTCCAAGAGCGGAAAAGACCCTTGCTGGTAGAAATGGGTTCTACCGGCGTGACACGGATAAATTTGTCGAGCTTTTTGAAGTCCCGGCGTGCAGCTTTGTCTTGCTGGGTAATAACGTTGTTAGCTTCATCGGTGATGTATTCGAGCTCCTTGGAGTTTACGAATTTGCTCTCCGACGGCTGATTGGTAACCAGGAAATACCACATGATCGCCAAGATGATCCCTGGAATGGCGAAGAAGTAAAAAATTTCGCGCCAACCCCACATCGCGACGATAGCCACGCAGAGCGGTGGGACCAAGACTGGGCCGAATTTGACTGCGGCAAGGAAAATGCCAGTCGCCGTGCCCTTTTCCTTGGCCGGGAACCAGTTGTTGATCGTCGAGGCGATGCCAATCGGCAGAGGACCCTCGGCAATGCCGAGCAAGAACCGACAAATTTTAAGCCCCACAACCGAACTGACGGTGCCCATCAAGGCCGTGAAGACGGAGGTGGCGATCATTGAGAAGGAAAAAATCTTCCTTACGCCATAGCGGCTTGAAGCGAAGCCGGAGGGAATCTGCGCCAATGCGTATGCCAACAGGAATACGCTGAGCAGCGCTCCTGCTTCGGCGTTGGTCATTGGATATTCCTCCCGGATAAACGGGAGTGCCACGCCGAGGTTTGCTCTGTCAGCCGACGCGACTGTATAGACCAAGAAGAACAATCCGGCGACGACCCACCGGAACCGAGATGGTTTTTGGGCGTTGTTGATACCGTTACTCATGCTTTCACCTGCTCTTATTATTAACGGTTGCGGGTTATCAGCAGGTCGCTCTGGGTTTGTTTACGGCAACAGCATGCCGTCGGACCTAAGCCCGTGCATTTAGCGACCTTACCTTGATTGTTGGAATGCCTGTGCGCTTTAGGACGCAAGGCCTTGAAGCGCTACGTCGGCGGATCGAGAAGATGCAGATGCAGAGGATGGCGGTCGGGACGTCGACGATGACTGAGCCTCGGCACGGCGATAGCAGGCCATGACAGGATCGAAAGAGGGCGAACCATTCGGGAGGTCCGCGAACTGCTAAACAGGCGCGCAGATTCAGGCAGTTGCGCGTCAGCCGTTTTGGGTGTGATGGGGCTCATGGCTCCTCCGAAATTGTTCTTATGGAGCCGACTATAAACCAGATTGTACTGTGATTGTATTTTTTTTACGGAGGCGTGGGGTTTCCCGATCGGTGGGCCATGAAGCGCCGGTAGGCCATCCGGATATGCGTCGTCATAGCCTGCTTCGCAAGCTCCCCGTCTCCGATTTCGATCGCATAGGTGATGTCCATGTGCTGCTGCAGGCTTCGGGCGAAGTCCGCTTCAGCGTAGAGAAAAAAGGACCGCGTAATCACAGGCATGTCGATAAGGGTCTGGAGCATGGAGCGTAATCGTTGGGAGCGAGCGGTCTCCAACAACTGATGATGAAACTCCCTGTTTGCCGCCTGGACATCAAGCTGGACGTTCTCGTCACCCCGCTTGATAGCGGATGCCATCGCGTCATTTATTCGATGGAGAGCTTGTACGTCCTGCTCTGTAGCCCTCATGGCAGCTAGCATGGCGGCGTGTGGTTCCAGCAGCTCCCGCAAGCTGAACATCTCTTCGACGTCCCACTTCGTCCATCCCGCCACGAATACACCCCGGTTGGCCTCCACTACCGCCAACCCGTCATCGACCAGCCTCTTGAGGGACGCACGGACAGGCGTGCGGCTCAGCTCGAACTCTCTACTGAGAGGCTCTTCCTTCAGCTGAGTCCCAGGCTCGTACTGACCGGCAATGATGCGATTACGCAAAGTCTCGTAGATTTGCTCACTAGCCATATCTGCCGCTCTCTCTCCTGTCTGTCTGGACTACCACAGGCACCAGGAAATCCCTGCCCGATGCTCCGGCGTAGCGCTCATTATCGCCACGGGCCCTACCGTTTGTACCAAAATTGTTTGCATAAACCCTGATTGTACTTTTATTGTATTTGCAGACACCTTCTGTGTCCGCTCAAGCAACGGCGAAGCGTGATCAGTGATCAGCGAGCAGTCCTTAAGGCTTGAGCCCGATCCAACCAGACGGATACAGCCATGCCCATCCCACAAGAACAAATCGAAGTCCTCAAGAAGCTCGGCTCAGCCACTATTCATGAAGCCCAAGGTCAGACCGGTGCGCTTGATAGCTGCTTCAAACCGATTGATCCGACTGTGAGGCTATGCGGCCCGGCCCTGACGGTTGACTGCCGCCCTGACGACAACCTCGCGATTCACTTCGCTTTGACCAAGGCTAAACCAGGGGATGTGCTCGTCGTGGATGCCAAGGGCTTCATGGAAGCCGGCCCGTGGGGTGATCTGCTTACCCTCGCCGCACAAAAACTCGGCATCGTAGGACTGGTAATGAACGGCGCGGTGCGAGATGCGGACGCCATCATCGAAATGGGTTTCCCTACCTTTGCTCGTGGGTTGAGCATCAAGGGGACGAACAAATGCCAGCCTGGAAAAGTGAACGTGCCCATCGTCATCGGCAACGTGCATATCCAGCCTGGCGATATCATCGTCGGAGACCGAGACGGCCTCGTAGTCGTAAAGAAAGACCGCGTAGAGGAAGTCATTAGTCTGAGCAGGGCTCGCGAGGACAAGGAGGACGGCATTCGCCATGGCATCGAGGCCGGCATCAGTACCGTTCAACTACTGGGGCTCGAAGCTACGCTCGAACGCCTTGGAATGAAGTAACTGTCAATGCGCTTGGGGGTCAACCACGACTTGATCCCATCAAGGGTCCCCAGGCGCACCTACTCATGACTTATTCTGCCCGAAAACTACCAACCACCGGTCGTGTGGCCATGTCTCAATCGGTTGAATGAACGTCCGCCATGGTCAGGCAGTTCAGCCCTTAGTGCATCATGCCCAGCTCGGCATCATCCATCAGTGCTTTGGCCAACG
>NZ_RHQR01000009.1:0-184197 GCF_003936645.1 Pseudomonas sp. p106
ATTGCAGGCAACGGGCGCTCGACCGCTGCAGGTGATTGTCTTCGGCGTATTACCGCAAGTGATTACAGCCTGGATTGCGGTGGTGCTGTACCGCTTCGAGGTCAACCTACGCTCGGCGACGGTGCTGGGCATGGTCGGCGCGGGTGGCGTCGGCTTTGAGCTGGTAAGCAGCCTGAAGCTGTTCAAGTACCAGGAAACCGCCACCTGTATTCTGCTGATTACCTTGATGGTGGTGCTCGCCGACCTGCTTTCCAGCCGCCTGCGCCAAGCCATCCAGGGCTCGGCTCGTCACTGATTTTTCCTCTCTCCACCAACAACAAGGAACTGCCTATGCGTGCCGGTTTCCACAATCCTGTCTCGACCGTATTCGGCGCTGGCACGCATCGCCGAGCTGTGCCCAAGCAAAGTCGCTTTAGTAACGTTTCCGGAAGCCGCGCAGCTAGGGCTGCACCATGTAATCGGTTGAGCCGATAGTGACCTTCAAACAATCGATTTGAGCTATATAACCGTGGCGCTGAATATGACCACACCTTCCAACAACAATAAAACCAAGGAGTCGTCATGACTGCTCGTTTCCACAACCCGGTCGATACGCGCTACGGCTATGGCAGCCTGAAGGAACTGGTTTCCCTCACAGACCATCAAAAAGTCGCGCTGGTCATTTTTCCGGAAGCTCGTAGCCTGGGTCTCTTGGAACGTATTCAGGGTCTGCTGGGCGATCGCTTGGTATACCTCATCGAAGATGTGCAGCCTAACCCAGATGTGGCTCAGTTGCGCGGCACTTATGAGCGCTTCTGGCGCGAGGCTGCAGACTGTGAAACCGTAATCGCCGTTGGTGGGGGTAGCGCCATTGACACTGCGAAAGCGTTGATCGTAGGCACCGAAAGCGGCACCTTTGATGAGTTGCTGCGATTGCTGGCAACAGGTAAGCCTTTCGTGCCTGCTTGGACTAAGGCACTTATCGCAGTACCTACTACCGCGGGAACTGGCAGTGAAGTAACCCCGTGGGCGACGATCTGGGATAACGCGAGCCAGAAGAAGTACTCGCTACACCTGGACTGCACCTGGCCCAAGGTTGCTATCGTTGACCCAGAATTGATGTTGACCGTGCCGGCTGGCGTTACTGTCTCAACCGGCTTAGACGCGTTGTCTCATGCGCTGGAATCGATTTGGAATGTCAATGCCAATCCAGTCTCGGATAACTTCGCCATTTCCGCCATCCACGACATCCTTGAGTGCTTGCCGCAGCTCTATCGCGATCTCTCCAATAAGGAGTTGCGTTCGCGCATGGCGCTGGCTGCGCTTAAGGCTGGTATGGCTTTCTCTAATACCAAAACGGCACTTGCCCACTCCATTTCTTACGAAATGACCCTGCGTTATGGGCTACCTCATGGCATCGCCTGTTCCTTCACACTGCCGCTGGTCCTGGGCTTGGCCTGGGGCCGGGATGAAGCGCGCGACCGTACCCTGCAACAAGTATTTGGCAGCGACCTCAGTACCGCGCAGTCGCAACTGCGTGCGTTCCTTCACGCTTTGCAGGTAAAGACCGAGTTTACCGACTATGGCGTGTCGGCCAAGGAGGCGGAAGAAATTATCGCGTTTGCCATGCAAGGCGCGCGAGGCAAGAACTTCATCGGCGCTCAAGCCGCCTAGGGACGAATTTCCATTAGCTGCGGCGTTTGTTGCAGCGGTTTCCTGATGCACCAAAAAAGAGTGCCACCCCCGCCTGTTAACGGCTGGTGGGAACGAACAAAAAGGAAAACATCATGAATCGTGCCGACACCCTGTCCGCTCTTGCAGTGCCGACGTCATCCTTCCGCGTGGCTCAATGGCGCATGCTATTGGCTGCTATGTTGTGCTACCTATTCTTCTATACCGGGCGACAAACCTTCGGTTTTGCCATCCCCGGCATTCAGGCTGAGTTTGGTTTTACCAAAGAAACCCTGGGCTGGGCATCGGCCGTCATGCTGTGGGCGTATGCCATCGGTCAGGCCATTAATGGCAATCTCGCCGATAAGTTCGGCGGCCGGCGCATCATGAGTCTGGGCGCGGTACTGTCCTGTGGCGCCAACTGGGTAACCAGTTTCGCCGGCGGCCTCGCCAGCCTGATCCTGCCATGGGGTATCAACGGTTACTTCCAAGCTTTGGGCTGGGCGCCGGGTAGCCGCTTGCTGTCGAACTGGTGGAGCGCCGGCGAACGCGGCAAGGTCTATGGCTTCTATGTATTCGCCGCCGGCTGTGCATCGGTACTGTCGTACATCACCTCGATCGTTGTCCTGGAGGTCTTCCAGCTCGAGTGGCGGTGGATCTTCCGGCTGCCAGTATTGTTGATGCTGGCAGGTGGCATCCTGTTCTACCTGGTCGCTCGTGAACGTCCGCAGGACCTCGGCTTTGAACCACTTGCCGACACCGGTGTGGCCAATGCTGGCGATAAGGACCACGAAGTTGCCGACGGTGAAGTGGAAACTTCGGCGCAGCGTTACAAAGCTGTGCTGAAAAACTTCCGTCTGATTATTGCGGCTGTATCCCTTGGCTTCCAGAACGCCGCCCGCTATGGCTTGATCGTCTGGGTGCCGGTGCACTTCATGGGCGCTGACTGGAAACATGGTGACGGCTTCATCGACCCTAAATGGATCACCGTTGCATTGCCGGTAGGCATGGCAGTCGGTGCACTGAGCAATGGTTGGGTATCCGACAAGCTGTTTGGCTCCAAGCGTTATCTGGCGATCATGCTCTACATGTTCCTCGGCGCTGCAACCAGCCTGTGGATGTGGAGTCTGCCTGCCCACAGCGGTATTGGTCTGGTAGCCCTGTTCCTTTGCGGCTTCTTCGTCTACGGCCCTGCTTCCAGCTTCTGGGCACTGTGCCCTGATCTAGTCGGTGCCAAACGTGCTGGCACAGCCACCGGGATCATGAACTTTTCTTCCTACCTGTTCGCAGGCTTGGCAGAGCCGCTAATTGGTTCAATGCTCGACAGCACCGGTAACACTTCGCTGATCTTTATCGTAGTGACTGCGGCCTGTCTTTCCAGCGCAACCGTAGCCCTGTTCATCCGGCGCTGAAGCTTGCAACTTGTACGCTGACTCGCTTATCTAGGCGCCTCATATGTATCAACACAATGAGTGGTTCCGCTCCTTCCATACCGTGGCAAGTACGGGCAGTTTCGCCCTCGCCGCTGAGTACCTCAGCGTCGGTCGGCCGACTGTAAGCGAACAAGTCGGTGCTCTTGAGGAGAAATTCGCGGTGGAGCTTTTCCACCGCGACGGGCGCTGGTGTTGCGCGTATCACAATCGCGGACCCGGCAGCGGCTCGAAGACTATTGCCAGCAGCACGGTGTAACACTCAACTGCGTGATGCAATTGAACAGTCGTGAGGCGATAACTCACGCGATCATGCAAAACATTGGTATCGGTTTCGTCTCTGTTGTGGAATATATCGCGTTACCCGGAGCATGTCCGGTGAGCTTTATCGATGAGCCGCTACATATTGAGTACTACTTATGCTGTCTGCGCATTTGTCGTCAACGATCACTGATTGAAAACTTTTCAGTGATGCGAGTGCTGAACAGCTATTGCGTTAAAACCTGTATACAGCCCTGTAACATGGCTAATGATCTTCGGGGTTGATCATTAAAAACTAAGTGGAGTATCAATATGAACTACGAACAACCGAATCAACTTAAAGCTGTCGTTCTGGACTGGGCTGGCACTGTTGTAGATTTCGGCTCTTTCGCGCCGACTCAGATTTTTGTCGAAGCCTTTGGCGAGTTCGGTGTTGCAGTTACTCTTGAAGAAGCCCGTGGCCCAATGGGCATGGGCAAATGGGATCATATCCGTACTCTTTGCGATGTGCCGGAAATTGCCGAACGTTATCGCGCGGCCTTCGGACGTACTCCGACTGACGACGACGTGACCGCCATCTATGAGCGCTTCATGCCGCTGCAGATCGAAAAGATTGCGGTGCACTCGGCATTGATTCCAGGCGCTCTGGATGCCATCGCCACGCTGCGTAGCAAAGGTCTGAAAATCGGTTCGTGCTCCGGTTATCCCGCGGTGGTCATGCAGAAGGTCGTCGATCTGGCCCGTGAGAACGGCTATGTCACTGACCATGTGGTAGCTACCGACGAAGTGCCGAACGGTCGTCCTTATCCCGCACAAGCGCTGGCTAACGTGATCGCCTTAGGTATCGACGACGTCGCGGCCTGCGTGAAGGTTGACGACACCTGGCCAGGTATCCTCGAAGGTCGCAGCGCAGGCATGTGGACGGTGGCGCTGACCTGTTCGGGTAACGCTCTCGGCTTGACCTATGACCAATACAAATCCTTGTCTTTGGAGGTCCTGGCAGAAGAGCGCGCGCGTATTGTCAAGATGTTCGAAGGCTCGCGTCCGCACTACCTGATCGACACCATCGCCGACCTGCCGGCAGTGATCGAAGACATCAACAAGCGTCTGGAACGCGGTGAAATGCCACAATCGAGCTAAGTGTGAATTAGTTCGCAGGGCGCTGCCTGCTTCTGCTCCTGGCAGCAGCAGGCAGCATTTTACAGAAGGACATTCACATGACCAATGCTGTAAGTGTCAATGGAACCAAATATAGCTGGCCAAAGCGACCGATTGTCGTTATTTGCATCGATGGCAGCGATCAGAGTTACTTACAGCGTTGTCTCGGACAGGCCTCGATACCCGGCATTCAAAACTTTATCAAACAAGGCTTTTCCAGTGCGGTTAATGGTTTGATATCTTTATTCACCTGCACAAGCAACATGTCTATCATCACGGGGAGACCTCCGCCCAAACACGGCATTTCCGGTAACTACTATCTGGATATCGAGACGTGGCGACCTGTGGTGAAGGCCGGCCCGGAATTGCTGCGTTGCGACACCGTTCTTGCCGGCTTTGCTCACGCCGGCGCCACTGTGGTGTCCGTCAACGCCGAAGAAAAATGGCGTCGACAGCTGGGCAAAGGCCTAACTGCCGGCCCTGGCCAAATCAGTTTTTCCGCAGAAGCCGCACGCCCCTGCACCTTGCATGAAAAACCGAGTGCCGTGGCAACGCCAGTCCAGAAGCCATCATGGCAAGGATCGGCGCCATCGACGGGGTTGAACCAATCTTGAACAAATCTGGAGGGTTTGCATGGCACCGGTAATGTGCCCAGGGTGGATTGTCCGAAGCCACTTTCCCTGTGATTATCAATCGCCCGCTGAACAATAAAATACCGCATGCGTGCTGCGGCGCGTGTTCTAAATTATTATCACGTGTTTGACCTGGCTGTAGATGTAATGCAGCAACTAACATGCTTGTGAACGCCGAAAATCTTTATTTGCCTTACTCAACCGTTTGTTCGCCGAAACCTGATTGTATGGGCTGCCACCAGCGCACCCGTGTGCTTGGGTGTATTACTCAACGTAGAGATCAAACAATAATGAAAACAAGACCTCATCACTACCTGAAAACCGCAGCGTGCATAACCCTGGTGCCATGTGCATCTAGCGCCTTCGCGGACTTTATCGGTGACAGTAAAGGTTCACTGGAGCTGCGAAATTTTTATTACAGCCGCGACTTTCGCGATGGTGCCCCGAGTCAATCAAAGCGCGAGGAGTGGGCTCAAGGTTTTATCCTGAACCTACAGTCGGGTTTTACCGATGGTACGGTTGGTTTTGGTGTCGACGCGATCGGGATGCTCGGGTTGAAACTTGATTCCAGCCCAGCCCGCACCGGCACAGGTTTGCTGCCGCGTGGGTCCGAGAAACGCGCTGAAGATGATTATTCAAAGCTGGCAGTAACCGCCAAGGCACGCTTTGCGCAATCAGAGTTGCGTATTGGTGGGTTGAATCCGGTACTGCCACTGTTGTCGTCGAACAATAGCCGCTTGTTGCCCCAGGTATTTAATGGTGCCCATCTTGTCTCTAAGGACATTACCGGCCTGAACGTTACGGCGGGACAGGTCGACTCAGTTAAGCAGCGAGATTCATCCAGTTCCGATGATCTCACATTGACCTCCCAGTTTGGAGGTTACGCTGCAGTAACTGGTGACCACTATTCCTATGGTGGCCTGGACTATCAGGTGCTCCCCAACCTGACACTTTCTTATCATCTGAGTGAGCTTGATGATATTGTTCGCCGGGACTATCTGGGGATAAAGTTCCACACGCCGCTAGGCGCAGGTAAAGCCTTTGTCGAAGCCCGCTACTTTGACGCTCGTGAAACCGGACGCAAGCTTGTCGGCGAGGTGGAGAACCGCACATTCAGTAGCAACATGGGCTACACCATTGTTGGGCACACCCTGAGCGGTGGTTATCAAAAGAGCTCTGGCGATACTGCGTTTCCCTATATTTCCGGTACCGATACCTACCTGTTTGCCGAAATGCTAGTGAGCACCTTCTCGTTGGCCAATGAACAGGCTATCTACGCGGGGTACGGGTACGACTTCGCTGCACTGGGTATCCCTGGCCTGACGTTCAACTTGCGTTATGTCAAGGGTGACGACGTTGACCCGACCAACATCAAGACATCCAAGTCTGCCGCGTTGCGAGCCCTGGATGAAGAGGGGCATGAGTGGGAGCGCAGCACCGATATCATCTATGTTGTTCAATCCGGTCCACTGAAGAATTTTTCGCTTCGGTGGCGAAACGCGACCAATCGTTCAAACTATGCGGACAGTGGCGATGAAAACCGGGTGATCGCCAGTTATGTGATAAATTTCTAAATTATGGGCTGTCGATTCTGCTTTGCATGCATTGGCCGCGTGCTGTTGTAAAACAAACGTTTCCCTCTAGGTCGTCGACCCTTTGCGTGCCAATCCCCCCTCGTAGAAAATACGTGGATGGTCGGCGACCTCTTTTTAATCAGAAAAACGGTCTATGCTATAGGCAAGGACCCTATCATCTGGCCCTTGCGGGTATATGCCTTTTGGATTGACGATCAGATGCTCTAACAAAGAGATTAAACATGTATCAGTATCATAAATGGCTACGTTCGTTTCATGCTGTCGCACGTACAGGAAGTTTTACCCTGGCGTCGGAATACTTGAGCGTGGGCCAATCTACCATCAGTGAGCAAGTCAGCGCACTGGAGAAAAAATTTTCCGTAGAGCTGTTTCACCGGCGCGGCCGATATATCGAGCTAAGTGCTTCCGGACATATGCTATACGATATAACGCAGGGCTTGTTTGGGCAGGAAGATGAAGCGATCCAGTTGTTGCAGAGTTTTCGTCAGCGCAAGCACGGGATGTTGCGGATTGGTGCCGTTTCACCGCCGATTGCCATGAGCCTCACCTATTCGCTGATGCAGAAGCATCCAGACGTAGAATTGGAAACTTCGTTCACAACGGAAACGGGAACGCTTGACCGGCTGTATAACTTTGATATTGATATTGCCATATTGGCGTTGTCCGAGTTTGACCCTCGCCTTAGTACCCAGTTGTATCGGACCTGTCCGATTCTGGCGGTAGTGCGAGATGACCACCCGTGGGCAAGCCAGGACGTAGTAAGTGTAAAAGATATTGTTGGCCAACCTGTAGTACTACGGGAGGAGGGTTCGCGCACAAGGCAATTAGTGGAGGAGGGCTGCGCGGCTCATGACGTAAAACTTAACTGCACGATGCAGCTAAACAGTCGAGAAGCCATTGTTCATGCGGTCGTTCATGGCATCGGGGTGGGATTCGTATCATCAGTGGAGTATGCAGATCGGCCCGGGACCAAGGCGATCGCCTTTGTCGAACAACCTTTTACCATCAGCTATTACCTCTGCTGCCTGCAAACCCGTCGCAACCGGCCGATGATTTCCGAACTGTTTGAGGAGAGCGCCCAGCCACCGGTCCAGTAGCTCGCACCCTTCTGCCGTCGTATCGCTCCAGCCGTTCAAGCCCTTCGAATAATCGATTTGAGCTTGAGCCAACACCTGATAACTCTATAGCGGCACCAACGCGATGGCGGTGGGCCACCCGCTAATCCAGGCGGAAGTTTTACCTGACACGCCCCGTCCCAGGCTCCTCCAGCTAAATACAATAACTAGGAAACAATAATGCGCTACGCACATCCCGGTACTGAAGGTTCCAAGGTTTCCTTCAAGCTTCGCTACGGCAACTTTATCAACGGCGAGTTCGTCGGTCCGATCAACGCTGAATATTTCACTACCACGTCTCCGGTCAATGGCCGGCCGATTGCCGAGTTTCCGCGCTCTGGCGCTGACGATGTCGAAAGCGCTCTGGATGCGGCGCATGCCGCTGCAGATGCTTGGGGGCGTGCGTCGGTTTTGACACGCTCGACCATACTGTTAAAAATTGCCGATCGCATCGAACAGAATCTTGAGCTGCTGGCCATTACTGAAACCTGGGACAATGGCAAGCCGATCCGCGAAACGCTCAACGCCGATATTCCGTTGGCCGCCGACCACTTCCGATACTTCGCCGGTTGCCTACGCGCCCAAGAGGGCAGTGCTGCTGAGATCGACAGTAACACCGTGGCTTACCACATTCACGAGCCGCTCGGAGTAGTCGGACAGATCATCCCGTGGAACTTCCCCATCCTGATGGCTGCCTGGAAACTGGCACCCGCCCTGGCTGCGGGTAACTGCATCGTGCTCAAGCCGGCGGAGCAAACGCCGCTGGGCATCACTGTCCTGCTAGAAGTGATTGGCGACCTACTGCCGCCTGGCGTGCTCAATATCGTGCATGGTTTCGGCCGTGAAGCCGGTGAGGCACTGGCCACCAGCAAGCGCATTGCCAAGATCGCTTTCACCGGTTCTACCCCAGTGGGCTCGCACATCATGAAATGTGCTGCCGAGAACATCATTCCTTCTACGGTAGAGCTGGGCGGCAAGTCGCCGAATATCTTCTTTGAAGACATCATGCAGGCTGAGCCGAGTTTTATTGAAAAAGCCGCCGAAGGCCTGGTGCTGGCATTCTTCAACCAGGGCGAGGTGTGCACCTGCCCATCGCGAGCTTTGGTTCAAGAGTCGATCTACCCGGCGTTCATGGCTGAAGTGTTGAAGAAGATCAACCAGATCAAGCGCGGCGATCCGCTGGACACCGACACCATGGTCGGCGCCCAAGCGTCCGAGCAGCAGTTCGACAAGATCCTTTCCTATTTGGAAATCGCCGAACAGGAAGGCGCTGAACTGCTTGCTGGCGGCACGGTGGAGAAGCTCGAGGGCAGCTTGTCGGCGGGTTATTACATCCAGCCGACCCTGCTCAAGGGCCACAACAAAATGCGTGTGTTCCAAGAGGAGATCTTTGGCCCGGTCGTCGGCGTCACTACCTTTAAGGACGAAGCGGAAGCCCTGGCGATTGCCAACGACACCGAGTTTGGCCTTGGTGCAGGCCTGTGGACCCGCGACATCAACCGCGCCTACCGCATGGGCCGGGGCATCAAAGCGGGCCGCGTATGGACCAACTGCTACCACCTGTACCCGGCTCACGCCGCGTTCGGTGGCTACAAAAAGTCTGGCGTCGGTCGCGAAACCCACAAAATGATGCTCGATCATTATCAGCAAACCAAGAACCTGCTGGTCAGCTACGACATCAATCCGCTCGGCTTCTTCTAATCCCTTGGTAAGCGCTCTCGGCAGCCATTCGCACGCGCTGCCGGGCGCGGGCAATGCGATCAGCCCGCCTCGTTGGAGTTCTTGATGAAGATCCGTTACAAGGTAAGTCTTGTGGCCGCCTGTGTGCTGTTCGTCACCACTGGCCTGTTGTCGCTGCTGCAGATTACTCAAGTGCGCGAACTGTTGCGCGAGCAGGTAGAGGCGAACATCGCGGAAACCAGCAATACCATGGCCAGGCAGATTGAGAACTGGCTCAATGGCAAATTGCTGTTGATTGATCTGGCTGGCCAGGCCATCAATAGCCAGTACAGTCCCGAGGCCACTCAACGCGTTCTCGATTCGCCGGTGCTCAACACAGAATTCAAAATTGTCTTCGGCGCCTACGATTCCACCGGAAAGCCGCTGATTACCAGCGCTTCCTGGAACCCCCAGGCTGATTATGATGGGCGTACGCGGCCATGGTATGGGGTGGGTAAAGCTGCCAATCATGCCGTGTTTACTGAGCCCTACCCCGATTCCACCACCGGCGAGATTCTGATATCTGCGGTGAGCAAGGTCAGTGATGTTGGCCAGACTATCGGCGTGTTCGGCGGGCAGATTCATTTGAAGGCGGTAGCAGACGCTATAAACACCCTAGACTTCGGTGGTGCCGGCTATGCCTTTCTGCTAAGCAAGGACGGCAACATTATTTCGCACCCGCAAACCAAACTGAATGGCAAGTCCTACGGTGAGGTTTTTGCCGGTGATCTTCCGCCTCTTGAGAGCAAGCTGCGCGAGATCAACCACGACGGCAAGACCCTTCTCGTCGCTTTCATTCCCCTTAGCCAACTCAAGGGCATGGACTGGTACATTGGCATCGTTCTGGATGAAGGGGTGGTGATGGCCGCTGCCCGTGTGCTGGGCTGGCGCGCGGTTGTCGACACCGGCCTTGGCGTGTTGATCAGCCTATTGCTCCTCGGGGTCTGGGTGAAAATGTTGCTGCGTCCACTGGACCGCCTGAAAGACTCGTTGATAGACATCAATGACGGGCAAGGCGACCTAACCCGTGAGCTGCCCGTTACCGGCAACGATGAAATATCGCTGGTTTCGGCACAGTTCAACCGGTTTTTGCAAAATCTCCGGACGCTCATTGGCGATGTGGTGAGCAGTGCCCAGCACGTGCGTGAAAGCACGACGGTGGCCTCGGTGGAGGCCAGCCAGACGGCCGACCGCGTGCAGACGCAACTGCAGGAACTGGAGCAATTGGCCACGGTCATGCAGGAGATGGCTTCCACCGCGGAAGAGGTCGCCGGCAATGCGCAGGCGGCGGTGACCGCTGATGAGCAGACTGTCAACGGCGTTGCCCTTGTTTCGCGCTCGACCAACGCAATTCTGCGTCTGGCAGAGGAAATGGACGCTACCGGCTGTGCCATCAATGAGTTGTCCCTGCTCAGCCAGAACATTGAGTCGATTCTCTCGGTGATTACCAGCATCGCCGATCAAACCAATCTGCTCGCGCTCAACGCCGCCATCGAAGCGGCATGCGCGGGCGAATCCGGGCGCGGCTTTGCCGTGGTTGCCGATGAGGTGTGGTCGCTTGCGTCGAGAACCCAGCACTCCACTCAGGAGATACGCCAGATGATCGACCAGTTGCAGTCGGGCGTTAAACAAGCGCAATCACGTATGCAATTCAGCCGGGACACAGCCAGCAAAACGGCGCAAGACGCGATCGCTGCTAACGGGATGCTTGAACGCATACGGGAAGCGATCAACCGGATAAACGACATGAACCTGCAGATCGCTGCGGCGGCTGAACAGCAGAGTGCTACGACCGAGGAAATAAACCGGAATACCACAACGATCCGCGATATCAGCGTTGAAGTTTCCGGTAGCGCGGAACAGCAGGCCAACCAGTGCTCGGCCATGGTCGAGCATGTCGGGGAGCAAGATAGGCTGCTGGGGCGATTCAGTATTTGATCGCTTTGCGTGAGCTCGTGTGCAGCTTCAGCTGATCCAACAAAAACAATTTTGACACCGAGGTAACACAGATGAGTGCGGCTCCACTGTATCCCGTTCGTCCCGAGGTTGCGGCCACCACCCTGACCGACGAGGCCACCTACAAGGCCATGTACCAGCAGTCGGTGATCAACCCGGACGGCTTCTGGCGTGAGCAGGCCCAGCGCATCCGCTGGATCAAGCCGTTCACCAAGGTCAAGCAGACCTCCTTCGACGACCATCACGTCGATATCAAATGGTTCGCCGACGGCACTCTGAACGTTTCCTCCAACTGCCTGGACCGCCACCTCGAAGAGCGCGGCGACCAGTTGGCCATCATCTGGGAAGGCGACGACCCTTCCGAGCACCGCAACATCACCTACCGCGAACTGCACGAGCAAGTCTGCAAGTTCGCCAACGCCCTGCGTGGCCAGGATGTGCACCGCGGTGACGTGGTCACCATCTATATGCCGATGATCCCCGAGGCCGTGGTCGCCATGCTCGCCTGTGCCCGTATCGGTGCGATCCAGTCGGTAGTGTTCGGCGGTTTTTCACCCGAGGCGCTGGCCGGCCGTATCATCGACTGCAAGTCCAAGATCGTGATCACCGCCGACGAAGGCGTGCGCGGTGGCCGGCGTACCCCGCTCAAGGCCAACGTCGACCTGGCGCTGACCAACCCGGAAACCAGCAGCGTGCAGAAGATCATCGTGTGCAAGCGCACTGGTGGCGACATTGCCTGGCACCAGCACCGCGACATCTGGTACGAAGACCTGATGAAAGTGGCCTCCAGCCACTGTGCGCCGAAGGAAATGGGCGCCGAAGAGCCACTGTTCATCCTCTACACCTCCGGCTCCACCGGCAAGCCCAAGGGTGTGCTGCACACCACCGGCGGCTACCTGGTGTATGCCGCGCTGACCCATGAGCGGGTGTTCGACTACCGCCCGGGCGAAACCTACTGGTGCACCGCCGACGTCGGCTGGGTCACCGGCCACAGCTACATCGTCTACGGCCCGCTGGCCAACGGTGCGACCACCTTACTGTTCGAAGGCGTGCCGAACTACCCGGATATCACCCGGGTGTCGAAGATCGTCGACAAGCACAAGGTCAACATCCTCTACACCGCGCCGACCGCGATCCGCGCCATGATGGCCGAGGGCCAGGCCGCCGTGGCCGGTGCCGACGGTTCGAGCCTGCGCCTGCTGGGCTCGGTGGGCGAGCCGATCAACCCCGAGGCCTGGAACTGGTACTACCAGACTGTCGGCAAGCAGCGTTGCCCGATCGTCGACACCTGGTGGCAGACCGAGACCGGTGGTGTCCTGATCAGCCCGCTGCCCGGCGCCACGGCGCTCAAGCCGGGCTCGGCGACCCGTCCGTTCTTCGGTGTGGTGCCGGCACTGGTGGATAACCTGGGTAACCTGATCGAAGGTGCCGCCGAGGGCAACCTGGTAATCCTCGACTCGTGGCCGGGCCAGTCGCGTTCGCTGTATGGCGACCACGACCGTTTCGTCGACACCTACTTCAAGACCTTCCGTGGCATGTATTTCACCGGTGACGGTGCTCGCCGCGACGAGGACGGTTACTACTGGATCACCGGCCGGGTGGACGACGTGCTCAACGTTTCCGGCCACCGCATGGGTACCGCCGAGATCGAGAGTGCCATGGTCGCGCACCCGAAAGTCGCCGAGGCGGCGGTAGTGGGCGTGCCGCACGACATCAAGGGGCAGGGCATCTACGTGTATGTCACCCTCAACGTTGGCGAGGTGCCGGACGAGGCGCTGCGCCTGGAGCTGAAGAACTGGGTGCGCAAGGAGATCGGCCCGATTGCCTCGCCGGACGTGATCCAGTGGGCGCCAGGGCTGCCCAAGACCCGCTCGGGAAAGATCATGCGGCGAATCCTGCGCAAGATCGCGGCTGCGGAGTATGAGGGGTTAGGAGACATCTCGACGCTTGCCGATCCAGGGGTTGTACTTCGTCTGATTGAAACACACCGAAGTATGGCCACTGCATGAGATAGTTATGCCCGCCCTCGCACCTGCCAGGACACGTTGGAGGCAATATTAATCTGACAAGCGGACGATGAAACCACCTTATCAATAGTCCAATGTGCCAGCAATACACCGAGGTGCTGGCCCAAAACTCCTGGTTAACTTTGTTTTTCGAGCGGTTCGCTGCACCGGGTTGTCTCAGATGATCATCGCAACTACCCACCTTGTGGAAAACCCTCAATAACCGCGGCCCAGGCCATTTCGAACCGTCGCCCTGGCTGCCCGTGCGCTGGACCGAACACCAGTTGAAGGAGTTCGACGCAGCGCCAGTGCTGGGCTACCTGCACCGTCCGATCAAGGTTTCCATGCAGGACGAGCACGGCAAGCGCCTCAAACCCGCGTTGCAGGCCAAGGCCTTGCAGGCAGGTTGGCTCAGGGCCCTCGACACGCTGCCTGATGGGCAAAAACCGGTGCGCGTGTTCTATGACACCACTAACAACGCTGAAGCAGAAATCGCCCTGACCAACGCCTTGCACAGCCTCAATAGCGATGGCCAAGGCCTGAATGTGGGCAATGTCGACGAGGGCTATGACATCGGTCGACGCCTGGGCAATACCGGCGTCAGCAGCGCGCTGGTGGAAATCAACCTGGCCACCATCGCCAGCTACCACGACGGCGGTGCCAGTGCCGTGGTGTACGCCGGCAGCGACGGCAGCCTCACCGTGCAGATGATCAGCCCGCCAGATGAGGCACGCAAAGTGAAGAACCGGCGCAACCGTGGTGCTGACCCCTTCAAGTATGGCCTCCCAAGTGTCGGGCGACCCAAGGCATGAACCGTCCCATCTGCCTGGGCGACCCAACCAGCAGCGGGGGCAGCGTGCTGTCATGCCAACTGGCTGGCACGCACGCCGTCAACGGTAAAACGCCAGCGGTGCTGGCGACAAGGCCAGTTGCCCGCTTCACAAAGTGGTTTTTGCGTTTATCGAGGGGCATCCAAGCCGACGCATGAACGGTAAGCCGGTGGTGCTGCAGGGCCATCGGCTGGCATGCGGGTGTCACGGCGTGGTCAGCCATGCGCTGACTGTGAGCGTCGAGTAGTCACGGGTTTCAGACCGCCCAACCTCAAACTGCCATTCACTCGGCATCTTCCACATGATCAATATGAGCGAAGCGCTCCACGAGAAAGTCGATAAGGCTGCGCAACCTCGCTGACAGGTGTAGCTGCTGAGGATAAACCGCATAGACATCCGCCCGGGTTGGTGTTTCGTCTTCCAGCACCAGGCGCAGCCGGCCGCTGCGTACATAGCGGGCTATATCCCATTCGGCGCGCATCAGTATCCCGTAACCTTCCAACGCCCAGTTCAGGGCCACCTCCCCGTCATTGCAGCCCAGGGCACCGCGGACCTTGATGTTCTGCGTACGGCTGCCAGTGGTGAAACTCCATACGCCATAAGGCGTTTCGTTCTGCCGGATGAAGATGCAGTTGTGCTGTTGCAAATCAGACAGGCGCATCGGCGTGCCGTGCTTTTCCAGATAAAGCGGCGAGGCGCACACCAGTCGGCGATTGGAGGCGATCTTGCGGGCGTGGAATGCGGCATCCGGCAGTGTACCGAAGCGGATCCCGAGGTCAAAACCGTGGGTTGCCAGATCCAAGGGATGGTCGGTGATTTCCAGCTGAATTTCCACCTCTGGATAACGGCTGAAGAACGCTGCCAAGGCCGGCCCGATATGCCGTCGACCAAAGCCGAGGGAGGCGTTCACGCGGATAAGGCCTTTGGGCGTCGCGCGGCTACTGACGACCATCTGCTCTACCTCATTGATTTGCGTGAGGATGCGCGCAGCGTGAGAAAAGTAAAGCTCGCCCTCCGAGGTCAGGCTCATCGAGCGGGTGGTGCGGTTGACCAGGCGAACACCAAACCGTGCCTCCAGCGCTGCCAAGCGTTTGCTCACTGCCGGGGGGGTTACGCCGAGTTCGCGTGCCGTGGCCGCGAGGCTGCCCTGGGTGGCGAGCAGGTGGAAAAACGAAAGGTCAAATGTCTGATTCATGGCTGGCTCGAAGCGACGATGGGCTCGTACAGAATGTGCCCCATGATTGATAACCTCAAGTAACTTTTGAAGTTATTTTGAGTAGCTTATTTCCTTGGGATTTCTGCTTACACTCTGCTCACATCCTGTCGCCTTGGTGTGATCGGCAGGGAAAACAAGAATATCCAAATGAAGGTGTCTACTCATGCATGCGTACAACATTGCAGCTGTCCCAGGCGATGGAATTGGTATTGAGGTTATTGCCGCAGGCGTTGAAGTACTGAAAGCGCTGTCAAGAAAATGTGGGTTCGAAATCTCCTTCAAAGACTTTGATTGGAGCTCGGAGAGCTACCTGAAGAATGGCCATTACATCCCTGAGGGTGGGCTGGAGGAGTTGAAAAGCTTCGACGCTATTTTCTTCGGTGCCGTGGGTGCCCTGAATGTACCGGACCATATTTCCCTATGGGGCCTGCGTCTGCCGATTTGCCAGGGTTTCGACCAGTTCGCCAACGTGCGTCCGGCTCGTGTACTGCCGGGCGTGAAAAGCCCGTTGCATAACGGCGACCAGATCGACTGGGTCGTCGTGCGTGAGAACTCAGAGGGTGAGTACTCCGGTAATGGTGGCCGCGTGCACCGCGGCCTGCCAGAAGAAGTGGCTACCGAGGTATCGGTATTTACCCGTGCCGGTGTCGAGCGCATTCACCGTTTTGCTTTCCAGCTGGCACAGAGTCGCCCACGCAAGCAACTGACCATGGTGACCAAGTCCAACGCTCAGCGTCATGGCATGGTGCTGTGGGACGAGATCTTCTACGAAGTCGCCAAGGACTTCCCGGATGTGAAGATCGACAAGGAACTGGTTGACGCAGTGACCACGCGCATGGTCCTAAAACCGTCCACACTGGACGTGATTGTCGCCACCAACCTGCACGCCGACATATTGTCCGACCTGGCCGCCGCGTTGTCTGGCAGCTTGGGCATCGCACCGACCGCCAACCTCAACCCGTCGCGTCAATTCCCTTCGATGTTCGAACCTATCCATGGTTCTGCCTTCGACATCACCGGCAAAGGCGTAGCCAACCCGATTGCGACCTTCTGGACTGCGGCATTGATGCTCGAGCACCTGGGTGAGGCGGCTGCCGCCAGGCAGTTGATGTCGGCCATCGAAGCAGTCACCGAAAGTGGCCTGCAAACCCCCGATCTGGGCGGCACAGCGACTACTCGCCAGATCACCGATGCGGTCATCGCGCTGATTGATCGCTGATTGAACAGAACCGTAATTTAGACAATGCGCCGAGAGACGGGTCGTTGATCTGTCTTCTCGGTATTACCTGACAAGAATAAAAATTCAGGGGTCCTGTCATGAAAAGCATTCTGGGTAAGTTATATGTCCAAGTACTGATCGGGGTGGCCGCCGGTGTACTGCTAGGTGTTTTTTGGCCGGATATCGGCACTGACCTGAAACCGCTTGGCGATGCGTTCATCAAGCTGATCAAGATGGTATTCGCACCCATTATTTTCGCCACGGTGGTGTTGGGCATCGCCAAGATGGAGAACATGAAGGAGCTCGGCCGTGTGGGCGCTCGAGCGCTCATCTACTTTGAAGTGCTTTCTACATTCGCCCTGGTCCTGGGCCTGCTGGTTGTCAACTTCGTCAAGCCAGGCGCCGGAATGAACATTGATGCGACGCACCTCGACGCCTCTAGCATCGCTACTTACACCTCGGCTGCGCAGGGTGGCGACGGTATCACTGAGTTCTTGATGAAAATCATCCCGGCCAGTATCACCGATGCGTTTGCGCAGAACCAGATTTTACCGATTCTGCTGTTCTCTACCTTGTTCGGTATCGCGTTGGCGCATCTGGGGCCGCGTGGCAAACCCATGGTCGATGTGCTGGAGTCCTTCTCCCACGGCATGTTCTATATTGTCGGCATGATCATGCGACTTGCACCGCTGGCGGCGTTTGGCGCCATGGCTTTCACCATTGGCAAGTACGGTCTGGGTTCGATCGTATCGCTTGGCAAGTTGGTGGCGACTATGTACGTCACCTGTTTCCTGTTTGTCGTGGTCGTGCTCGGTTTCATCGCTCGCTTGTCCGGCTTCAGCCTGTGGAAGTTTCTCAAGTACCTAAAGGAAGAACTGTTCACTGTCCTGGGTACCAGTTCTTCAGAGTCGGTCGTGCCGCAACTGATGAACAAACTTGAAAAGGCAGGGGTGTCCAAGCCGGTAGTCGGCCTGGTGATTCCGTCCGGGCTGACGTTCAACCCCGATGGTCAGTGCATCTACTACACCATGGCAGCCATCTTCATCGCCCAAGCTACCAACACGCCTCTGACCCTAATGGACCAGTTGATCGTGCTGGGCGTGTTGTTGCTGACTTCCAAGGGTTCTGCGGGTGTCACCGGGTCCGGTTTCATCACACTGGCAGCCACCCTGGCGACGATGGACAAGATTCCGGTAGCCGGCATGGTGCTGCTGCTCGGGGTGGATCGTTTCATGTCCGAAGCCCGCGCTATCACCAATACGATCGGAAATGCAGTTGGCACCATGGCGATCGCCAAATGGGTCGGAGCACTCGATAAAAAGCAAATGGACCTGGCCCTGAATACTCAGCCAGCCGCGGCGCCAGACTCGACTGAGCAACAATCAGGTGCATCGAATCGAGCAGTGCAAACACCAATAGCTGGCCTTTTGAGCCCGCACGAATAGCCCAGTGATGCTGTGAGGAGAAAATGATGGATAAAGAGTCAGCTGTACTATCGCTTACCGAGACGATGGCGAAGTTTACCGCCTATATCGGCAAACGCCTGCCAACCGACGTGAAGAAAAAAACCGCGCAATTGCGGGCCGCGGAAACTAACCCGCTCGCCATTGCTGTCTATGACTCAATGGCTGAGAACCAGGACTACGCCGACAAACTCGACCGCCCGAGCTGCCAGGACACCGGCGTGATCCAGTACTTCATCTCGGCAGGCGCGAGCTTCCCCTTGCTCAGCGAGCTTGAGGGCATCCTCGAGAACGCCACCAAGGAAGCCACTATCAAGGGCCCGCTGCGTCACAACGCGGTAGAGACCTTTATCGAAAAGAATACGGGTACCAATACCGGTTCGAAAATTCCATGGCTGGATTGGGAGATCATCCCCAACGCCGATTATGCAATCGTGGACGTGTACATGGCCGGTGGCGGTTGCACGCTGCCTGGTTCGGCCAAAGTGTTGATGCCGGGTCAAGGATATGAAGGCGTCACCGAATTTGTCTTTGATGTGATCACCTCGCGGGGCATCAACGCGTGCCCGCCGTTGCTGGTTGGCGTCGGCGTGTCAACATCAGTGGAAACCGCTGCGCGTCTGTCCAAGCGGGCAATCCTGCGCCCGGTGGACTCCAGCCACCCCAATGAAAGTGCGGCTTTGATGGAGCAGTTGCTTGAAGAGGGCCTCAACGAGATTGGTATCGGTCCGCAAGGGTTGACCGGCAATAGCAGCGTCATGGGCGTGAACATCGAGTCGTCCGCTCGCCACCCATCAACCATTGGCGTGGCCGTGTCCACTGGTTGCTGGGCACACCGGCGCGGCAAGATCCGTATCAACGCCGACCTGTCTTACGACATTCTGTCCCACGAAGGAGTTGTTCTGTGAAAAAGATCCTCAGCACCCCGATCAAGGACGAAGATCTCGCAGACCTTAACGTTGGTGATGTGATTTACCTGACAGGGCAGTTGGTCACCTGTCGCGACGTGGCACACCGTCGCCTGATCGAGCTCAAGCGTGAACTGCCGGTCGACTTGCGCGGTGGGGCCATATTTCATGCTGGCCCGATCGTGCGCGAGAAAGACGATGGCACCTTCGAGATGGTTTCCATCGGCCCGACCACCAGCATGCGGATGGAAAAGTTCGAGAAGGAATTCATTGAGCAGACTGGCGTAAAGCTGATCGTCGGCAAGGGCGGCATGGGCCCCGAAACCACCACTGGGTGCCTGGAAAACAAGGCTGTGCATGCGGTGTTCCCCGGCGGTTGTGCAGTACTCGCCGCAACCCAGGTGGAAGAGATCGAGCGGGCTGAGTGGCAAGATTTGGGAATGCCCGAAACGCTTTGGGTCAATCGCGTGCGGGAGTTTGGCCCGTTGATCATCTCCATCGATACCAAGGGTAATAACCTGTTCGAGCAAAACAAGCTGCGCTTCAACGAGCGCAAAGGCTCGGTGATCGAAAAAATCAACTCACAGGTTCGCTTTATCAAATGATGGAGAAGGTTGGCCACGGCGCTTAGCTGTGGTCGTTCCTGTCCGTCGCAGCGAACCACCAGAATTTTTCCCTGCAAAGCCCTCGGCGATCATCAAGCTGCCGCGCCCAGCCTGAAGTTGTACAAATCCTTGATTTTGTAACGGTTATTTAACCGGTGGTCCGATTCAGCCCACAGTTCCGCTTGTACCGGTTGTGCGGTCGCACCGCTTCGCTATGGTGGTATTTGGCCATTCCAAATAGACATCAGTCGGAGGAGGCGGCATGCGAATTCGCGGAGAAACTTATTGGCTGTGGGCGGACCCGACCCTGCATCACCGGGAGCACGATGAGGCTCTTTATAACGGCACGGTTATCGATGTTCAGGTGAGGCTGTCGCGCACAGGCGCTACGCAGATGTTCATCGGCGTCTATGCGGCCGCTGGTACCGCGCTTCACGAGGAGGCGTTCGACTCGAGGCCCGGCGAGTCGATGACCAGAGCGCTGGCGTGGGGCGTGGGGCGTGCACGCCGAATTGCCACCGAGGGTCTGGTTGCTATGGGTAGGCCCGCAACCTGCTTGAAATAGTAAGGATTGCGCAGGAGTACAGATGTACTCTGACGTGCTGGTCCGGCTTCACCGGGGCAGGTAACTTGACGAGGACAACGGAACGCACGCGTGAACGCACCAGTCGTATTTGCAGCAAAGGTGCAATCAGGGCGCCCCGTTGGAGAATCAGATGAACCTTCAGTCCACCAGTCATGATCTTTATGTGCATTCGTACCTTGGTTACCAGGCATCCATTTACGTTCTGTGGGAGTCGTGCACTGACTCACCGACCGGAATGCTGGTGGAGGTCGGCCGGCCCGGCAGCGTCTCGAGAACGCTGCGAGTGAGTCGGGCATTTTCGTCCTCGACGGAGGCCATACTCGAAGGCAAAGTGATGGCTGAGCAGTATGTGCAGAGCCAGGCGGGCAGAGCATGATGCTCACCGCTCGATGCGAAAGCATTTATGGCCGGCAATGGTCCGGTTCCAGGGCCTTCGTCTATCACTGTATATAAGGGTTAACCGGATCAGGAGGTTTGAATGAAGCGGCGAGTGCTGGGCGTTGTTCTGATTTCTGTTGCAGGGATGGCCAACGCAGGCATCCCATTGGTGAATGCCACATGCCCGGGCGGAATCGAAGTGCACGCGGATGAAGGCGGCCCTGTCTACATAAATGCCAAGGAGGCAAAACTGAAGAAATTCAGTGACGCGTACTACGAAGCCAAGGGCGATGGGGTTACCGTCTCTATCATGGTCAACCCGGATGAGTCTGTGGGGGTCTCGTACACCGGCAAGGGGCGTGCAAATGGCGTTTGTGAGGTGGCCGAGCAAGATTGAGCGGTGCTAATGGCAAAGCGGCATGGCGTGTTCCCGTCAGCTTGCAAATAGGGTAGGGCGCTGCCACATCCCCTATAGCGAAGAAGAATATTGCTCGGTTATCACTGAGGGTTAATATGGGATTGGCCAAAAAAACGAAAAAGGGCGTTGCTCGTTAGCTATTTTCAAAGGGTTGTTGAAGGGGGCGCCGGAGTGTGTCGCGTGAAGAACTCTAGATCGCTCGCAAGCGCAATACTGATGTCAGCGTTGGCTGCAACTTTTATGACGGGGTGTGCACAGAACCCCGATGTTCGGGATGGGCATGATCACACCTCCGGTATCACCGAGAAGAGCCCGCCGGATTATCTGGGGTGCGTCAAGGAAGAGATGCATGGGAGTGCAACCACCTATGAGGTGGGTAGTGGTGATTCGGTGCGTCTGTTCGTCGACAGTACTGACCCCAACACAGCCAATGGCCTTGTAGAGTTGCGCAGCTACGGCACGCGTCAGCAGTTCATGGCCTATCAGCGCGATGCCTGGTATGACCACGGGCGGCTGCTCGATGCAGCCCTCATGTGTTCGAAGGCCTAGCCAGCCCGCCGCAAACCTGAGAACAAAAGCCCGCGCCCCAGATGCGCGGGCTTTTTGTCATGCAAAACCATGGTTAAAATGCATCCTGTCCACTTGAGTCAAATGCAAATGCCTAACTTTCGCATCTCTTTTTGCTACGCACTGGTCGTCACCCTGGCCGGTTGTGCAAACCCAGGAAAGCCAACAGCCAGCAAGCTGACCCGCAAATCGCCAGAAGTCTATGCCGCCTGTGTATTGCCCAAGTGGCAAGCGTTGGCGCCACTCACGACGCAAAAATCCATTTCCCATGGCTACCGCCTGACCGCACCCAGCGCAGTGACTTCCGATGAAGTCCTGGAAGTGTTGGAGTCCGGTGAGGGCAGCCGGGCGACTTTCTACAAAGGCAGTTTCCTCTCGGGCAACAAGTTGCGGCTGGCGGCCCGGGAATGCCTGGATTGAGGTGATGCCTGCCCCCTGGCAGTCCCATGGCTTCTAGGCTTTCAGATTCATCTGACGGCATTGCACCTGCGCATCTTCTTTGCAGGAGTAACTGGGCTTGAGACGCTCCTTTGCTTGATTGTCGTAGATGTCGTAGCCGCCGCAGACGGTAGCTGCGTAATAGCGACCAGCGACGCGGAAGGATTCCCTTTCGATAGGCACTGCGGGAACGATAACGAATCTTGGTTGCATTGTTCGTGCCTCCCCAGGCAGAGAGTTAAGTATTAGTACCGCCAGGGGTAACCGGCAAGGCGACTCATGCATAAAAGAGAGTCGTCGCGTGAAACGAACGGCAAGACGTTGGCCAGATTGTGTAAGGGCTTTGTAAAAGGGATCGTTCGGTGTCCGAGGGGTATTGTGTTTTAGGTACTCCAAACCGATGATGGCGCGATGAATATATCTCCGTCACAGCTCGATGCCGAGCGCGGCGCGTTCTCAGGTTTCGAGGCGTGCCGAAACACCCAGAAAGGGCCGGTGGTGATTCTTGCGTCGGGCGCTTCTGCCAAACAGTTCCCCCTGCTTGAATTTTCACACCTCCCTGTGATTGCCATGAATGGTTCGGTTTCCCTCACCGCTGCGTGTGCCGTGAAGCCGTTCTTTTACATCTGCACCGACAAAAGCTTTCGCACACAGCAGCCAGAGCTGTTTGCCTTGGCGTTGCGCGATAGCCGGCGCTTGGCACTGTGGCCAGAGCAGTTCGTCGGCGCTGACATCCCGCCCGACACCGAGTGTTATCCGCTGCATAAAGCCGACAACCCCGGCATGCTCGACGGGTTGCGGGGGCACGGCGCAACCCATGTCTGCAGCAGGGCGTTGTGGAGCAAGCGGGCGCGGTCGATCGCCTTCAGCAAAGACCTCTCAAGCGGCTACTTCGATGCCCGGACAGTGGTTTATGTCGCCCTGCAACTGGCGTATCACCTGGGGTTCGAGCAGGTGTTGCTGGTGGGTGTTGACCTCGACCAGTCATTAGGGCGCTTTTACGAGAACGGTGAGGGGCAGCATTCCCCCTGTGGGCTCGACCAGCACTGGGAGAGCCGCATACTGCCGTCGCTGACGCTGATGGCCGAGCAGGTTGTCAGCGAGCGATTCCGGGTTTACAACCTGTCCGAGGTTTCTCGCATACCTGCGGCGTTGATCCCCAAAATCGACCTGGCCCAAGCCCGCCGCATCGCGAGCTGAGTGATTGCCTGAGCAAGAAAGCGGATGCGCGAGGTGTGGGCCGGCGCTAAAGTGCCCGGACCTAGCCCTGCAGTGAGAAACAAGCATGTCCAGCGCCTTCACCCTGATGCAGTCCCCGGTCGGCACCTTGACCCTGGTGGCCCGCGGCGAGCGCCTGGCCGCCGTGCTGTGGGAAGAGGAGCGGGAAAACCGCGTTCGCCTGGGTGAGGTGCATCGGGATGATGAGCAGCCAATACTGCGCGAAGCCGCTCGCCAGTTGGAAGAGTACTTTGCCGGCAAGCGCCAACGGTTCGAGTTGGCACTGGATTTTGCCGGCACCGCCTTTCAGCGCCAGGTGTGGGCGGCGTTGCTCACCATTCCGTTCGGCCAGACCCGAAGCTACAGCGATATCGCCCGGCAGATCGGTAACCCGAGCGCCGTGCGCGCGGTCGGTGCGGCCAACGGCCGTAATCCGATCTCGATCATTGCCCCGTGCCACCGCGTGATTGGCGCATCCGGGAGCCTGACCGGCTTTGCCGGGGGGATGCCGGCCAAGCAGTACCTCTTGGCGCTTGAGGGGCAACAAAGCCTGACTTTGGACCTTTAGCCAGGCTTTGTCCGCGAAAGGTCGCGACTGAACCTGAAAACTCAACTGACCCAATACACGGCCAGGCACACCACCAATGCCAGCGTCGAGCCCGCCATCAGCGTGTACTGCTGATGCGCTCGGCGGGCCTGTGGCCTTACTTCGCGCAGGTACTGCCCGGGCGGTGGCGCATCCGGGCGATGGCGCAACCCCTCGGCCAGCTCATTCAGCTGGCTGTTGATCAATAGCCCCACCAGATGATAGGTGCTGGCAAAGCTGGCCACTATCAAAAGCAGATACTTCATGCAGGAGGCATGCTCAGCGGTACGCCGATGGCGCTGGAGTTCGCGGTATCCAGCAAGATGATGCCTTCCTGGCGGCCGTCCAGCGCCGCCAGCAGGTTGCCCTGGCTGTCCCAGGCCGCCGAGCCGCCGGCACCCACGAAGTTGTCGGCCGGGCCCACACAGTTGGCCATCAATACCGGGATACCCAAAGTGCGAGCGACTTGCGGGTAGTGCTCATTGCCTTCACGGATGCCCTTCGCCGTCTTCGCCACGCTCACCAGGTACAGCTCTGCGCCCCTGTCGCGGGCTTGTGCTGCATGCGCGATGAACATCGACTCGTAACAGATGGCGGGTGCTATCTGCAGTTGCCCTGCGGCGAAAACCAAGGGCTGGTCACCGGCCGAGAAAAACGCCAGTTCGTCCTCGTGCAGCCGTTGTTTGGCGTAGGCCAGCCGCGGCTGGCCGGGGCGCAGGATCGGCATTGCGATCTGAATGCCATCTGCGGTGGGCAGTGGCAGGCCCACGGCTACGCAGATTGCCAGGCGGTCGCAGATTCGCTGCAGCGGATCGAGCCGGGCAGAGGTGAGCGGCAAGGCCACCTGCCTTGCCAGGGTAGGCTCGTAACCGGTCAGCGACAGCTCGGGGAACACCACCAGTTCGGCGCCCAGGTCTGCGGCCTGCTCTATGCAGTGCAGGTGGCGGTCGAGATTGACTTGTAGTTCGCCTTTGACTGATGCCAGCTGTACGGCACAGAGTTTCATGGGTAATTCCCTTCCCTGGTACAGATCGAAAGGCCGAGCATACTATCGGCAGGATCACCTGTTCCAGTGAAGGGTATTTCAGGAGGCCGCGGGCGTGGCGAAACATTGGCGAAACCAGTTCGAACTGCGCAGGTGCTGTGCCTTGTGCCATGCTGTTGGTTGATAGGGCCATGAGCACGTCATGCACGAGAGCGGTACCCATCATCCGCTCCCCAACGTGCGGCAACAGAGGAACAATGCAATGAGCCGGTTTCGGCGGGTAGCCGCCAACAGCCACGGGCGTGACCTGGCTGTTGGCGATATTCACGGGCATTTTCGGCGCCTGGAGCAGTGCCTGGAGGCGGTAGGGTTCGACCCTGCGGTGGATCGGCTATTCAGTGTTGGTGATCTGGTCGACCGCGGGCCGCACAGTATCGAGGCCCTGACGTGGCTGACCAAGCCTTGGTTCCATGCCGTGCAGGGCAACCATGAGTCGCTGGCCATCACCTGCCTGTACGGTGGGCGGCTGGATCTGGACATGTATCGGGCAGCGGGCGGCGGCTGGTTTCTCGATCTGCCAAAGGATGAGCAGGCGGTTTTCGTCGAACACTTCCTGCAGCTGCCGATAGCCATGGAAGTACAGACAGAGGCCGGGTTGATTGGCGTGCTGCATGCCGACACCCCGTTTGCAGACTGGGCCGAGCTGCGCGCCAGTCTGCTGGAGGATGATGACCCGGGGGTGCGTGAAGTCTGCCAATGGTCGCGCCGGCGGCTCAAAGAAGGGGATACCGGCGCCGTCGAAGGCGTGCGTGCCCTGCTGGTGGGCCATACGCCGGTGCTCCAGGCCAAACGGTTGGGTAACGTCTGGCACCTGGACACCGGTGGTTGGGCAAGTGGCCATTTCAGCCTGATGGACTTGGCCAGCCTGGTGCTGCTCAACCCTGCACCAGGCTGAAAAGCAATGCACCTGCCAGTGCAATCAGCATCATCCCCGAGGCCCGCTCCAGCCAGGGCAGGGCATGAGAAAAGCGCCGTAGCAGGCGCTTGTTGCCGATGGCCGCTGCCACCAGCAAATCCCACAGCAGAACGATGGTGAACATCCAGGCGCCATAGGCCCACTTCCAGGCAGCACCGCTGTTGGCGACCATGCTGGCGAGGCTGGCGTAGAACAGTGCGTTCTTGGGGTTGAGACCGCCTGATACCAGGCCCATGCCCAGCCCTCGCCACCAGCCGCTCACTGCCCCTAGGGTATCCACCGCAGCCAGGCCGGACTGCCCGGCATGGCGCAGGAACAGCGCGCCTATACAAAGCAGGTAAACCGCGCCGGCCAACTGCAAGGCGATGAACACCGGGCTGCCTTCTTGCAGTACCGCCAGGCCCGCGAAGGCCAGGCTGATGAACAGGCCATTGGCCAGAGCGATGCCCAGGCAGGTGCCACTGGCGACGCGCCAACCGGCGCTGATCGAGGTACGAGCGACCAGAAAGAAGTCCGGGCCTGGGGAAAGCAGGGCCAGGAAGTGGGCGAGGGCGACGATCAGAAACTGCTCCATGGTGCGGGCTATCTCGAGTGATAAAGCCGCAGTGTGGAGGCGGGGCAGGACCAGGTATTGAAGATTATTGCGGGTTGCTTAGGGCCTCTGATCCAGACGCAGCCGATATTGCCCCGGCGTCACGCCCACATGCGCCTTGAATACCCGCTGAAAATGGCTCTGATCGGCAAACCCCAGTCGATAGGCCACCTCGGCCAGCGCCAGCCCGTCGCGCAGCAGCCGCCGGCCCCGGTTGATGCGGGCATTGATCAGGTAGGCATGCGGCGTCAGCCCGGTGGCCGCGCGGAACGCACGGATCAACTGATAACGGCCAAGCCCTGCTTGCCGGGCAAGCACTTCAAGACTCAAGCGGGCCGGGTCTTGAGCTTCGATGCACTCGATCAGGCCACGCAGGGCCGGCATGCCCAATGCTGGCGCTGGCGCAGCCGCCAGGTGAGGATGCTGGGCAAAATCATGATCACCCATGAAGGCGATCAGTGCGGCTTCCTTTTCGCCGCTGCTCGCACCCGAGAACAGCAATTCATTCAACCCGCAGAACGCGCGGTACAACGCAGGCAGCCGGCTGATACGCGCCGGCGCCCCCGGCCCGGCCGCGTCGAGCCCCGACTCCAGGCGCAGCTGCGCAAGCCACTGGGCCTCGACATGCAGCATCTGGTAGCTCCATGCCTGGCCGGGCTCGGGGTTGCAGGCATGCACCCGCTGCGCCGGCACCAACACCAGCGTGCCTGGGGTCAGCCGCTGCTGCCCATCACCTGCGCCAGTGAAGACGCTGCACCCCGCATCCACCGCGCCGATGGAGAATGTCGGGTGGCTATGAGCCTTGTAACAGGCGCGGCTGTGGCAGGCCCGGCGGCTTTCCACCCAGGGCAGGGCCGGATCGCGCCAGAGTGAGGAGCGGGTAGGGTACATGCTGGAGCCCTCGTTGAGGCTGGCAGCTTAACAGCGCCGAACGCGCTGCCGTACAGTTTTTCCCTGTGGCTGTACCTTGACCGGTACCGCTCAAGCATCGACATTGGCGGCAGATTTCAAGGAGAACGAAATGGACCTGTCGAGCCTGCTGTTATTCATCCCCGCCTGCTTCGCCCTGAACATGGCACCGGGGCCGAACAACCTGTTGTCGTTGCACAATGCCAGCCGCTATGGCCTGCGTACCGCATGCGTGGCAGGTGGCGGGCGCATTCTCGCCTTCAGCGGCATGATTGCCCTGGCGGCGATGGGCCTGGCGGTGGTGCTGCACACCAGTGAGTACCTGTTCCTGGTGATCAAGGTGGTGGGTGCGGCCTACCTGTTCTACATCGCCTGGCAGCTGTGGCGCGCTCCGGTGGGCGAGGCGCTGGTGGCGAGCGAGCAACCGCGTGGCGTTTGGCGCCTGGCGCGGCAGGAGTTCTGGGTGGCCGCAGGCAACCCGAAAGCAATCCTGATTTTTACCGCCTTCCTACCGCAGTTCGTCTCGGTGGGCAGCCCCACCCCGGTCAGTGAGCAGTTCCTCTGGCTGGGGGTACTGTTCCTGCTCCTGGAGTGGGCGGCGATTGCCATCTATGCCGGCCTTGGCGCCTACCTGCAGCGCTGGTTCAGCCAGCCGGGGCCGCGCCGGCTGTTCAACCGGGTCAGCGCCTGCCTGCTCGGTTGCGCTGGCCTCGGTTTGCTGGCAGCACGCCGTTAACGGCGCCGTTCAGTCGCGGTAGAAGGTCTGCACCAGGTGATAGCCGAACTTGCTCTTGATCGGCCCGTGCACCACACGCAGGGGTTTCTTGAAAATTACCTGGTCGATCGCCCCCACCAGCTGCCCCGGGCGCACTTCGCCCAGGTCGCCGCCGCGCTTGCCTGAAGGGCAGGTGGAAAACTTCTTGGCCAGCACGTCGAAGGCCTCGCCATTGGCGATGCGCTGTTTGAGCTTTTCGGCCTCCTCAGCGGTCTTGACCAGGATGTGGCGGGCTTGAGCTTTCATGGGACACCTGTGCTTCTGGGTGAAAAAAGGGCGCCATTATGCCTGAACGTGCAGCTCCGTGCGGTCACGAAAAAACTCAAGTGCTTCCGGGTTGGCCAGCGCGTCGGTATTTTTCACGGGTAACCCGTGCACCACATTACGCACCGCCAACTCCACCAGCTTGCCGCTGATGGTACGTGGAATATCGCTGACCTGCAGGATCACCGCCGGTACATGGCGCGGCGTGGTGTACTGGCGGATCACCTGGCGAATGCGCTGTTGCAACGGCTCATCGAGCGCCAGGCCATCACGCAGACGCACGAACAGCACGACGCGCACATCGCCTTTCCATTGCTGGCCGATGGCGACACTTTCCAGCACCTGCTCGACCTTTTCTACCTGCCGATAGATTTCCGCCGTGCCGATACGCACACCACCGGGGTTGAGCACGGCATCGGAACGCCCATGGATCACCATGCCGCCTGTGGTGAGCTGCTCGGCGTAGTCGCCCTGCGCCCAGACACCGGGAAACTGGCTGAAGTAGGCCTCGCGGTAGCGGCTGCCATCGTTGTCGTTCCAAAACCCCCGGGGCATCGACGGGAAGTGGCGGGCGCACACCAGCTCGCCTTTTTCACCGGTCACCGGCTGGCCGTGCTCATTCCACACTTCTACCGCCATGCCCAGGCCCTTGCAGGCAATTTCGCCACGGCGTACCGGCAGCGTCGGGTTGCCCAGCACGAAGCAGGACACGATATCGGTACCACCGGACATGGACGCCAGGCACAGGTCGGCCTTTATCTTGCGGTAAACGTAGTCGTAACTGTGCGGCGACAGCGGTGAGCCGGTGGAGAGGATCAGGCGCAGGCTGGCCAGTCGATGACTGCGTGCCGGCTCCAGGCCTTCCTGTTCAAGTGCGGCCAGGTACTTGGCGCTGGTACCGAAGGCCTGGATGCCTTCGGCGTCGATCAGGTCGAGCAGGCGCTCAGGCCCCGGGTGGAAGGGGGAGCCGTCATACAGCACCAGAGTGGCCCCGACTGCCAGGCCACTGGCCAGCCAGTTCCACATCATCCAGCCGCAGGTGGTGTAGTAGAACAGCACGTCATCGGCCTTGAGGTCATTGTGCAGGCCGTGTTCCTTGAGGTGTTGCAGCAGGACACCGCCGGCGCTGTGGACGATGCACTTGGGCACGCCCGTGGTGCCGCTGGAATAGAGGATGTACAGCGGGTGATCGAACGGTAAGGGGGTGAAGCCTGGCTCACCTCCTGCCTGGTAGAAGTCGCCCCACAGGCTGACCTTGGCAGGGGTACTGAATTCGTCGGCCTGGGTGTCCGGCCGCGTGTAGGGCACCACGATCAGTTGCTGCAGCCCGGGCAACTGCGCGCAGACCTGGTTGATCTTGTCGACCTGGTCGATCTGCTTGCCGGCGTACTGGTAACCGGCACAGACGATCAGCAGCTTGGGCTCGATCTGGCCGAAACGGTCGATGATGCCGTGCAGGCCAAACTCCGGCGATGACGTCGACCAGACGGCGCCTAGGCTGGTGCAGGCGAGCATGGCCACGAGGGTTTCCCAGGTGTTGGGCATCACTGCGCCAATGCGGTCACCTGGCTCGATACCGGCATTTTTGAAGGCCTTCTGCAGCCCGGCTACCTCAGCGGCCAGTTGCGCGTGGCTCAGTGAGCGGCGCTCGCCGTCTTCGCGCACGGCCGTCACCGCAGTGTGATCGTCACGCCGGCGTAGCAGGTGTTCGGCGAAGTTGAGGGTGGCCTTGGCGAACCACCGAGCATCGGGCATCTGTGCACCTTCGCTCAGTACCTGGCTGGGTGGGCTATGCCACAACACCTGGAAATAGTCGGCAATGGATTCCCAAAAAGCGGCGCGCTGCTCGATGCTCCAGTTGTGCAGTGCTGCGTAATCATTGAGCTGCAGGTTGTAGCGCAGGTTGATCCAGCGGCGAAAGGCATCCATTCGGCTGGCCTCGATTTGCGCCGCAGCAGGACACCAAAGCACATCATTCATGCCATACCTCCCATTGCCAAGACGCGCTTGATCGCCAGCTTGCCGTCGATCAAGCAGCGCTACGCTTCAATTTACTCCACCTTGGCCTGTTGCACGTCCTGCGATGCCGACCACACGCGGTAACGCACTTGCACGCCATCAGGCACATACACCACGACAGGCAACTTGCTGTTGTAGCGCAGCAGGAAGCCTTCACCGACCACCGGCACGAACGCCTCGGTCTTTTTGCCATCCGGGCAGGCCATCAGGGTACTGGCCGGCCCGCCGACCTTGTCTAGGCGGTAATAGCTGTAACCCCAGCCTTGGAGGGTGTGTTCCTCCAGGCTGCCGGCCAGGCGCTGGCGGTTACAGTCCACCTGCAGCGTTTTGCCAGCCAGAATTTCCAGCTTGTAGGCTTGCTCGTCGGGTTGTGCGGGCAGGTGGATGACCTGCCGGGTAAAGCCTTTTTCAGCCTCGGGGTAAGGCGCGATGTCCTTCAGGCTGGCGGCCATCGCTGGGGCAGTGGCCGCCAGGGTCAGGGCCAGGATCGCGGACAGGGGGGTTGGGCGCATAGGGCCTCCTTGCAGTTGAACGATGGCAAGACCCGCACCAGGCCCAGGCCGCCCATCACTGGGCCAGCCAGCCACCATCGACATTCCAGGCGGCGCCGCGGACCTGGCTTGCGGCCTCGCTGCACAGGAATAGTACCAGCTCGCCCAGGTGTTCAGGAGTGACGAAGGCCAATGAAGGTTGCTTCTCGGCCAGCAAGTCCGCTTGCGCCTGCTGCGGGTCGACACCCTTGGCGGCGCGTTCGTCGATCTGCTTTTGCACCAGCGGGGTCAGCACCCAGCCCGGGCAGATGGCGTTGCAGGTGACATTGCCGGTAGCGGTTTCCAGCCCCACCACCTTGGTCAGGCCGACCACGCCGTGCTTGGCCGCCACATAGGCGGCTTTGCCGATGGAGCCGACCAACCCGTGCACCGAGGCGATATTGACGATTCGCCCCCAGTTACGCTCACGCATGCCCGGCAGCGCCAGTCGCGTGCCATGGAACACCGCCGACAGGTTCAGGGCGATGATCTTGTCCCAGCTTTCCAGCGGAAACTGCTCGACCGGCGCCACATGCTGGATGCCCGCATTATTGACCAGGATGTCGACGCCGCCGAAGGTCTGCTCGGCAAACGCGAACAATGCTTCTATCTGGGCCACCTCGCCAAGGTCGGCCGGATGGTGCGCAGCCTTCACCCCATGCTGCGCAACCTCGGCCAGAGCCGGTGCCGGGTCGCCGAAACCGTTGAGCAGGATGTTGGCGCCAGCGCGGGCCAGCACCTGGGCGATGCCCAGGCCGATGCCGCTGGTGGAACCGGTGACGAGTGCAGTCTTGCCTTTGAGGGTCATGCAAAAGCTCCTTAGACGATGCCGGTGGCGTAGAACGTGGCGATGACCACGAAGACCGCCAGGGTCTTGATCAGGGTAATACCGAAAATGTCCTTGTAGGCCTCGCGGTGGGTCAAGCCGGTGACAGCCAGCAAGGTGATCACCGCACCGTTGTGCGGCAGGGTGTCCATGCCGCCACTGGCCATCGCGGCCACCCGGTGCAGCACCTCGAGCGGGATGTTGGCGGCGTTTGCCGCAGCGATGAAGCTGTCGCCCATGGCCGCCAGGGCAATGCTCATGCCGCCAGAGGCGGAGCCGGTGATGCCGGCCAGCAAGGTCACGGTGATCGCTTCATTGACCAGCGGGTTGGGGATGCCGCGCAGGGCATCGGCCAGTACCAGAAAGCCTGGCAGCGAAGCGATCACAGCACCAAAACCGTACTCGGAGGCCGTGTTCATGGCGGCCAGCAAGGCACCACCGACGGCACTTTTGGTGCCTTCGGCCAGGCGCTCACGGATGGCGCCGAAGGCGCACACCAGCACCATCAGGATGCCCACCAGCAGCGCGGCCTGCACTGCCCAGATCGCCGTGAGCTTGGCCACGTCGCTGTTCACCGGCGCACTCATGCCCGGCAGTTGCAGGCTATGGCTGGCCCCATACCACTGCGGGATCCAGTGGGTGAACAGCAGGTTCATCACACCTACCAGTACCAGCGGCGAAAGCGCCAGCCATGGGTTGGGCAAGGTCAGATCGGCGGCGGTTTCCGGTTCGTTGCGCAGGTTGCTGCCATAGCCCTCGCCGGCGCGCTGGGCCTTGTTACGCTGGCGTTGCAGGTAAAGCATGCCGCTGCAGAACACGAACACCGTGCCAATCAGCCCCAACCAGGGCGCGGCCCAGGCGGTGGTGTTGAAGAAGGTGCTGGGGATGATGTTCTGGATCTGCGGGGTGCCGGGCAGGGCGTCCATGGTGAACGAGAAGGCGCCCAAGGCGATGGTTGCCGGGATCAGGCGCTTGGGAATATCACTTTGGCGGAACATTTCGGCGGCGAACGGGTACACCGCGAACACCACCACAAACAGCGATACCCCACCATAAGTGAGCAAAGCGCAAACGAGCACGATCACCAGCATGGCCTGGCGGGTGCCGAGCAGGCGGATGGCTGCGGCGACGATCGAGCGCGAGAAACCGGACAGTTCGATGAGCTTGCCGAACACCGCGCCAAGCAGGAACACCGGGAAGTACAGCTTGATGAAGCCGACCATCTTTTCCATGAACACCCCGGTAAAGGCGGGCGCCACGGCGGCGGGGTCGGTCAGCAGCACCGCGCCGAGAGCGGCGATGGGAGCGAAGAGGATCACGCTGTAACCGCGGTAGGCGGCCAGCATCAGCAGGGCCAAAGCGGCGAGGGCGATGAGCACGGTCATCGGGTAGATCTCCTGGGTAGGTCTTTTTGTTATCGGTGACCGGGAGATAGCGGGAATCGTGCCAATAGTTAACTTATTGATTATTAACGTATTTTCTTGGGTTGGAGATTACTGTGTCTCTTATTTGAGATTGGCTGCGGCAGCTACGCCCCAGCAACCGCCATGCAAGGCAGAGCACCCGCAGTAGTCTCTATTGTGAAACGCCAGTCTCCAATAAGAGACTCATACCCCCAATGCCACTTTCTTCTTGTAGAACGTCGAGCGGCCCAAACCCAATGCTTTGGCTGCTTCAACCACATTGCCGGCGTGTGCGGCCAACGTGTCGGCAATGAGCTTGCGCTCGAATTGCGCACAGGCATCGCGGTAGCTTTGCCTAACGGTAGTCGTGGCAAGCGGCGCCACCGGCCCTAGTGCCTCGCGCAAGTCCAAGGCGGTAAGGCGCGGCTGGTCTGCCAGGAGGGTTGCCCGTTCCAGCACGTTGCGCAGCTCACGGATGTTCCCTGGCCAGGCATGGCGTGCCAGCAATTGCAGCGCATCGGGCTCCAGCTCGAACTGGCTGCCCAGTTCGGCCAGGATCGCCTCGCATAACGCGGGCAGGTCTTCGAGGCGCTCGCGCAGCGGCGGTGCCTGGATTGGCAGTACATTCAGGCGGTAATACAGATCGGCGCGAAACGCCCCGCGGGCCATGGCCGCCTGCAAATCGATTGACGTGGCAGCGATGATGCGCACGTCGCTGTGCAGCATCTGGTTCGAGCCCACCGGTTCGTATTCCTTCTCCTGCAGTACGCGCAGCAGTTTGCTTTGCAGGGCCAGGGGCATGTCGCCGATTTCGTCGAGGAACAAGGTGCCACCCTCGGCCAACTGCAACTTGCCGCTGCGCCCCTTACGGTCAGCGCCGGTAAAGGCGCCCGGGGCCGTGCCAAAGAACTCGGCTTCCAGCAGCGCCTCGGGGATCGCTGCACTGTTGATGCTGACAAAGGCTTTGTGCGCACGTGCCGAGGCTGCGTGAATGGCATGGGCCAGCAGCTCCTTGCCGGTACCGGTTTCGCCGAGCAACAACACCGGCGATTCGCTGGCCGCGCCACGCCTGGCACGGCGCTTGGCCTCAAGGCTCGCCGCGCTGCTGCCGACGAACTGGGCAAAACTGTATTTGGCTTGGCGCGCGCGCAGTTGCGAGCGTGTCGTGGCCAGTTCCTGCTGCATGCTCGAATAGCGCTTGAGCAGTGGCGACAGGCTGCGCAATTCGTCGAACAGGGCAAAGCCGATGGCACCGATCAGCGCCCCCTGGGCATCGTGGATCGGCAGGCGCATGACCACCAGTGGCTCCTTGGCGGTGTCGAGCATGTCCAGCAGGATCGGCCGGCCGTTACTCACCACCTCGCGCATCAGGCTGCCTGGGATCACCGTTTCGCATGGCTGGCCGATGGCACTGGCGGCATCGGCCAGGCCAAAACGGCGGGCATAGCGTTCGTTCATCCACACGATTCGCGCCTCGCGGTCGACGATCACCGTGCCCTCGCTGGACTGCTCGATGATTTCGAACAGCGAGCGGATCGCCAGTTGCCGTACCTGAGGATAGTCCTTGAGGGTATTGCTTTCTTGCATGGCAGTTCCCTGAAACCTGTGATGGCAGTACCAGCCTAAACTCTCGGGTCGAAGGCCTCGCGCAAGGCATCCCCGATAAACACCAGCAATGACAGCACCACCGCCAGCGCAAAGAACGCTGTGAAGCCCAGCCAAGGGGCCTCCAGGTGCTGCTTGCCCTGGGTGACCAGCTCACCCAGCGAAGCACTCCCGGCCGGCATGCCAAAGCCCAGAAAGTCCAGCGCGGTCAGTGTAGTGATGGCCCCGGTGAGCATGAACGGCACGTAGGTCAACGTGGCGTTCATCGCATTGGGCAGGATGTGCCGCAGCATCACCTGGCTGTCAGGCAGGCCCAGCGCGCGGGCGGCCTTCACGTACTCCAGGTTGCGCCCACGCAGGAACTCGGCCCGCACCACATCCACCAGGGTCAACCACGAGAACAGCGCCATGATCCCCAGCAGCCACCAGAAGTCCGGCTCGACGAAACCGCTGAGGATGATCAGCAGGTACAGCACCGGCAACCCCGACCACACCTCCAGCACGCGTTGCCCGAGCAGGTCCACCCAACCACCGTGGTAGCCCTGCAAGGCCCCGGCGATCACGCCGATCAGCACGCTGACCACCGTCAGGGCAAAGGCGAACAGCAGCGATACCCGGGTGCCGTACAACACCCGCGCGAGCACGTCGCGGCCCTGGTCGTCGGTACCCAGCCAGTTGCTGCTGCTCGGTGGGCTTGGGGTGGGTACTTGCAGGTCGTAGTTGGGTGTGTCGGCACTGAACGGAATCGGTGCGAACAGCATCCAGCCGCCCTGGCCCTCGATCAGCTGGCGGACATACGCGCTACGGTAGTCCGGCTGGAACGGCAGTTGGCCACCGAACTGCTGCTCGCTGTAGCGTTTGAGCGCAGGCATGTACAGCTCGCCCTTGTAGCCAAGCAGCAAGGGTTTGTCGTTGGCGACGAGCTCTGCACCAAGGCTGAGCAGCAGCAGGCCTGCGAACAGCCACAACGACACCCAGCCACGGCGGTTGCGGCGAAAGCGTTGCAGGCGGCGACGCGAAACCGGCGAGAGCATCAGTGCGCCCTCGCGTCAAAGTCGATGCGCGGATCGAGCAAGGTATACGACAAGTCGCCGATCAGGCGTATCAGCAGGCCGGCCAGGGTGAAGATGAACAGCGTGCCAAACACTACCGGGTAGTCACGCGACACCGCTGCCTCGTAGCTCATGCGCCCGAGGCCATCGAGTGAAAAAATCACCTCGATCAGCAGGGATCCTGCGAAGAACACCGTGATCAGCGCCTGCGGCAAGCCGGCCAGCACCACCAGCATGGCATTGCGCAGCACGTGGCCATACAGGACGCGACGCTCGCTCAGGCCCTTGGCGCGGGCCGTGACCACGTACTGACGGGAAATTTCATCGAGGAAGGCGTTCTTGGTCAGCAATGTCAGCGTGGCGAAGCCGCCGACCACCAGTGCCCCCACCGGCAGCACCAGGTGCCAGAAGTAGTCGGCGACCTTGCCCAGCAGGCTGAGCTGGTCGAAGTTCTCCGAGACCAGGCCGCGTACCGGGAACCAGTTCAGCGAGGTGCCACCGGCGAACAGCACGATCAGCAGCAAGGCGAACAGGAAGGAGGGCAGGGCGTAACCGATCACGATCAGCGCACTGCTCCAGGCATCGAAACGGCTGCCGTGGCGCACCGCCTTGCGGATGCCCAGCGGGATCGACACCAGGTAGGTGATCAACGTGGCCCAGAACCCCAATGAAAGGGTCACCGGCAGCTTGTCCAGAATCAGGTCGGTGACCTTGGCGCCGCGGAAGAAGCTCTGGCCGAAATCCAGCCGTGCATACTGGCCGAGCATCAGCCACAGGCGCTCAGGGGCCGACTTGTCGAAGCCGTACTGGCGCTTGATCTCCTCGATCAGTTTCGGGTCCAGGCCCCGGGTGGCGCGGGATTCGCCATGAACCACGTCGGCCCGGGCGCCCGGTGCCCCGCCGCCGATGCCCTGCAGCCTGGCCACCGCCTGCTCCACCGGGCCACCGGGGGCCGCCTGGACGATGGCGAAGTTGACCAGCAGGATCGCCAGCAGCGTGGGGATGATCAGCAGCAGGCGGCGCAGGATATAGGACGTCATGGCGCAGCCTTCTGGCGCTCGGCCATCTGCGCGCTGGTCAGGGCGTTCGGGCTGATTTCCCACCAGCTGTCCAGCCCTTCGTCATAAGCAGGCTGGACCTTGGGCAGGCCGAAGCGGTTCCACCACACGGTCGAACTGCCTGGCGGGTAGTAGTTGGGGATCCAGTAGTAGTTCCACTGCAGCACACGGTCCAGCGCATGGGCGTGGCGCAGCATGTCAGCCTGGGTGTCGGCGCGCACCAGCCCGTCGATCAGGCTGTCCACCGCAGGGTCCTTGAGCACCATCAGGTTGTTCGAGCCTGGGTCGTTGGCTGCTGCAGACCCGAAGTAATTGTAGAGTTCGGCACCCGGTGAGAGGGTGGCCGGGTAGCCGGTGACGAGCATGTCGTAGTCGCGGGCCATCAGACGATTGACGTACTGGGCCGAGTCGACATTGCGGATGTTCAGGGTAACGCCGATCTGTGCCAGGTTACGTTTCCACGGCAGCAGCAAACGCTCAAGGCCGGCCTGGCCGTTGAGGAAGGTAAATGTCAGCGGCTGGCCCTCGGCGTTGACCAGGTGATCACCCTTAGGGTGCCAACCCGCCTGCTGCAGCAGGGCCAGGGCCTGCAGTTGCTGCGTGCGGATAATCCCCGAACCGTCGGTTGTGGGGGCTGTGAACACCTGGCTGAAGACTTCGCCCGGTACCTTGCCGCGCAGCGGCTCAAGCAGTTTCAGTTCATCGGCATCCGGCAATTCGCGCGCCGCCAGCGGGGTGTTGGAAAAAATACTCTGCTGGCGGATGTACAGGTTGCGCATCATCTGGCGGTTGCTCCACTCGAAGTCCCATAGCATGGCCAGCGCCTGGCGCACGCGGCGGTCCTTGAACTGCGGCCGGTCGAGGTTGAACACGAACCCCTGGGCGGTCTGTGGCTTGGCCGGGCCCAGGTGGGCGCGTTGCAGGCGGCCGTCATCCAGTTGTGCACCGTTGTAACCGAGGGTGAAGGCTGTGGCCGAGAACTCACGGTTGTAGTCGTAGCCACCGCCCTTGAGTACCTGGCGCGCCACCTCGGTATCACCAAAGTACTCGACGCGAATGCGCTCGAAGTTGAAACGGCCGCGGCTGACGGGCAAGTCCTTGGCCCACCAGTGCCGGTCACGCTCGAAGGTGACGCTGCGGCCATTGTCGATCCGCCCGATGCGGTAGGGGCCGCTGCCGACCGGTGTGTCGAAGCCGGCGCCGTTGGCGAAGTCGCGGCTGTTCCAGTCGTGTTCGGGCAGGACCGGCAAACTGGCAAGGTCCAGGGGCAGGGTGCGGCCGTGGGGTTGCTTGAAATCGAAACGCACGCGGTGCGGGCCTTCGACCGTGACACCCGCCACATCGGCGAACTGGGTCCGGTATTTGAGGCTGCCCTCGCTCATCAGCTTGTCGTAACTGAAGCGCACATCCTCGGCACGCACGGGTTTGCCATCGGCAAAGGTGGCCCTGGGGTCGATGTAAAAACGTAGCCAGGCGTCTTGCGGGCCGCGTTCCATGCGCCGGGCGATCAGGCCATAGACGGTGTAGGGCTCATCGAATGAACGCACGGCCAGAGGGGCGTACAGCCAGCCATCGACCTGGCTGACGCCGATACCTTTGTCGATGTACGGCAGGATGTGGTCGAACTGACCGATTTCGGTGGCCGAGCGGCGCAGGATACCGCCCTTGGGGGCATCGGGGTTGACGTAGTCGAAGTGGCGGAACGTTTGGGCGTAGCGCGGGGCTTCACCGTAAACGGTGAGGGCGTGGGTCGGTTCGGCGAGGGCGGTAAAACCCATGCAGGCCAGCACGATCCCCAGAAACATCTGTGGGAGCGGGCTTGCCCGCGAAGAGGCCCGGCCAGGCAACGGCGTTGCCTGCACGGGCGCATTCGCGGGCAAAGCCGCTCCCACAGAGGTGGTCATGGTCAGCGTGGACTTAGTCCTGGCGGCTGGTCACTTCCAGCAGGTGGTAGCCGAACTGGGTCTTGACCGGGCCCTGCACGGTGTTGATCGGGGCGCTGAACACAACGGTATCGAATTCCTTGACCATCTGGCCTGGGCCGAACGAGCCCAGGTCACCGCCCTGGCGGCTGGACGGGCAGGTGGAGTTGGCTTTGGCGATTTCAGCGAAGTCGGCACCGGCTTCGATCTGGGCTTTGAGTTCGTTGCACTTGTCTTCGCTGCTGACGAGGATGTGGCGGGCAGTGGCGCGTGCCATGGGTACTACTCCTTGGGTGAAAAGGGCAAGCCTAGCGCACTTGCTTGGGAAATGTCTCGCAAGGCTTGCTGTACGCTTCCTACATACGCGCTGCGGCCTCACGCAGCAGGGTTTGTGTCGCTTCCCAGCCCAGGCAGCCATCGGTGATCGACACGCCGTACTTCAGCGGGCCCTTGCCCAAGGCCTGGCAACCGTCGAACAGGTGGCCTTCAAGCATCACCCCGACAATCGATGTGTCGCCGGCCAGGCGCTGAGCCAGCACGTCCTCGAACACTGCGGGCTGCCGTGCCGGGTCCTTGCCGCTGTTGGCATGGCTGCAATCGACCATGATCCGCGCCTGCAGGCCCGCCTTGGCCAGCCCTTGGCGGGCTTGGGCAATGCTGGTGCTGTCGTGGTTCGGGCCCTTGTGGCCGCCGCGCAGCACCAGGTGGGTATCCGGGTTGCCCAAGGTCTCGATGATCGCCGGGTAGCCTTGCGCATCCATACCGAAATGGCGGTGCGCGGCGGCGGCGCTGCGCATCGCGTCGCACGCGATGGCGACACCGCCATCGGTACCGTTCTTGAACCCGACCGGTAACTCCAGGCCGCTGACCATCTCACGGTGAACCTGCGATTCGGTGGTACGCGCGCCAATCGCCGCCCAGCCCAGCAGGTCATCGAAGTAACCGGCGACCATCGGCTGCAGCAGCTCTGTGGCGATCGGCAGGCCGCGTTCGATCATGTTCAGCATCAAGCCACGGGACAGGGCGATGCCGCCATGCATGTCGTCGCTGCCATCGAGGTGCGGATCGTATGCCAGGCCTTTCCAGCCCACCGTGGTGCGCGGTTTCTCCACGTAGGCGCGCATCACCAACAGCAACTTGTCGTCGACTTCGCGGCTCAGGGCCGCCAGGCGGTCGGCATATTCAAGGGCCGAGCGTGGGTCGTGGATCGAGCAGGGGCCGACGACCACCAGCAGGCGCGGATCGCGGCCTTCGAGGATGGCGCGAATGGCCTGGCGCTGGGCCTGGACTTGCTGGGCGTGTTCGATTGAAAGCGGCATCTGCTGCTTGAGCAGGTGCGGGCTGGGCAGGCGACGGCTGACAGTGGTGTTGGCAGCGTTTGGCTGGGTCAGGGGCAGAGCGAGGTTCGAGGCTTGCATGGCGTAGGTTCCCTGGGCGGACGGCGGGTTCTGACCCGCGCAGTCGGCCCCTATCGAGGTGTTCGACTGATCGTTGAATTCAGATTGGCTGCAGCATTGCCACCGTGGACGGACCGGTCGGAGGCGGCAGGCTGGCCCGAGCGGGATTGGCTAAATCGCCAGGCGTAGGTGCTTGCGTAGTAATAGGTGGCGTAGTTCATGAAAGTGTCCTCAGTGTGAATCGGGAATGTTCAAAGGCCTGAAAAGCAAAACCCCCGGTCGGGGAGCCGACCGGGGGTTTGAGTATTCTCATGTTCGGCGGCCCCTCGAAGGTGGGCGCCGTGTAGGTATCAGCGGCGCCTAGTGGCTAAACCAATACCCAAAATAAAAGCAGGCAGCAGCCTTGCAGCCGGCAACGGCCAGCACAGGGCGCAGGTTGCGACCGGTGTGGTTGGCGTGGTTGCGGGTGTGTTTCGGCATGTTGCTCTCCAGTTGATGAGCCCGAGCTTACTTCAGGTGGCAGGCACCGTTCAATGGATAATTTGCCATGCACCTGATCAATTTCTTTTGCCTTGCAGAAAACGGATAGCGCTTTGCACCCAGCGGATATTGCCGCCCGCCGGCACGCCCTAACCTGAGCCGGTCTGAACAATAACAATGGAGACCCTGGCCATGTCCCTGGGATTCGACTACCTCAATGCCATGCTCGAGGACGACCGTGAAAAGGGCATCTACCGCTGCAAGCGCGAGATGTTCACCGACCCACGCCTGTTCGACCTGGAGATGAAACACATCTTCGAGGGCAACTGGATCTACCTGGCCCACGAAAGCCAGATCCCCGAGAAAAACGACTTCCTCACCCTGACCATGGGGCGCCAGCCGATCTTCATCGCGCGCAACAAGGACGGTGAGCTCAATGCCTTCCTCAATGCCTGCAGCCACCGCGGCGCCATGCTCTGCCGGCACAAGCGCGGAAACCGCGCGAGCTATACCTGCCCGTTCCATGGCTGGACCTTCAACAACAGCGGCAAGCTGCTCAAGGTCAAAGATCCGGGCAACGCCGGCTACCCCGACAGTTTCAACTGCGACGGCTCCCATGACCTGACCAAGGTTGCCCGGTTCGAATCCTACCGCGGCTTCCTGTTCGGCAGCCTCAACGCCGATGTCAAGCCGCTGGCCGAACACCTGGGCGAATCGGCCAAGATCATCGACATGATCGTTGACCAGTCCCCCGAGGGCCTGGAGGTACTGCGCGGGGCCAGTTCGTACATCTACGAAGGCAACTGGAAGCTGACCGCCGAGAACGGCGCCGACGGCTACCATGTCAGCTCCGTGCACTGGAACTACGCCGCCACCCAGAACCAGCGCAAGCAGCGCGAGGCGGGTGAAGAGATCAAGACCATGAGCGCTGGTGCATGGGCCAAGCAGGGGGGTGGGTTCTACTCCTTCGACCACGGCCACCTGCTGCTCTGGACCCGCTGGGCCAACCCCGAAGACCGCCCGGCCTTCGAACGCCGCGAACAACTCGCCGCAGACTTCGGCCAGGCTCGTGCCGACTGGATGATCGAGAACTCGCGCAACCTGTGCCTGTACCCCAACGTCTACCTGATGGACCAGTTCAGCTCGCAGATCCGCATCGCTCGGCCGATATCGGTGAACAAGACCGAGATCACCATCTACTGCATCGCGCCCAAGGGCGAGAGCGCCGAGGCCCGTGCCAGGCGCATTCGTCAGTACGAAGACTTCTTCAACGTCAGTGGCATGGCCACCCCCGACGATCTCGAGGAGTTTCGCTCCTGCCAGACCGGTTACGGCGGTGGTACCGGCTGGAACGACATGTCACGCGGCGCGGCGCACTGGGTCGAGGGGGCCGACGAAGCCGCTCGCGAAATCGAGCTCAGCCCGCTGCTGTCTGGCGTGCGCACTGAGGACGAGGGCCTGTTCGTGCTGCAGCACAAGTACTGGCAGGACACCATGCTCAAGGCTCTGGAAGACGAGCAGCAACTGATCCCCGTGGAGGCCGTGCAATGAGCCTTCATGAGACCGTGCGCGACTTCCTGTACCGCGAAGCGCGCTACCTGGACGATGCACAGTGGGACCAGTGGCTGGAAATGTATGCCAGCGATGCAAGCTTCTGGATGCCCGCGTGGGATGACGACGACTGCCTCACCACCGACCCGCAAAGCGAGATCTCGTTGATCTGGTACGGCAACCGTGGCGGCCTCGAGGACCGGGTGTTCCGCATAAAGACCGAGCGTTCCAGTGCGACCGTGCCCGACACCCGCACCTCGCACAACATCAGCAACATCGAGATCGTCGAGCAGGGCGAAGGCTACTGCCAGGTGCGCTTCAACTGGCACACGCTGAGTTTTCGCTACAAGACCACCGACAGCTACTTCGGTACGAGCTTCTACACCCTGGACCTGCGCGGCGAACAGCCGCTTATCAAGGCCAAGAAGGTGGTGCTGAAGAACGACTACGTGCGCCAGGTCATCGACGTCTACCACATCTGAACCGAGGTTACGCGAACGGCCCGGTGTGCCCCATGGCGCGCCGTGGCCAGGTTCGCCCGCGAGGTGCAACATGAGCTTCCAGATCGCGCTTAATTTCGAAGACGGGGTAACCCGCTTCATCGAGGCCAGCGGCCATGAAACCGTCGCCGACGCCGCCTACCGCCAGGGCATCAATATCCCGCTGGACTGCCGCGATGGCGCCTGCGGTACCTGCAAGTGCAAGGCCGAATCCGGCCGTTATGACCTGGGCGACAACTTCATCGAAGACGCCCTCAGTGCAGACGAAATCGCCGAAGGCTATGTACTGACCTGCCAGATGCGCGCCGAAAGCGACTGCGTGGTACGCATCCCGGCGTCTTCGCAACTGTGCAAGACCGAACAGGCCAGCTTCCAGGCCGCCATCAGTGACGTGCGCCAGTTGTCGGCCAGTACCATCGCCCTGTCGATCAAGGGTGAATCGCTGAACAGGCTGGCTTTCCTGCCGGGGCAGTACGTCAACCTCACGGTGCCCGGCAGCGACCAGAGCCGCGCCTACTCCTTCAGTTCGTTGCAGAAGGACGGAGAAGTCAGCTTCCTGATTCGCAACGTGCCGGGCGGGCTGATGAGCAGCTTCCTCACCAGCCTGGCCAAGGCCGGCGACAACATGAGCCTGGCCGGGCCCTTGGGCAGCTTCTACCTGCGCCCGATCCAGCGCCCTTTGCTGCTGCTGGCTGGTGGCACGGGCCTGGCCCCGTTCACAGCGATGCTGGAGAAGGTCGCCGAACAGGGTAGCGAGCACCCCCTGCACCTGATCTATGGGGTGACCAACGACTTCGACCTGGTCGAGCTGGACCGTTTGCACGCCCTGGCTGCGCGCATCCCCAACTTCACCTTCAGCGCCTGTGTGGCCAACCCCGAAAGCCATTACCCGCAAAAGGGTTACGTCACCCAGCACATCGAGCCGCGCCACCTCAATGATGGCGATGTCGACGTGTACCTGTGCGGCCCGCCACCGATGGTCGAGGCGGTCAGCCAGTACATCCGCGAGCAGGGCATCACCCCGGCCAACTTCTACTACGAGAAGTTCGCGGCAGCGGCGGCCTGAGTTTCCTTGGGGCCGCCCCATCGTGCGGGTGAAGGTGGCCTCCTTTTCTTCCAAAGCCGGCAGTTGGGCCTGAGAGCACCGCTGTACCTGTGGAAGCCGGCTTGCCGGCGATGGGTCCAGTGCAGGCCAGGCAAGGTTGTGCCTGATAACAGGATAAGGAAGTAGCAGATGAACAACCGATTCCATAACAAAGTAGCCCTGGTCACCGGCGCCGCTCAAGGCATCGGCCGTGGTGTGTGCTGGCGGCTCAAGGCCGAAGGCGCGCAGGTGGTGGCCGTGGACCGCTCCGAACTGGTCCACGAACTGGCCGGGGAGGGCGTGCTGACGCTGATCGCCGACCTTGAGCAATACACCGACTGTGCCCGCGTCATGGCCTCGGCGGTAGAAACGTTCGGTCGCATCGACATTCTGGTCAACAACGTTGGCGGCACCATCTGGGCCAAGCCGTTCGAACACTATGAAGTGGCGCAGATCGAGGCCGAAGTTCGCCGCTCGCTGTTTCCCACCCTGTGGTGCTGCCACGCGGCGCTCCCGTACATGCTCGAACGCGGCACCGGCGCCATCGTCAACGTCTCCTCGATTGCCACCCGCGGCGTCAACCGCGTGCCCTACGGCGCGGCCAAAGGCGGGGTCAATGCACTGACCGCGTGCCTTGCCTTCGAAACCGCCGGCCGCGGCATCCGGGTCAACGCTACCGCGCCCGGCGGCACCGAGGCACCACCCCGGCGGGTGCCACGCAATGAGGCCGAGCAGAGCGAACAAGACAAGCGCTGGTATCAGCAGATCGTCGACCAGACCTTGGACAGCAGCCTGATGCACCGCTACGGCAGCATTGACGAACAGGTTGGCGCGATCCTTTTCCTGGCCAGCGACGAGGCGTCCTACATCACCGGCGTGACCCTGCCGGTGGGGGGCGGCGACCTCGGCTGAGCAGCACCCCAAAGGCAGTTTTACTCCACAAAAAAAACAACAGAGACAGATGCCATGCGAACCCTTGACGTTCACCCGATCATCGACAACGCCCGTTTCACCGCCTTCCACTGGATGGTCATGGCCTGGTGCGGCCTGCTGCTGGTCTTTGACGGCTACGACCTGTTCATCTACGGCGTGGTACTGCCGGTGATCATGAAAGAATGGGGCCTGACCCCTTTGCAGGCCGGTGCCCTGGGCAGCTATGCGCTGTTCGGCATGATGTTCGGTGCCCTGGCTTTCGGCAGCCTGGCCGACCGGATCGGGCGCAAGAAAGGGATTGCCATCTGTTTCGCCCTGTTCTCGGGGGCGACCATCCTCAACGGCTTTGCCAGCAGCCCCAGCGAGTTCGGCATCTATCGCTTCATCGCCGGCCTTGGCTGCGGCGGTTTGATGCCCAATGCCGTGGCGCTGATGAACGAATACGCGCCCAAGCGCCTGCGCAGCACGCTGGTGGCAATCATGTTCAGCGGTTATTCGCTGGGCGGCATGCTTTCGGCGGGCGTGGGTATCTTCATGCTGCCACGCTTCGGTTGGGAGTCGATGTTCTTCGCCGCCGCAGTGCCGCTGCTGCTGTTGCCGGTGATCCTGTATTACCTGCCCGAGTCGATCGGCTTTCTGGTGCGCAAGGGCCGCACCGAGGAGGCGCGCACGTTGCTCAAGCGCCTGGACCCGCACTGCGATGTGCAGGCTGACGACCAATTGCAGGCGACTGACCGCAAAGGTAACGGCGGTTCAGTGCTGGACCTGTTCCGCAATGGCCTGGCCACCCGCACCCTGGCCCTGTGGCTGGCGTTCTTCTGCTGCCTGTTGATGGTCTACGCGCTCAGCTCGTGGCTGCCGAAACTGATGGCCAACGCCGGCTACAGCCTGGGCTCGAGCCTGTCCTTCCTGCTGGCACTGAACTTCGGCGGCATGGCCGGGGCAATTCTGGGTGGCTGGCTGGGCGACCGCTACAACCTGGTGAAAGTGAAAGTCGCGTTCTTCCTGGCAGCTGCCGTGTCGATCAGCCTGCTCGGGGTCAACAGCCCGATGCCGGTGCTGTACCTGCTGATCTTCATCGCCGGCGCCACCACCATCGGCACGCAGATCCTGCTGTACGCCGGTGCTGCGCAGCTTTACGGCCTTGCGGTGCGCTCCACCGGCCTGGGCTGGGCCTCGGGCATCGGCCGCAATGGCGCCATCGTCGGGCCGCTGCTCGGCGGTGCGCTGATGGGGATCAACCTGCCGCTGCAACTCAATTTCATCGCCTTCGCCATTCCCGGTGCAATCGCCGCGCTGGCCATGGCCGTGCACCTGGCCAGCAGCCGGCGTCACGCCCTGGCCGCGACGGCCTGACCTTACTACTGACTGAACGGGAGCTTTTCATGACAAGCCCAACCATTGAACGGCTGGAGGCGATCATCGTCGACCTGCCCACCATCCGCCCGCACAAGCTGGCCATGCACACCATGCAGCAGCAAACCCTGGTAGTCCTGCGCCTGCGTTGCAGCGACGGTGTGGAAGGTATCGGCGAGGCCACCACCATCGGCGGCCTGGCTTACGGCTACGAAAGCCCCGAGGGCATCAAGGCCAATATCGACGCGCATCTGGCGCCGGCGCTGGTGGGCATGGCTGCCGACAACATCAATGCCGCCATGCTCAAGCTCGACAAGTTGGCCAAGGGCAACACCTTCGCCAAATCCGGTATCGAGAGCGCCTTGCTCGATGCCCAGGGCAAACGCCTGGGGCTGCCTGTCAGTGAGCTGCTGGGCGGGCGCGTGCGCGACAGCCTTGAGGTGGCCTGGACCCTGGCCAGCGGTGACACGGCATGTGACATCGCCGAGGCCGAGCACATGCTGGAGGTTCGCCGCCACCGGGTGTTCAAGCTGAAGATCGGCGCCAACCCCCTGGCACAGGACCTGAAACATGTGGTGGCGATCAAGCGTGAGCTGGGCGAGCGCGCCAGTGTGCGGGTCGACGTCAATCAGTACTGGGACGAATCCCAGGCCATTCGCGCCTGCCAGGTGCTGGGTGACAACGGTATCGACCTCATCGAACAGCCGATCTCACGCATCAACCGCAGCGGCCAGGTGCGCCTGAACCAGCGCAGCCCTGCGCCGATCATGGCCGACGAGTCCATCGAAAGCGTGGAGGACGCGTTCAGCCTGGCTGCGGACGGTGCCGCCAGCATCTTCGCCCTGAAAATCGCCAAGAACGGCGGCCCGCGTGCCGTGCTGCGCACCGCACAGATTGCCGAAGCGGCCGGCATCGCCCTGTACGGCGGCACCATGCTCGAAGGCTCTATCGGCACCCTGGCTTCGGCACACGCCTTCCTCACGGTACGCCAGTTGACCTGGGGTACCGAGCTGTTCGGGCCGCTGCTGCTGACCGAAGAGATCGTCAACGAGCCGCCGCAGTACCACGACTTCCAGCTGCACGTGCCACGTACCCCAGGCCTGGGCCTGACCCTCGACGAACACCGCCTGGCGCGCTTCGCCCGCCGCTGACATCAAAGGAGAACCCCCATGCTGTTCCACGTGAAGATGACCGTGAAGCTGCCGGTCGACATGGACCCGGCCAAGGCCAGGCAACTGAAGGCCGACGAGAAGGAACTTGCCCAGCGCCTGCAGCGCGAGGGCACCTGGCGTCACCTGTGGCGCATCGCCGGGCACTACGCCAACTACAGCGTGTTCGACGTGCCCAGCGTCGAGGCGCTGCACGACACGCTGATGTTGCTGCCGCTGTTTCCGTACATGGATATCGAGGTCGACGGCCTGTGCCGTCACCCGTCATCGATCCACGCCGACGACCGCTGAAACACGCCTTTCGCACAAGAACAAGACGAGATAACCATCATGACCGTGAAAATTTCCCACACTGCCGACGCCCAGAAGTTTTTCGAAGAAGCAGCAGGCTTTGGTAACGACAACGGCAGCCCACGCCTTAAACGCATCGTTCAGCGTGTGCTGCAGGACACCGCCCGCCTCATCGAAGACCTGGAAATCAGCGAAGACGAGTTCTGGCTGGCTGTGGACTACCTCAACCGCCTCGGCGGCCGTGGCGAGGCCGGGCTGCTGGTAGCGGGGCTGGGGATCGAGCACTTCCTCGACCTGCTGCAGGATGCCAAGGATGCCGAGGCAGGCCTGAGCGGTGGCACCCCGCGCACCATCGAAGGCCCGCTGTACGTTGCCGGCGCGCCCATCGCCCAAGGCGAGGTGCGTATGGATGACGGCAGCGAGGAGGGCGTGGCCACGGTCATGTTCCTCGAAGGCCAGGTGCTCGACCCCCACGGCCAGCCGCTGGCCGGTGCCACCGTTGACCTGTGGCATGCCAACACCCGTGGTACGTACTCGTTCTTCGACTCGAGCCAGTCCGAGTACAACCTGCGCCGACGCATCGTCACCGACGCCGAAGGCCGCTACCGCGCGCGCTCCATCGTGCCCTCGGGCTATGGCTGCGACCCGCAGGGGCCGACCCAGGAATGCCTGGACCTGCTGGGCCGCCATGGCCAGCGCCCGGCGCATGTGCACTTCTTCATCTCGGCGCCGGGGCACCGGCACCTGACCACACAGATCAACCTGTCTGGCGACAAGTACCTGTGGGATGACTTTGCCTATGCCACGCGCGATGGGCTGGTCGGTGAGGTGGTGTTCCGTGAGGGGGCCGACGGGCGCTATGCCGAACTCAAGTTCGACTTCCAGTTGCAGAAGGCGCTGCAAGGCGCGGATGAGCAGCGCAGCGGGCGGCCTCGGGCCTTGCAGGAAGGCTAAGTCTGGATCGCGGGCACGCCGGCGCCTGCAGGAACAGCGCAGGTACTGAACTCAGCGGTGTCTGGGGAGCGGCTTGCCGGCGATCAAGCGCAAAGCCCTTGCAACCCACTACTGCAGCGAGAGGCCCATGAAAAACCTGATCAAGGACTGCTCCCTTTCCGCCATCGTCGCAGGGTGCCTTGCGACGATGATTTCCTACGCCGGCCCGCTGGTGATCATCTTTCACGCCGCCGAAGCCGCCGGCTTGGCCCCGGGCCTGCTGTCTTCCTGGGTTTGGTCCATCTCCATGGGCAGCGCTGTACTCGGCGGTTTGTTGAGCCTGTACTACCGGGTACCCATAGTGATCGCCTGGTCCATCCCGGGCTCGGCACTGTTGGTCACGGCCTTACCCCAACTGGGACTGGAGCAGGCAGTAGGGGCATATCTGGTGGCCAACCTGGTCCTGCTGCTGATCGGCATCAGCGGGGCCTTCGACCGCATCATCGCGCGCCTGCCGGGCTCGATCGCCGCCGGCATGCAGGCCGGCATTCTGTTCAGCTTCGGCACCGAGGTGTTCCGGGCATTGCCGGTGCAGCCGGGGCTGGTGCTGGCGATGTTCGTTGCCTATGTGCTGATGCGCAGGCTGCAACCGCGCTACGCCGTGGCCGCGGTGTTGTGTGTGGGTGCCGTTGTCACCTTTGCCAGTGGCGCACTGCGCAGCGAGGCACTGGTGCTGGAACTGGCCTCGGCGCAGTGGATCACCCCGCAGTTCAGCCTTGCGGCGCTGTTCAGCCTGGCACTGCCGATGGTGCTGGTGGCGCTGACCGGGCAATTCATGCCGGGCATGGCGGTGCTGCGCAACGCAGGCTATGCAACGCCCGCCAGCCCGTTGATCAGCGCCAGTGCCATCGGCGGAGCCTTGTTGGCGCCGTTCGGTTGCCATGGCCTGAACCTCGCTGCCGTCACCGCCAGCCTGTGCACGGGCCACGAGGCCCATGACAACCCGCGCCGACGCTATGTCGCGGCAGTCGCCGGCAGTGCGCTGTACCTGTTGCTGGGCATCGCCGGGGCGACACTGATGTCGCTGTTCGCCGCCTTTCCTGCTGCTTTGATAGCCGCGCTGGCCGGGCTTGCGCTGTATGGCGCGATCAGCGACGCCTTGGCCCGCAGCCTGGCTGAGCCGCAAGAGCGCGACGCCGGCTTGTTCACCTTCCTGGTCACCGCTTCGGGGGTGTCTTTCCTTGGCCTTTCGGCAGCGTTCTGGGGGCTGCTGTTCGGCCTGCTGGCACACGCGCTGCTCAGGCTGCGTCGCCCGCATGCCCAGGAGGCCCTGCGCCGTTCACCTTGAAACTCGTATTACCAACGCTTTACCCATAACAACAAGATCAAGAGAGCTTCGGAATGAACCAAACCCTTTGCGTCGCCATCGGGCTGACCCTGCTCAGCCAACCGTTATCTGCCGCCGAAGGCGGTTTCTTCGAGGATGCCAAAGCCAGCCTCAGCGCCCGCAACTACTACTTCAGCCGTGACTTTTCCGACATCGTCGGCGCCAATCAGCAGTCCAAGGCCCAGGAGTGGGCGCAGGGCTTCATCCTTGACTTCAAGTCCGGCTACACACCAGGCACCGTAGGCGTTGGGGTCGACGCGCTGGGCGTGCTGGGCATCAAGCTCGACAGCAGCCCTGACCGGGCCAATACAGGGCTGCTGCCAGTGCACGGTGATGGCAGGGCTGCCGACGAATACAGCCGCCTGGCACCTACATTCAAGGCACGGGTATCCAAAACCGAATTGCGCGTCGGTGAACTGCAGCCCAACCTGCCGGTGCTGACCTTTAGCGATATCCGGCTGTTGCCGCCCACTTACCAGGGCGTCAGCCTCAGCACGTCCGAACTGGACGGCCTGACGGTGCAGGCCGGGCACCTCACCGGCTCGCACCTGCGTAACGAAGGCGGCGACGGCAAGATGAACGCCATGCTCGGCCATGTGCCCCAGCGCCAGGTCGAGAGCGACGCATTCAACTATGTCGGGGGCGACTACGCGTTCAACGGCAACCAGAGCAGCGCCAGCCTCTGGTACGGGCAACTGGAAGACGTCTATGCCCAGGGCTTTGTCGGGTTCAAGCACAGCAAGCCGCTAGGGGACTGGGTGCTCAGTGCCAACCTGGGCTATTTCACCGCCCGTGAGCAAGGTGATGCGTTGCTGGGCACCATCGACAACCAGGCATTCTTTTCGCTGCTCACTGCTAGGCGAGGGGGGCACAGCTTCCACGCGGGGTACCAGGCGATGTACGGCGACAGTCCGTTCCCTCGGGTGTTCGCCAACATTTCGCCGCTGGGCAATGAGGTGCCGACGTATGAGTTTGCCTACACCGATGAGCGCTCCTATCAGCTGCGCTATGACTACAACTTCGCAGCCATGGGCATCCCGGGGCTGACGGCGACGGTGCGCTACCTCACCGGTAACAACGTCGATACCGGCCAAGGGTACGAGGGCAAGGATCGCGAACGTGATATCGATCTGGGTTATGCGGTGCAGAGCGGTGTATTCAAAGGGCTGGGGATTAGGGTGAGGAATGCCATGGCGCGGTCCAATTACCGTAGCGATATCGATGAAAACCGGTTGATCCTGGTGTACACCTGGCAGCTGTTCTAAGCCCGTACCGGCCACGCGTTGTCACACAGCAGCAATTGCATCACCGGGGTTCGCAGGGTTAGGTTTCCTGTATTGCCCACTCAGGAAACCTTCCCTTGGACTCCATTACCCAAGCCGTACTCGGCGCCGCGCTGCAAGGCACAGTGCTTGGCCGTATCCAGGGCCGCCGCTCGTTGATCTACGGCGCCGCACTGGGCACCGTGCCGGACCTGGACGTGGTCATCCGCTACGCCGACCCGGTGTCGCAAATGACCTACCACCGCGGCTTCTCCCACTCGATCTTCGTGCTGACCGGCCTGGCCCTGTTGCTCGCCTGGCTGGTCAACCGGCTGGGCCGCACGCGCTGGCCTGACAAAGGCTACACCTTGCCCAGGCTGCTCCTGGCGTTCTGGCTGGTACTGGTGACCCACCCGATCCTCGATTCATTCACGGTATACGGCACGCAGCTGTTCTGGCCGTTGCAGTTCACCCCGCAAAGCTGGGCCAGCGTGTTCATCATTGACCCGGTGTACACCGTGCCGCTGCTGGCGGCCGTGCTCTACGCCGCTATCAGGGGCGTGAGCGGCAAGGCGTTGCGCCTGATGAGCCTGGCCCTGGTGTTCAGCACGGCTTACCTGGGGTTCGGCCTGGCCGGCCGCATGGCCGCCGAGCAGCGTTTCCAGGCTGCCCTCGAGCAGCAGGGGATTGTCGCAAACGAGGTGCGCGCGGTACCGATCGCGTTCAACAGCCTGGTCTGGCGCGTGCTGGCCAAGACCCCGGATGGCGATTATTACGAAGGCGTCAGTAGTGTTTTCGACCGTGCGCCACCGGAAATGCAGCGACTGCCGCGTAACCTGCAGCTTGCCACCGCATTGGTCGATGCCCCCCTGCTGCAGCGCCTGCGCTGGTTTACCGATGACTGGTTACGCTATGACGAGGTGGACGGCGCGCTTGTCGTGACCGACCTGCGCATGGGTATCCCCGGCAACTACACCTTCCGCTTCAACATGGCCCATCGCGATGGGCAGGGTCACTGGATTGCCCACACGCCAAGCGTGTGGCGGGGCAGCGGGGTCGGTGGGATGTTCAACCGCCACGATCTGACGCTGATCTGGCGCCGCATCCTCGACCAGCAACCACCGTTGCCATTGGCCGCCTGGACCACCCAATACCTGCATCAGGCCGACGGCCCCGGGCGCTGAGGCGTGCGCTCAGCGGGGTTGGACCTGGTCAAGTGGACGGCCATCGTAACCATGGTTGCCGACCACGTACGTTTCCTCTGGCCGGCTGCCGAGGGGCTGTTCATTGTCGGTCGCCTGGCCTTCCCATTGTTCTGCCTGGCGATCGCAGTGAATGTCGGGCGCAGCACACCGGGCCGGCTGTTTACCCGTGCCAACCTGCGCTACCTGGGCTGGATGCTGGCTTTCATGGTGCTGTCTGAAGGGCCCTATCGTTGGCTGGACCCTGCTACCCAGACCTTCAGCGTGATCCCCACTCTGACCTTGGGGCTGCTGGTGGCCTGGGCTGTGCACCACCCCCCGGCGTCAGCGCGGCTAATCGGCCTTGGCGCCGTACTGATTGCAACCGGGTGCAGCGCGCAACTGATGTACGGGTTGCCCGGCGTACTGCTGCCTGCGGCCTGGCTGATGGCTCGCAGCCGAGGGGGAGTGGCCTGGCTGCTGCCGTGCCTGTTGGCTGTGGCGGGCAACCTGACCAACGGCTGGTTGTTCGAGCACCTGCTGGCACCGGTTACCTTGCTGACCATGGCCGCTGCAGCCCTGGCCATACCTGTCGGGTGCATGCTGCTGCGCCACGACCACTGGCCTGTGCCTGCGGTGGGGCGCTGGGGGTATCTGTTCTACCCGTTGCACTTGCTGGTCATCAAGGCACTGCAGTGGATGCTGTAACGAGGCCCTTGCAATACTGCAATACGCACCCATTTAAGCGGGTCTTCAGTATCCGCAGGAACCTGACATGGAACCCAACCGCTTCGGCGACATCACCGCTTTCGTCAGTGCGGCGAAGGCGGGCAGTTTTACCGCTGCAGCGGCGAGCCTGGGGCTGACCCGTTCAGCCGTGGGCAAGAGCATCGCGCGCCTGGAGGCGCGTATGGCGGTACGCCTGCTCAACCGTACCACGCGCAAATTGAGCCTGACCGATGAGGGTTTGGTGGCGTATGAGCGCTGGCGGCAGATTCTCGATGACCTGGACGAGGTGGAAAGCACCATGGCCCAGCGGCGTGGCAAGCCCACCGGCACGCTGCGCCTGACCGGCCCGCTGTCGTTGGGCCAGCGGCATGTGCTGCCGGTCCTCGATGCTTACCTCAAGCAATGGCCGGAACTGCGCGCCGACATTCGTTTTACCGACCGTTTCGTCGATCTGGTCGAGGAGGGCGTGGACGTAGCCGTACGGATCGGCGCACCCAAGGAAGACTCACAGTTGCTCACTCGCACTGTGGCCTGGCAGCAGTTCGTTACCTGCGCTTCGCCGGAATATTTGCGCCAGCACGGGGTGCCGCAGGTGCCTGCAGACCTGTACGGGCATGACAAGATTGCCTTCCTGACAGGGGAAAAATCCATGCCCTGGCGCTTTCACACGCCAGAGGGCCTGCACCTGTGCGAGGAGCCCGGGCGGCTCAATATCGACAGCTCCGAAGCCATGCTCGATGGCGCACGGGCAGGGTTCGGGCTGATTCACCTGCCCACCTACATCACCGGGGAGGACCTGCGCGCGGGCACGCTGGTGGAGGTGTTGCACGCCTACAGGCCACCGGCCGACCCTATTCGCGTGGTGTACCCGAGCAAACGCCACCTGTCTCCGCGAGTACGGGGGTTCATCGACCTGCTGGTGGCGAGTTGGGAGCAGGGAGTGCCTTGGGAGCAGTGATCGCGAATGTCAGGCCCCTGAAGCCGGGTTCATTCCCGGCACACCTACAGCGTCTGGTCCGCCGGCGCGGGGCCCGTCATGCCATCAAGCCTGTTTCAGGAACGGATAATCCGTATACCCCTCAGGCCCGTTTGCATAGTCGAACTGCGCCCGATGCTCATTCAGTGGCGCCTGAACCCGCAGGCGTTCCACCAGGTCCGGGTTGGCGATGAAGCTGCGCCCGAACGCCACGGCATCGATCAACCCACGCCCGATCAGGTCTTCGCCTTTCTCTGCGGTATAGGCACCTGCGGCAATGATTACCCCTGGGTAAGCCGCCCGAATAGCCTCACGGAACGTATCGCGCAGCGGCTTGCCACCAGCCCAGTCCGGCTCGGACAGGTGCAGGTAGGCCAGGTTGCGCTTGGCCAGTTCCTTGATCAGGTACAGCCCTGCTGCCTCTTGATCTTCGCCATTGTCCACGCCATTGAAACCGCCCAACGGGAAAATGCGGATACCCACGCGCTCGGCGCTCCAACCGGCAATGGCGGCATCCACCGCTTCGAGCACAATACGGGCGCGGTTCTCGACACTGCCGCCATAACGGTCCTCGCGCTGGTTGGCGCTGGGGGTGAGGAACTGGTGCAACAGATAGCCGTGAGCGGCATGCAATTCGATGAAGTCGAAGTCGGCCTCGCGAGCATTGACCGCTGCCTGGCCGAAATCGGCGACGATGCCGGCGATCTCTTCCTCGCTCAGGGCACGCGGTACGGAGGTCTCAGTGCGCAGCAGGTTGCCTTGCTCGTCACGCAACGTGGTACGGGCATTGGCAGGTAGGGCGCAGGGCGCCACTGGCGCCTGGCCACCAGGCTGCAAGGTCGTGTGCGAAACACGGCCGGTGTGCCAGACCTGCACGGCGCTGTGGCCGCCTGCAGCATGAATGCCTTCGTTTACCAGGCGCCACGCGGCAATCTGCTCGGCGGTATGAATGCCTGGTGAACCCGAGTAGCCCTTGGCCTGGAAGGAGATTTGCGTAGCCTCGGTAATGATCAGGCCTGCACTGGCACGCTGGGCGTAGTACTCGGCCATCATCGGGGTGGGTACATCCCCGGGCTCCAGGCTGCGCAGGCGGGTGAGGGGCGCCATGAACACGCGGTTGGGCAACGTCAGTGGGCCGATCTGCAAGGGTTGGAAGAGTTTCATTGCCGCTCCGAAGGTGAAAGAACCAATGGCGCGCACGATACCGGGATGATTGGGGAATGGGGGGACCGGCACCCCGGCGGCAGGCTCCCCAATGGCTTTGATCACGCAGGTCAACACACTTTTCTGGGCCGAGGGAGCGGCTGGCACACCTGTGTCATGTCTGCAGCAGCTGTTTCATCGTTGCGCCAGTCCGTGCTGCCTGGCGATTGCCGGCAGTGCAGCGTCGAACCGCTCTGGCATGGCGGTTTGGCAAGCTCATTGTGCCAATGGCACAGCCGTTGCTCTGTGTGTTACCGACGCCTGATGCGGTGTCCATAACAAGAACGGAGAACCGAGCATGAATCGAACAGGCCCGCACCGTCGGCCTCTGCCGCACTTGCTGAACTGCCTGGCCTTGAGCCTGGCGTGCAGCGCACCTGCCTTCGCCGCCGAAGTCGACGGCCAGCGCATCATCGACGCCGACAAGGAACCCGGCAACTGGATGAGCCACGGCCGTACCTATGACGAGCAGCGCTACAGCCCGCTCAAGGCGATCAACCAGGGCAACGTCAACCAGCTCGGCCTTGCCTGGAGCTACAAGCTCGACCTTGACCGTGGCGTGGAGGCTACACCGATCGTGGTTGACGGGGTGATGTACACCACCGGGCCGTTTTCGGTGGTGTACGCCCTGGACGCGCGCAATGGCACGCTGCTGTGGAAGTACGACCCGCAGTCTGACCGCCACCGCGCCGGTGAGGCCTGTTGTGACGCGGTCAACCGAGGGGTGGCGGTGTGGCAGGGCAAGGTCTACGTGGGTGTGCTCGATGGCCGCCTGGAGGCGATCGATGCCAAGACCGGCAAGCGCGTGTGGTCGGTGGACACCCGCGATGACGACAAACGCAGCTATACCATCACCGGGGCGCCGCGGGTGGTCAACGGCAAGGTGATCATCGGCAATGGCGGTGCCGAATTCGGTGTGCGCGGCTACGTGACCGCATATGACGCCGAAACCGGCAAACAGGCCTGGCGCTTCTTCACCGTGCCGGGCGACCCCAAGCTGCCGCCCGAGAACAAAGCCATGGAGATCGCCAGCAAGACCTGGCACGGCGACGCGTATGTCGAGTGGGGTGGCGGCGGTACGGCCTGGGATTCGTTCGCCTACGACCCGGAACTCAACCTGTTGTATATCGGCGTGGGCAATGGCTCGATGTGGGACCCGAAATGGCGCAGCCAGGCCAAGGGCGACAACCTGTTCCTTTCCTCGATCGTCGCGGTCAATGCCGACACCGGCGAATACGCCTGGCACTACCAGACCACGCCAGGCGATGCCTGGGACTTCACCGCCACCCAGCACATGATCCTGGCCGAGCTGCCCATTGACGGCAAACCGCGCAAAGTGCTGATGCAGGCGCCGAAAAACGGCTTCTTCTATGTGCTGGACCGTGCCACCGGTGAGCTGCTGTCGGCGAAGAACATCGTGCCGGTCAACTGGGCCAAAGGCATCGACATGAAGACCGGGCGGCCGATCATCGACGATGAGGCGGCGGCCTACTGGAAGGACGGCAAGCGCAAGCTGGTGACCCCGGCTTTCTGGGGCGCCCATGATTGGCACCCAATGTCCTACAACCCCGACACGGGCCTGGTGTACATCCCGGCGCATATCATGTCGGCCTACTACGAGCACATCCCCGAGGCGCCCAAGCGCAACCCGTTCAAGAGCGTTTACCAGTTGGGGCTGCGCACCGGCATGATGCCTGAAGGCGCCGAAGGCCTGCTGGACATGGCCAAGAGCTGGTCGGGCAAGCTGATCGCCTGGGACCCGGTCAAGCAGGCGCCGGCGTGGGAGGTGCCGTACATCACCATCTTCAACGGCGGCACCCTGAGCACTGGCGGCAACCTGGTGTTCGAAGGCAGCGCCGATGGCCGGGTGATCGCCTATGCCGCCGATTCGGGCAAAAAGCTCTGGGAGTCGCCCGCCGCCAGCGGCGTGATGGCTGCCCCGATCACCTATTCGGTGGACGGCGAGCAGTATGTGACGTTCATGGCCGGCTGGGGCGGGGCGTTTTCCACCTTCGCCGGCGCGTTGTCGCTGCGCGCCGGGGTGCAGCCGTTCGCCCAGGTGCTGACCTACAAGATCGGCGGTACCGCCAAGTTGCGTGAGCCGGCGCCACCGGCCGACGCACCGGAGCCGCCCGCGTTGACCGCCGATGCGCAAACGGTCGCTGCCGGGGCCGCCCTGTATGACGGCAACTGCTCGCAATGCCACGGTATCCACGCCGTCAGTGGTGGTGTGCTGCCCGACCTGCGCAAGCTCACTGCCGAAAAGCACCAGATGTTCCTCGGCATCCTCTATGGCGGCAGGGTACCCGATGGCATGCCTTCGTTCGCCGACAACCTCAAACCCGAGCAGGTCGAGCAGGTGCACCAGTACCTGATCAAGCGCGCCCATGACTTGAAGGCCGAAGGCGATGCGTGGCAGCGGTTCAGCGCCAAGCCCGTCGCCCAACCGCCCCTGGCCGACAACACACCACAGGAGTGACACGAGCATGACAGACACGACCTACCAGAACTTCATCGACAACGCGTTTGTACCCAGCGAGGCACTGATCGAGGTCTACAACCCGGCCAACGCCCAGTTGCTGGGGCGGGTGCCAGAAACACCGGCCGAACAGGTGGAGCGCGCCATCGCAGCAGCACGCAAGGCGCAAAAGGGCTGGGCGGCGAAGACAGCCATTGAACGGGCAGGCTACTTGCGCCAGATCGCCGCCAAGGTGCGGGCCAATGCCGACCGCCTGGCGCGGATCATTACCCAGGAGGGCGGCAAGGTGCCGGCGCTGGCCCAGGTCGAGGTCAACTTTACCGCTGACTACCTTGACTATATGGCCGAATGGGCGCGCCGCCTGGAGGGCGAGGTACTCAGCAGCGACCGCGCCCACGAACACATCTTCCTGATGCGCAAGCCACTGGGCGTGGTGGCGGGGATTCTGCCGTGGAACTTCCCGTTCTTCCTCATCGCACGCAAGATGGCGCCGGCGCTGCTCACCGGCAATACCATCGTGATCAAGCCCAGTGAGGAAACCCCCATCAATTGCTACGCGTTCGCCCAGTTGGTGGCCGAGACAGACTTGCCCGCAGGCGTGTTCAACGTGGTGGGCGGCAAAGGGGCGAGCGTCGGTCACGGGCTGTCGAGCCATGCTGGTGTCGACCTGGTGAGCTTCACCGGCAGCGTGGCTACCGGCGCGCGGATCATGGCCGCGGCCGCACCGAACATTACCAAGCTCAACCTCGAACTGGGCGGCAAGGCCCCGGCGATCGTGCTGGCTGACGCCGACCTGGACCTTGCGGTGAAAGCCATCGTCGCCTCGCGTGTGATCAACACCGGCCAGGTCTGCAACTGTGCCGAACGGGTGTATGTGGAGCGCAAGGTGGCCGACGCCTTCGTCGACAAGGTGGCCCAGGCCATGGCGGCCACCCGCTATGGCGACCCTTCGCGCCAGGCCGATCTGGACATGGGGCCGCTGATCAACCAGGCCGGCCTCGACAAGGTGGCGCAGATGGTGCGCACGGCCGTAGGGCAGGGCGCCCAGTTGGTGACCGGGGGGCAGGTCGCCGACCTCGGCGCCGGGTTCCATTATCAGCCGACTGTGCTCGCCGGCTGTGCTGCGGACATGGAGATCATGCGCAAGGAGATCTTCGGACCGGTATTGCCGATCCAGGTGGTCGACGATCTGGACGAAGCGATTGCCTTGGCCAATGACAGTGAGTATGGGCTGACCTCATCGCTCTATACCCGTGACCTGAATGCAGCGCTGAAGGCTTGCCGCGAGATCGACTTTGGCGAGACCTACATCAACCGCGAGAACTTCGAAGCCATGCAGGGCTTCCACGCCGGTGCGCGCAAGTCCGGCATCGGCGGGGCGGATGGCAAGCACGGGCTGTATGAGTACACGCGCACCCAGGTGGTGTACATCCAGGGGTAAGTCTTCACCCCAGCGTCCCTGTCTTGCCGGCGATGCAGACGCTGGGGTGCATGGCACCGGCTTCGCCGGTGATAGGGGCGCACCGGTCACCCCAACAGGTTTGGCTGCACGATCGCGTATCGCTTCATCTTGCGGTACAGCGTCGAGCGCGAAATGCCCAACTCCTGCGCCGCTGCGCTCATGTTCCAGTGCTCACGCTTCAAGATCTTCAGCAAATGCCGCGCCTGAAGGTCTTCCACCTGTTGCTCGAGCGCTGCAGGCTGGGCAGGCGCTGCACCGTCCAGCAACTCCTGGGGCAAGTCGGCCAGTTCGATCACACCGCCCTCGGCCAGCGCTACCGCCTGGCGCAGGGCGTTGAGCAGTTGGCGCACATTCCCCGGCCACGCATGGCCCAGCAGGCAACGATGCGCCTCGGCGCTCAAACGCAACCCCGACCCGGCCGACAAGCCAGAGAGCAGCGCATCGATCAGCTCGCGGCGGTCGCTGCGCTCACGCAGGGCCGGTAACCTCATGCGCATCCCGCACAGGCGATAGTAAAGGTCTTCGCGAAAACGCTTTTCGCCAATCATGGCCTGCAGGTCCTGGTGCGTCGCCGATATCACCTGGATATCAAGCGCCACTGGCGTTTCTGCACCCAGTGGTACCAGTTCACGTTCGGCCAGCACCCGTAGCAGGCGCGTTTGCAGGTGTGCAGGCATATCACCGATTTCATCGAGAAACAGCGTGCCGCCATTGGCGTGCTCCAGCTTGCCCTTCATGCCTTTGCGGCTGGCACCCGTGAAACTGCCGGCGCGGTAGCCGAACAGTTCGCTTTCGATCAATGACTCGGGTATCGCTGCGCAATTGAGCGCCACGAACGGCTTGGCATGGCGCTGGCTGGCCTGGTGCAGGGCGCGGGCGAAAGCTTCCTTGCCGGTACCGGTTTCGCCGTCGAGGAGGATGGCGATGTCCTTGTCCAGCACCTTGCGCAGCCGACGCACGCTTTGTTGCAGTTGCGCGTCCTGGCCTGCCAATTGTTCGAGGCCGGGGTGGCGAGCCCGTGCGGGCATCGGCGGTACAGCCGGCAGCGGGCGATAGCCGGCGGGGGCGCGCAGGCCGACGTCCAGCAAAAGCGCTTGAGCATGGGCGCGCAACTGGGTACCGCGGGCGCCGCCACGGGTGAGGTCGAGCAGTTGGTCGATATCGGCGTGCAGCAGTTGCTCGACAGGCGCCCCCAGCAACTTGCCGCTGTGCGCAAGGAAGGCCGCCCGATTGGCACCGATCACCCGGCCACCTTCATCCAGCGCAAGCAACTGCTCGGCCGCCAGGTCCGAGAACTCGTCACGCGGTTTCAGCGCCAGGGTCAGGCGGTCGCGAAAGCGCTCGCGGAAATGGCTGTTCTCGATCAGCCGTGCGTACAGGGTCACCAACTGCAAGGTCAGGTGCTGTGCTTGCTTGGGACCGTCGCTGTACAGGCAGGTGGCATTCAGGCAACCGAGCAGTTGATTGTGGGCATCGAAGATCGGCGACACCGAGCAGCTCAGGCGGGCGTTGGCTGCCAGGAAGTGCTCCTGACGGTGGATGGTCAGGGCCTGCCGGCTAGCCAGAGCGGTGCCGATGCCGTTGGTGCCGGCCACCGACTCGTCCCAGCGCGCGCCAACGATCAGCCCGGAACGGGTATAGCGTTGCGGGTCGGCCGGCAAGCGGGAATCGAGGGTAATACCCTCGGCGTCACTGAGCAGCACGGCGAAGCCTGCATCCACAACGCGCCGCGCCAGGCCGCTGACACCCTGGCTGGCGATGGCCAGGTAGGCCTCATGCTGGGCCTGGTGCTGGCGGATTTCGGCGGCGCTGAGGATATTGTCGACGTGGCGCAGTTCAGGGTCCAGGTGATGCTGGTTGATGCTGCGGTACCAGGATTCGGCGATCACAGGCTCGGGCATCAGGCCACGTTCGGCGAAATGGCAATCGACGAATGCGGCCAGCTCACTGGCATGGGGTGAGGCGGTGTGCGCGGCCATGGGCGCTCCACGAAATTCTTGTTATTTGAGGTGGGGAAAACCATAGCTGATTTTTGCATGATCGGCAGCCGGCCTGGTGCGGGGCGAATGCGTTCAGCCGATCAACTCAAGCGCCTGAGCCAGGCTCAGTGACCGCTTCATACGCTGCGACAACTGCGCCATGGCATCCGAATAGCCTTTGGCGATCACAGCCTCCACCCGCTCACCTGCACATTGCAAGGCAATGAAATCGCCTTGCTCCGGCGCCCCGACAAACTCGATGCGGTCCCAGTCGCGCGCATGCCCCAGTACTTCATAGGTACGCCCATGCTGATAAGTCCAGAAGAACGGCACGTCTTCATACCGGCGTTGCTCGCCCAGCATGTTGGCGGCAGCTATGACACCGTGTTGCTGGGCCAGGCGCCAGTGCTCGATGCGCACCGGGCGGCCGGTGAGGGGGAAGGTCGCGATATCACCGGCCGCCCACAGCCGGTCGGCGGCCTGCAGCTCGGCGTCGACCGCTATGGAGTGGTCCTCGGCCAATTGCACGCCCTGCACGAAGGCAGTGGCCGGCGTGACGCCGGTGCCGAGCAAGACCAGTGATGTTTCGATCTTATCGCCATTGTTCAGCAGCACGGCTTCGACGTGTTGCGCACCGATGAACCGCTCGACGTCGGTCGGGCCATGGAACATCACGCCCTCGCGCTCATGCAGCGCACGAATCGAGCGGCCAATGCGTTCACCCAACTGCATGCGTAACGGAACCTCGTGGCGGGTCACCACGTGGACCTGTGCGCCGTACGTGTGCAATGCCGATGCGGCCTCCAGGCCGATGAACCCGTCACCGACGATCACCACGGGCTGGCCGGGTTCGGCGGCATCGAGCAGGCGCGCCGCATCTTCGCGCGAGCGCAGCGTCACGATGCCTGCCAGGCTTGCACCGGGCAGGTCAGGGCGTTGCGGCTTGCCGCCAGTGGCCAATAAGGCTGCGTCATAATCGATACGCTGGCCGTCGGCGAGGGTGATCTGGCGCTTTTTGGCATCCAGCAGGCGCACCTTGCCCGAGCGCCGTTCCAGTTGGCCTGTGCGCAACTGGTCAGCGTCAAGCAGCGCTGGCACTTCGTCAGGCGGCATTTCGCCGGCAATCACGAATTTGCTCAGCGCAGTACGGTCATACGCCGGTTGCCGCTCCTGGTCGAGCCACACCAGGCGACCGCCGAACCCATGGGCCAGCAGCGTGGCAACCGCCGCCGAGCCTGCGGCACCGGCGCCGATGACGACGAAGCAGCGCGCATCGCTGTGACGCGGTGGCTCGGGGTGCGGCAGAGGCTGGTCATCGACCCAGATTTCGCCATCCTTGACCCATGCGCGGTAACGGCGCAGGTCTGCCAGGGCCGGCGGCTCGCAGACCACGCCTTCGTCAACGGCGAAAGCGGCCTTGTGCCAGGGGCAGACCAGCAGGCCGTTGCATACCACGCCCTCTTCCAGCGGCGCTCCGGCGTGCGGGCAATTGGCCTGATAGGCGCGTACCTGCCCGGCGCTGCGAATCAGGATCACTTCTTCGCTGCCGGCTTGTACGCGAAGGGGGCGCTTGGGGTCGAGTTGCTCGAGGCGAGCCACGGCGTGCTGAGTCATGAATATTCTCCAAAGGGGGCCTTGGAACCATTTGACGCCTGGGATGAGAGGGTGATGCAGTGATCTGACGGCCGGAAGGAGCGCCATGCTTCATGAGGGGCGTGTTCGGCGTTGGTCAGCGATAGAGCCGTGTGCCATGATCGGGCTTCTTGCGCCAAGGTCGCCTGTGCCGCGCCTGCTCGCGACCAAAACCCAATACCCTCAAGGACCACCGAATGTTCGAACTGGACCATGACTTGGCGCAGGATATTGTCGATCGGGCAATGGCCATTCTGCCGTGCAATGTCAATGTCATGGACAGCCAGGGGCTGATCCTGGGCAGTGGTGAGCCAGGGCGCATCAACACCCGCCACGAAGGTGCGCAGCTGGTATTGGCCAATGGCCGGATCGTCGAGCTGGATGCAGACGCCGCCAAGTGCCTCAAAGGCGTGCAGCCGGGGGTCAACCTGCCGCTGATGCTCGATGGGCGGCTGATCGGCGTGCTGGGGCTGACGGGTGACCCACAGCAACTGCGCACCTACGGCGAACTGGTGCGCATGACCGCTGAAATGCTGCTGGCCCAGCGCCATTTGCAGGTTGAACAGCAATGGCGGCGCCAGCGTTGTGATGACCTGCTGGCGTTGCTGCTCGGTGGTACGGGCGACTCGCCGCGGCTGCTGGACGAAGCGCAGCAACTGGGCCTGAAGCCGCAGTTGCCACGGGTGCCGTGTTTGTTCGAACTGCGTGCCGGCCCGGCGGCCGAGGCCTTGGCTGCCTGGTTGATGAGCCGTTACCCGGACAGTTGGTGCGTGAGCCCGGCACGCGATTCCTTGCTGTGGTGCCGCCCGGCCGGGGTGGCGCTGGATGAGGTGCGCCTGCTCGAGCGCGTGCAGCGCAGCGGCTGGCAGATCCAGCGCATGGCGCTGGGTAGCCCGGCGCAGAGCCTTGAGCAGTTGCGCCGCGGTTACCGGCGGGTTCGTGACCTGCTCGCCTATGGCCGCGAAGTGTTGCCAGGCGAGCAGCTGTTGAGCCTTGCGCGTTACCGTCTGCCGGCGTTGTTGTGGCGCCACCGCAATGAAGATGCGCTGGATGAGCTGCTTGAGCCGCTGCACCGCGTGCGTGCCAAGGATGCCAGCGGGCAGTTGCTCGCCACCCTGCGTGCCTGGTGCGCGCATGATGGCCAGAGCCAGGCCTGCGCCGATGCCCTGGGGATTCACCGCAACAGCCTGCGCTACCGCCTGGAGCGCATTGCCGAGCTGGGCGAGGTCGACCCGTTGCGCCTGGAGGGCATGTTGAGCCTGTATCTGGGGTTGCAGCTGTTACCAGCGGATTGACCTGGGCAAAAAGGCATTTGCCCAAACAACCTGTCGGCCGGTTTGTGCATCCGACCGAGGCCCCGACGCCGGCCAACTGTCAGCATGCGGCCATCTGGACAGGAGAATCCCCATGAAAATCGTCATTGCCCCCGATTCGTTCAAGGACAGCCTTGATGCTGCCGGTGTCGCCCGTGCCATCGCCGCCGGCCTGGCAGAGGCGCTGCCGACCGCTGAGCTGCTCGAGTGCCCCATGGCCGATGGTGGCGAAGGCACCATGCAGGCGATTGTCGCTGCCAGCCACGGCGAACTGCGCCGGCAGACCGTTCGCGGGCCGCTAGGCCAGCGGGTGCAGGCCGGTTGGGGCTGGCTGGCCGACAGCCGCACAGCGATCATCGAGATGGCCCAGGCCAGTGGTATCCAACTGGTGCCAAGTGCGCAGCGTGATGCCTGCCGCAGCAGCACCTGGGGCACCGGCGAACTGATCGACGCCGCGCTCAGCGCAGGGGCACAGCGCATCGTTCTGGCAATCGGCGGCAGTGCTACCAACGATGGCGGCAGCGGCATGCTGCGTGCCCTTGGGCTGCGTTTGCTGGACACCGATGGCCAGCCACTGGAAGAGGGCGGCCTGGCCCTGGCCGGGCTGGCACGTATCGATGCCAGCGGCCTTGACCCGCGCCTGGCGCAGGTTCAGGTCGAAGTGGCGGCCGACGTCGACAATCCCCTGTGTGGGCCCAATGGTGCTTCGGCGATCTTCGGGCCACAAAAGGGTGCCAGCCCCGAGCAGGTCCAGGCCCTGGACAAAGCGCTGGGCCACTTTGCCGACCATTGTGCGCAGGTGCTGGGCCAAGATGTTCGGGAACAGCCAGGGTGTGGTGCGGCCGGCGGCATGGGGTTCGCGGCCAAAGCCTTCATGGGGGCGCAGTTCCGCCCGGGCGTGGAAGTGGTGGCGGAGTTGGCCGGCCTCGATGCGTTGGTGAAAGGTGCCGACCTTGTGATTACCGGTGAGGGCCGCTTCGATGCCCAGACCCTGCGGGGCAAGACGCCGATGGGGGTGGCGCGTGTCGCCAAGCGCCATGGGGTGCCGGTGGTGGTGCTGGCGGGCACCTTGGGTGAAGGCTATCAGCAGCTGTATGCGCACGGTATCGATGCGGCATTCGCCCTGGCCAGCGGGCCGATGACCCTGGAGCAGGCCTGCGCCGATGCCGCGCACTTGTTGCGGGCCCGGGCCAGTGATATTGCGCGGGTATGGCGTTGCGCCAACGGGCGCTGAAGCGTCTGCGGCAAACCCATGGCGATGCGCCGCGTGTGCGGCGCTCGGTCTCAAGGTTGCTGAAAAAAGCCCGTGGCATGCCCCGGAAATACCCAAAACATCTTTGTCTGATATCCCACCGGATCCACGGCGCGAGGAATGAATAGCGCTCGGAAAAATCGCACTTACAGATCAGGTTTTACCCGCTGAAGTTGCAGAATAATACCTCGTGACTATCACCGGCGGTTTCAAATAAGTATTTTACTTGAGCCGGACGCTCGCCAATTCTCTGCGCTGTTTATTCGAGAGGGCGAGTCGATGTTAGTTCACAGCGACCAGGATTACGGCGTGCTGAAGGCCGCGGAACGCGAGCTTCAGCTGCAGGCGGGGCATGTCCCCGACGCCGCATTTTATGAACGCAAGTTGCAAGCAATTTGGACGCGAGCACAACACAGTGCCCATTACGCAAACATAGGTCCTTACAGTTTCACGGCCTTCCAGCAGTTGCCTGTAACCGCCAAGGCATTGCTCAAAGGCCAGCCACTCGAGTTCTGCACGGTGGAACTGGGCGAGGCGGCCAAGTATTACGCCACCACCGGCACGACTGGCGAGCCGACCCCGACCCCGCGTTTGAAAGAAGACATCATCTGGAATGCTGTCAGTGTCGCCAGCCATTGGCGGGCAGTGCTGCGCCCGGGTTCGCGGGTGGCCAACCTGATGCCATCGGACATCGTGCCGGTAGGTGACCTGATCGCCAACGTCTGCGAGTACCTGGACGTTTCCCACGTGCGCCTCTATCCCTTCACCACCGGTATTACCGACTGGGAGCGGGTGTGCAACACCTTCGACACGTATCGGCCTACGGTCCTGTTCATTGCCCCGGGTGTGCTGGTGCAACTGACCCGCTACCTGAAACAGCGCGGATTGCTGCACAGCTTCGCCGAGTCGGTGCGCTCGATCATGCTGCTTGGCGAGGTCAACACCCAGCCGTTGCGCGAACGCCTGGCGCGCTGGTGGCAATGCGATGTTTTCGATGCCAGCTACGGCAGTACCGAAACCGGCACGTTGGCCGCAGTGGGCCAGGACCTGCAGATGCGCCTGGCCACTGCCACCAACTATTTCGAACTGCTGTTGCCCGACGGCAAGCTGGTCACCCCGGCCGAGGGGCTCACGGGCCGCCTCGTCGTTACGCCGCTCAACCTGTATGCACGCCCGCTGTTGCGTCTGGACACCGGTGACAGCGTGACCATCACCTCGCCTTGGCAGCCAGGCCAGGTCAGCCCGGCCTTGCTGATCAACGGGCGTGACAGCGATAGCGTCCGCGTGGCTGGCGTAGGCCTTGAGATCCGCGCGGTCGAGGAGGTGGTGTACGGCAGTTGCGATGCCACAGGTTATGTCATCGAAGTGGACCGCCAGGCTGACAGCGCCGCGCTTATCCTCGAGCGTGACGTCGTCTGGGACAGCAGCCAGGAAGCGCGCCTGCAAGCGCATTTGCTGGAGCGCTGCGAGCAGCACATGGGGCTGCGCTGGAGCCGCGTACTGTTCGTCAACAACCTGTCGGCGCTGAACAAGAGTGGCGGGTCGCAAAAGAGCTGGAAGAAGACCAACCTGCGCTTTGTCGGTGGCCAGCAATGACGCCGCCACGATTCCTTCTGGGGCAGGGCCTGGGCAACGGCCAACCGGACTTGTGGTGCACCTATGCGGCCATACGCAGCCTGGCCTGGGTTGGGCGCCTTGAGCAGGTTGATGTACCGGTATTACAGGCCTACATCCTGTCTCGGCGCAACCGCGATGGCGGCTTTGCCTGGAGCAAGGGGATGCCCTCCGATGCCTGGGCCACATTTTATTGCACCGAAACCCTGCACGACCTGGGCGTTGGCGTTGAACGGTGCGACGAAACAGCGGCCTGGATCGCTACGCTGTTCGATGGCGACGCCTATGCCATGTGCCCGGGCCAGACGGCGGACGTGTGGGCCAGCCACTATGCGCTGCGCACCTTGATCGAAGTCTGCCATGGCCAGGTGCGGGACACCGAGCCCCTGTATGCCTGGCTCGAGGGGTTGCAGTGTGCCAATGGTGGCCTGAGCTGGTCGGCGGATTTCGCCCGACGCAACCTGGCCGACACCCGTGCCTGCTTCTACGGCGTGATGGCTGCGCGAGCGCTGGCTCGCCAGGGCTTGCCGGCGCCGCAATGGAACCTGCCACGCCTGATCGGCTGGCTGCAGGCACAGCAGATGGATTGCGGTGGCTTCCGCTTCAGCGAAGCGGCGGCTGTGCCGTGCCTGTGGGCGACCTATCGCGCCACCGCAAGCCTTGCGGCATTGCAGGCGCAACCGCTGGACCGTAAGCGCTGCGCTGAATGGATCGATGCCTTGCGCGGCCCGACCGGTGCCTTCGTGCGCTGGGCGGGTTATGACGGTGAGGATGTCTGGGCGGCGTTCTGCGCACTGGGTTCGCTAAAAGCACTGGGAGAGCCGGTGGCGCACCTGGCCGATGGCGTGGCAGCGTTCATCGCCACGTTGTCGATGCCCCAGGGCGGCTATTCGTATCGCCGGGCCGATACCGCCGCCGACGTGCTGACCACTGCGGCCGCGGTGCTGGGCGGTAGCCTGGGGCCGCAGCAGCGCGATGCGGCCCTGCGCTGGATCGAAGGCTGCCAGATGCCCAACGAGCCTGGGATCATGTACATGCCAGGCCGTGGTGCCGAGGTGCGTTGCACCAATTGGGGCCTTGCAGCAGGTGCCTTCGCTGGCCAGCCAGGGCCCCGCCAGGCGATCGGCCGCTGGCTGGCCTCGCTGCAGAACCCTGACGGCGGCTTCGGTTTCTGGGAGGGGCGCGGCTCGGACATGGTGTCCACCGCATCGGCCGTGTCGATCTTGCGGCAATTGGGCGATGACAGCGGTGTAGACCTCGCGGCCATCGAACGCTACGTCGTCAGCTGCCGGCAGGCCCATGGCTACGCATCGTTCCCCCGTGGCGAAGTGTCACTGCGCGCCGGTTTGCAGGCGCTGGCCTGCCTGGCCCATATCGGTAACGACGTCACTGAGGCTGCCGTCCGGTTACTGGCTGCGCACAAAGTGCGCCAGGGCGGCTTCGCCAACCAGGGGCAGCGCATTCCCGACCTGCTCAGCACCTACCAGGCCGTGGCACTGGCTGCCGACCTGGGCCTGCCGGTGGACCTTGCCCACCTGCGCTTTTTCCTCGACAAGGTGCGCGGCGCTGCCGGCCATGCCTGGTCGCCTTTGTTCCTGCAAGGGGTCGATGCGCTGTCCACCTGCCTGGGCCGCCTGCTCGACGCCTTTGCCCAAGGCCAGCGCCAGCAACTGCCCAGCTTGCAGCTGTCGTAAGGAGCCGCCATGCCCACCCTCACTGTTTGCTGTGCACCGCTGCAAGCGCTGGAGCGCAAGCGCCTGGCGCTGGCCTTTACCCGCCAGCTCAAGCAACTGGGCGCCGACACCGCCCATTGCATGGTGTTCTTCAACCCGTTACCTGAGGCCAGTGTGTTCAGCGCCGGCATGCCGATGCCCGTTGCCGACCGCGACGGTGCACCGGCGCAGTTCCATGTGCGCATCACCCTGTCACAGGCCCGCGACCGGCAGGCTCACCAGGCGCTGGCTGAAGGCCTGCACGGCTGCCTGCGCACGCATTACCCCAAAGCCTTCATCTACCTGCACTTCGACCCGATCCTGCCCGAGCACGTGTTCTTCAGTGCCGGAGCGGAATTGACCAACGCTGCCCATCAACAAGGAAAGACCGGCTCGTGAACGACCTCAGCATTGAACAGCGTATCCGCGACACCCTCGGCCAGCTGCTTGGCGAGCACGTCGACGCCATCGATAAACGCGACAGTTTTCGTGACTTTCTCGGCGAACGCTTCGACAGCCTCATGGCTGTGGAAGTGATCACCGCCATCGAAGGCTGCTTCGCCATCGAAGTGGACTACCTCAGCGATGATGTGCGCTTCTGGTTCGAAACCCTGGAAAAGATGGAGCAATTCGTCCGGCAAAAACTGGAAGACCAACTGACCCTGCAGGCCGCCGAGTGAGCGCCGAACATCTGTTTACCACCTCCGGCTCAACCGGTACGCCCCGGCAATGGCTGCGCAGCCAGGCGCAGATGGAGCGCGAGGCAACGCTGATTCTCGGCCGTTGGGCGCCCGATGCACGGGAGATATTCTCGTTTGCGCCAGTCAGCCATAGCTACGGCATGATCCTTGGCCAGGTCGGTGCGCGGGTTTTGAACGCGCAGTTGCACCCTTGTTCGCTGGAGCAGCAGCGCCTGCCAGCGCTCGATGGCGACGGGCCGTGCGTGATTCTCGCCATTGCCAGTACCTGGCGCGTGCTGCCGGCGCTGCTGGCCCGGCTGAGCGCCCGGCGTGCGGTACTGGTGGTGCACAGCGCCTCGTTGCTGCCGCCGGGTGCTCTGGCCACGGTGCAGCGCCATGCCGGGCCACAGGTGCGTTTCGTCGAACTGCTCGGTTCCACCGAAACCGGCGCCATGGCTTACCGCGCGCTGGATGCGCACAGTAATGCAGAGCAGCCCTGGACGCTGCTGAGCGATGTGACACTGCTCAGCCCCCCGGGCCAGCCCTGTGCGCTGAACGTGGCCAGCCCGCGCATCGCCCGCCAGCCGTGCCAGGCACACGCCGCAACCACGCATTGCTGCGATGACCAGGTACTGGCGCTGGACGCACGGCGCTTCCAGTGGCTGGGCAGGGCCAGCAGCCTGATCAAGGTCAATGGGCTGCGCGTCGACCTGGCCCGTCTGGCCAGTGACCTTGCTCAGCGCCTGGATTGCCCGGCGCTGGCCTGCGTTGCTGTGGCCGATGCGCTGCGCGGCGAAGCGTTCGAGGTGTTGTACAGCTGCGACACCCTCACCGAACACGCGGTGCTGGAGGCATTGCGCCAACTATCGCCGGGCCATCCATGGCCGGTTGCGGTACGCCGTGTCACCGAGCTGCCTTTGTCCGCCACCGGCAAGCCTCTGCCGTGGGCGGCTTCCACTTCTGTCAAGGAATACACCCATGAACCACGTTGACACTCAAGATGCCATCGCCCACTACCTCAGCAACTGCGGCGCCAACGCCACCCACGGCCGCGAGCAGCCCGAATACCTCGGCCTGAGCCTGCGCAAGCGCCATGAACTGCTGCAGCGCAGCCCCGCCCTGGCAGCGGACTGGGCAGCGCAGTATGCACAATGGTCCGTGCAAGCCGACAGCCACTACCGTTGCCTGACCAGCACCCGCGAGGTCGAGGCACCGTGGTACCGCCTGGGCGTGAAGGACACTGTCGAGGTGCAAGGTTTGCCGACCCGCCTGGGCCTGCACAGCTACCGCCACTACCCGCAGCGCAGCGCCGAGGCGCTGGCCTTCCTTGACCCGCGCATCGCGCTGACCTGCAAGGTCGCCACTACCGAGCTGAACATTGCCTTTGGCGCCGGCTGTCGTAACCCACATTTCCCGACCATCGATCCGTCTGGCTCCAGCACAGGTTCGGCGGTGTCGGTGGCAGCGGGGCTGTGCGATATCTCGTTGGGCACCGATGTGCTCGGCTCGGTGCGCTGGCCTGCCTCGCACTGCGGCATGGTCGGCCTGCGCATGACCCAGAAGGCCGAGAGCCTGGCCGGGGTGTTTCCGTTATCACCGCGCATGGACGCACTGGGCTGGGTCGCCCGCAGCGCCGATGACCTCGACCTACTGTTCCCGTTGCTGGGCCTGGAGCCACTGCTCGGCCAGCAACAGCCACTCAAAGAGCACTATCGGGTCGCCATGCTGGAGCACGCGCTGGACCCGGCGCTGACCAGTGCGGCCATGCTCGACATGCTGGGCCAGGCACGCAGCGCACTGGCAGACCTGGGCATGGCGCCCGCTGAGGTTGCCATGCCGGACCTGTGGGCCTGCCGTGGCGACGCCTGGCAGCTGTGCGCACGGGATGCGTGGCTGGCCTCGGCTGCCTGGGCCCGGCGCTTCGACTGCGAGCTGCATTGGTCGACACTCAGCGCCCTGAAAGTGGGTGAGGGCGTCAGCGACGCTGACTACCGGCGCATCCACCAGCGCATGGACAACATCCGTTCCGGTATCGAGGCCTGGTTCGACAACGCCCAAGTGGATTTCGTGGTATTCCCCATGGACCCTAACCGGCCATTCGACCGGCGCAACCCGCAGCCAGGGGACTCGACCATCCCTTCGCCCGCAGACGAAGGTTATGAGCAGAAGATCAGCTTCACTCCGCTGGCCAGTTTCAGCGGCCTGCCGGCCATTACCGTGCCGATTTGCCTGAGTGCCGACGGCAAGGCGCCGCTGGCCGTGCAGATCATGGGCCGGCGTGACAGCGAGCGGCAGTTGCTGGATATCGCCAAGCGCCTGCAGGCCCTGACCGGCCTGCTTCCAACCCGTCGTCTTCAGGTGTAAGGAGTACAGCATGTGCGCAATCACAGGCTGGGTGGACTACACCCGCAACCTGACCCAAGCTGGCGAGGTTATCGGCGCCATGACCGATACGCTGGCACTGCGCGGGCCGGATGCCAGTGGCAGCTGGCAGCATCGTAATGCCCTGCTGGGCCACCGGCGGCTGGCGATCATCGACCTCAGCGGTGGCGTACAGCCGATGACCTACCGCTGCGCCAGTGGCGAGGAAGTCGCGCTGATCTACACCGGCGAGGTCTACAACCACGACGCTCTACGTGAGCGCCTGCGCAAGGCGGGCCACCAGTTCCATACCCGCAGCGACACCGAGGTGGTGCTGCACGCTTACCTGGAATGGGGTGAACAATGCTGTGAGCACCTCAGCGGTATGTTCGCCTTCGCTGTGTTCGACGGACGCGACGGCCACTTCCTGCTGGTGCGTGACCGGCTGGGGGTCAAGCCGCTGTACTACGCCCACCACCAGCATGGGCTGCTGTTTGGTTCGGAAATCAAGGCAATCCTGGCGCACCCGGAGTTCGCCAGTGCGCTGGATGTGGTCGGGCTGGTGGATGCGCTGAGCCTGTCGCGCGGTACGGCGCGCACGGCCTTGCGTGGGATCAGCGAACTGCCGCCGGGGTATCGCTTGTCCTGGCGCCCAAACGGGCGCCCCAAACTCAGCCGCTACTGGCAGTTGCAGCGGCGCGAGCACCAGGATGACCTGCCCGACACCGTGGCGCGCACCCGAGCGCTACTCGGCAAAGCGCTGGGCGAGCAGTTGCATGCCGATGTGCCGGTCTGTTCGCTGCTCTCCGGCGGGCTGGACTCGACCATCCTCACGGCCATGGCGCAACAGCGCCTGACGGCGGAGCAGGGGGGCAGGGTCAATTCGTTCTCGGTGGATTTCGTCGGCCAGGCCGAGCAGTTCCAGAGCGACACCTTCCGCCCGGAACGCGATCAGCCCTACGCGCTGGCAGCTGCCGAACACATTGGCAGCCACCACCAGACCATCCTCATCGACAACGGCGAACTGGTGGCCGACCCTGCGCGCAGCGCGGTGTACCGGGCCAACGATTCGGCGGCCACCTTCGGCGATGTGGACACCTCGTTGTACTTGCTGTTCAAGGCCATCGGCCGCCATTCAACAGTGGCCATTTCCGGCGAGGCAGCCGATGAAGTGTTTGGCGGCTACGCCTGGTTCCGCGACCCGCAGGCGCTGGCGGCGCAGCGTTTCCCGTGGCTTTCGCGCATGCAGTTGCTGCAGCCCGAGCTGATCAACCCGGACTTTAACAGGCTGTGCGACTTTGCCAGCTACCAAGACGGTTGCTATCACCAGGCGCTGGACAGCGTCGAGCACTTGCCGGGCGACAGCCCGCAAGAGCGGCGCATGCGTGAAATCTGCCACATGCACCTGCAGCGCTGGCTGCCGATTCTGCTCGACCGCAAGGACCGCCTGAGCATGGCCGCCAGCCTGGAAGTGCGCGTGCCGTTCACCGACCATGAGCTGGTCGAGTACGTGTACAACGTGCCGTGGTCGATCAAGGGCAAGGATGGTGTGGAGAAGTGGCTGCTCAAGCAGGCCTGCGCCGATATCCTGCCAGCGGCCGTACTGCAGCGACGCAAGAGCCCTTATCCGACTTCGGCGAACCTTGCCTATGAACGGTTCCTGCGTGAGCGGGCCCGGCACCTGCTGGCGCAGGCGGGCAGCCCGGTGTTCCAGGTGATCGACCGTGTGCGGCTGGGCGCTGAGCTGCGCCAGCCCGAGGGGTATTTCAATTCACAGTTGCGCCGTAACAACCTGGAGACCGCTCTGGCACTGGATGCCTGGCTGCGCGAATACCGCCTAGCGGTGTAGTTCGTGCTTGTCGCTGCCATCCAGAATCAACGGTTGCTGGATGGTATCGACAAACCGCCGTGGCGCCCCCAGGTCGAGCATGGATATGAAACTGCCCAGGGCTGGGGAGGCGTTCTGTATGTTCCAGTTCATGTACAGCCCCATGGTCGGCGTGGGCTGGTCCTTGATAGGCCGCAGAGGGCGAAACTGCACGCGCTCGCGCAGCGTCGAGTAGGCAATCGATTCAGGCACCAGGGCAACGCCGAAACCGCAGGCCACCAGCCCGATCAGGGTATGGATCTGCGCCGCTTCCTGCACCACCTTGGGGTAGAAGCCGGCCGATTCGCACAGCGCAATCAACTGGCTGTGGTAACCGCTGCCAAGCGCTTGCGGGGTGAAGACGAAGTCCTCTTCGGCAAAATCCCGCAGGTCGACCACAGGTTGATGCACCTTTGCGTGGCTGGCGGGCAGCGCCATGACGATCTGCTCGTTGAGCAGCAATCTCGATTCGATGGTGTCTGGGGGCATCGGCAGCTTGCGCATGAAACCGATGTCCGCTTCACCGGCCATCAATGCCTTGGCCTGGGAGGCCGAAGGCATTTCGCGGATGGTCAGCCGCACGTTCGGGTAGATTTCGCGGAATTTCTTCAGGGTATTGAGCAGCGACTCGTAGTAAGCGATGGAAATGGCGGTGATGGTCAGCTTGCCGCAGATGCCCTCGGACACATTGCGGGCGTATTCGATGCCTTGTTCCAGCTCCTTGAGGGTACGGTAGGCGGTTTCCAGGAAGGCCATGCCTGCGGCAGTGAGCTTGACCCCGCGCTTGTTGCGCAGGAACAGGCTGAAGCCCAGCTTCTCTTCGAGTCGGTTGATCGCCTGGCTCAGGGGCGGCTGTGCCATGTGCAGGCGGATGGCTGCCTTGTGAAAGTGCAGCTCCTCGGCCACGGCAATGAACTGCCTGAGCAAACGTGTCTCGATCATTCTACGTTCCTTCATCGAGTCGAACGGGGGCCGGGAAAGCGTTCTCCGGCGGCCGACCCTGCAAGGCGGCCATGATAGTGCGTGGCATCGCGGCGACAAAGCCTCTGCTGTAAACGGCTCATCCGGGCTTGACATTGCCGGTCGGGGTGCATCGGAAGGTGGCGGGTCTCAGGTGATATCCAGCAGATATCAAAGTTGCATGCTTTTAATATTAAGTCATTGATTTTTTTATTGTTATCGTAAAAAAGGAGAATCGGAAGGGCTCTACAATGCCAAGCACAGACCCATTCAAAGATAAAGTCGCCATCGTCACCGGTGCCGCCCAGGGCCTGGGCCTGGATTACGCCATGGCGCTGGCCGCGCGGGGAGCGCGGGTAGTCATCAGCGACCTGGGCACTGACCGCTCGGGCGAAGGTCAGAACCCGGCGGCGGTCAGCGTCGCACTCGAAACCCTGCGGGGCCAGGGTTTCGATGTGGTCGCTCATGTCGGCCACCTGGAAAACGAAGAAGAATGCCGCGAACTGGTGGAGCTGGCCATCGCGCATTTCGGCGCGCTGGATATTCTCATCCACAACGCCGGTTGGGTCGATTACCAAGGCATCGAGACACAGGAACAGGCGTTTCTCGATCGCGCACTGGGCATCAGCGTGCACGCCCCGGTGTGGCTCGCCAAGCATGCCTGGAAGCACCTCAAGCAAGCCGAGGCACCACGCATAGTCCTCACCACCTCGGACCGCGCCATGTATCAACGCTATGCCCAGCCAGGCCTGGTCGCCTACTCGGCGGGCAAGATGGCCCAGGTGGGCATCATGAACGCCTTGAGCATGGAAGGGCTGGAACACGGCATCCTGGTCAATGCGGTCTCGCCGGTGGCCAAAACCCGGATGTGGGGCGTGACCCAGCCGCCGGAAGAGCTCAAGCCGCAATGGGTGACACCAGGTGTTCTGTACCTGGCCAGCCCGCTTTGCCGGGATACCGGGTACATCCTGCGTGCCAGCAATGGCCAGTTCACCGCCACGCGTTTCAGCGAGAACAGCGGGGTGAGCTACCCACGTGACCTGGCGCGGGTAGAGGCTTCCAGCCTGGGCGAAGTGGCCGAACGCTGGAGCCTCATCAAGGAATGTCACTACGTGCCGACCAAGGTCGCCAACACCCGTGCCGACCTGGGTGAAAGCCCTGTGTGGGATGCGCGCACGGGCGCGTTGTATTTCGTCGATATCACCGGCGGGCGGATTCACCGGCTGCTACCGGATGGCGAGGTCGAGAACCTCTATGAATCCGCTGCACGTATCGGTGCCTTGGCACTGACCGACCAGGGCAACCTGATCTTCACCGAAGATGCCAGCGTTGCCATTCTGGATATGTCGTCTTGCAAGGTGCGCCAGTACTCGGCGCCGGTGCATCACCGCCCGAGTTACCGCTTCAACGACGGTACCTGCGACCCGCAGGGGCGCTTCGTCACCGGGCTGATGGATGAGGGGCCAAGTGGCAAGACCGGTGCGCTGCTGCGTTTCGACGGCGAACTGCACGATGTGGTGATCCATGACGGCATGGCGCTGCCCAATGGCATTGCTTGGTCGGCCGATGGCCAGACCGTGTTCTTCGTCGACTCCGCTGCACGCTCGATCTACCGCGCCGAGTATCTGCCCGAAGGGCGCCTGGAGCAAGTCAGCCTGTTCGCCGAGACGCCTGCCGAACTGGGGCGCCCTGACGGTATCGCGCTGGATCGTGAAGGCGGGTTATGGGTGTGTCAGTTCAATGGCAGCTGCCTGCTGCGCTATGACCGCGACGGCCATTTGACCGAACAGGTGGTGATGCCGGTGCCGCGCCCGACCAGTTGCTGTTTCGGTGGCGATGGCATGAGCACGCTGTACATCACCACGGCACGGGTCGGCATGTCGCCGACTGAACTGCGCCACTACCCGGACGCTGGCGACCTGTATGCGATTCGCCCGGAAGTGGGCGGCATTCCCCGCTATGCGTTCAAGGAATGAGCACTTGCCCCTGGCTGGCCGGTAATACGGCCAGTTCGCCAAAACGCTGAGCCGAGTCGATATAGCGCAACGCCGATTTGGCATCCTTCCAGCCCACGTAACTCATCAGCGACTTCAACTCCCAGCCGTTGGCCGTGGCCCAGGTGGCAAAACCGCGGCGCAGGGAGTGGCCGGTGTACAGCGCCGACGGCACGCCGGCCCGTTCGAGCATGCGCCGCAACAGGCCGACCAGGCTGTTGCTGTTGAGCGCTGTGTCGCTCAGGTTGCCCCAGCGGTCGAGCTTGCGAAACACCGGGCCGTGGGCAATGCCCGCCACTTCGAGCCACTGCAGGTAGGCTGCGACCGGGCACAGCGCCTTGAGTGCAGGGGTACGGTGCTGTACGCCGAGCGCTTCACGGTCACCTTTGCTGCGCGGCAGGAACAGGCTGATACCCACGCCGGCTTCGGCCTGGATGTGCTCCACGCGCAGGCGCGCCAGTTCGTCACCGCGAAACCCACGCCAGAAGCCCAGCAGCAACAGTGCAGTGTCACGCCGGGCGCGGCGCAGTGCTGGCAAGTCATGCTGCTCGCGGGCCAGCCTGGCCTCTTCTTCAAAATGCTCGACAGCCGTTTGCAGGTGTTGTAACAGCAACGGTGCGGCCTGTTTCGGCGGCGTCGGGTGCAAGGTGCGGATGCCGCGCAGTACCTGGCGTACCAGCGGTGCCTTGGTCGGGTCGGGAAAGCCTTGGCTGATGTGCCATTGGCTGAGGGCCGCAAGGCGTTGGCGCAGGGTGCTGACCGCATGCTGCCCGGCGTGATCGGCCAGGTAGCGGGCAATGCTGTCGGCAGTGGCGGGGAGAAAACCGCCCCAGTGGGCTTCGAAATGCTCGATGGCAGCCTGGTAACTGCGCCGGGTGTTGTCACGGGTGGCGGCGCGGACGTAGCGCTCGATGTCGGTCATGTGAGGGGGTGTCAGCGTGTGTTGCCGACACAATAAACCCTAATGACTGATCTGTCCTCTGACTCAGCGCGGTATCGCGGCATCCATCATCTGGCGCAGCGGCGCGTACTGGGCCTGGCTCACCGGCACCAGCCCACTGGCACCCTGGGCGGTAACGAAGGCCGCCAGGGCTTCGGGGTCATCCAGCATCGCCTTGCGGATTCGGCTTTTCAGGGCCGGGCACAGGCGGGCCCTGAACACGTATGGGTCGTAGTAGATCGGCTGCGACCGCCACTGCACCGTGAGCCTGTCTGGTGCCAACCCATGCCGGGCCAGGTAGGCATCGGCCCGCTCGCTTGCAACGAACGCGGCATCGACACGGCCCTGCAGCAACGCGTCCAGCGCTTTGTCATGAGTACCGGCATACACCAGCGAGCCAAAGAACTGTTGCAATGGCGCCCCCACCTGGCCTGCAAATTCGACGCTTGGCACCAGGCTGCCTGAGGTGCTGGCCGGGTCGCTGAGGGCCACACGCTTGCCACGCAAAGGCTCGACCCCCTCAAGGCTGCCGGCCCGGGTCAGCAGCAGTGCCTGGTAATGGCTGCCTGCAGCGGTATAAGGCCCGCCACTCAAGGTGAAGGTGGCAAAAGGTTCTATACGTGGGTCGCGGCGTTGGGCAAGCAAATAGGACGCAGGGCCGAGGCGGGCGATGTCGGCACCGCCGGAAACGATGGCATCGACCACGCTTTCGTAGGACGCGGCGATCACCAGTTCCACCGGCACCCCCGCTGCGTGGCTCAGTCGTTGCAGCAACACTTGATGCTCGCGCATCATGTCTTCGCTGCTTTTGATCGGAATGACGGCCAGGCGCAAGCTGTGGGGCGTACAGTCGGCCAGCACGCTGGTTGCCAGCAACTGGGCAAACAACAGGCCGGCGAGGGCCGTCAGAGCACGCATGGCTTTTCCTCCCTGTTGTTGAAGGGTGGGTAGTCGCGCAGTTGGGCCGGCGACAACGGTCGGCTGAAGTGGTAGCCCTGGGCGATATCGCAGCCGGCGAGTTTCAGGCACACCACCTGTTCGCGGGTTTCTACGCCTTCTGCGACAACCTCCAGGCCCAAGCGCTTGGCCAGAATGATGGTTGATGAGACGAACGGGCTGTCGTCGTAGCTGTTGGACAACGGTGCGATCAGCGAGCGGTCTATCTTGAGCTTGCTCAGTGGCAGTGATTGCAGGTGAGCGAAGCCGGCGTAGCCGCGGCCAAAATCGTCAAGGCTGATGCCCAGACCTGCTGCGCGCAAACGGTGCAGGTGACCGACAGCCGTTCCTTCAGGGTCGAGAATGGTGGTCTCGGTTATCTCCAGCTCCAATTGTTGCGGGGCGATGCCGTAGAGCTGCAGCTTGGCCAGCAGGCGGGTACTGAAATCGGCTTGGCGCAGCTGCAATGCCGACACATTCACCGCAAGGCGGTTATCGCGACCGTGAGCATCCCAGCGCGCCAGTTCTTCGCAGGCCAGGCGCAATACTTCCCAGCCCAGTTCGATGATGAAGCCACTGCGCTCGGCCAGGTCTATGAAACGGTCCGGGTAGAGCAGGCCGAATTCCGGGTGCTCCCAGCGTACCAAGGCTTCGTACCCCAGCACGCGCTGGGTATCCAGGCGAATCTGCGGCTGGTAGTGCAGCACGAACTGGCGCTCGGTCAAGGCGCAGCCAAAAGCCTGTTCCAGGGCAAAGGCCTGGATGTCGGAGAGGTTCAACGATGGGTCGAAGAAGCGGTACTGGGCGCGCCCGGCCTGCTTGGCCGAATACATGGCCGCATCGGCACAGCGGATCAGGCTGTCGATGTCCTGACCGTCGCGCGGGCAGATGCTGACGCCCACGCTGGGGCTGGTATTGACTTCCTGGCCATCGAGGGCGTAGGTAGCCGACAGTTTCAGCACCAGTTCGCGTACCCAAACATTGATCTGCTCCTCGCTGCGCTCACCGGCCAGCAGCACCACGAATTCGTCTCCCCCGAAGCGCGAGGCCTCATCACCAGGCTCAAGCAGGCGCTGGATGCGCCCGGCCACGGCCTGCAGCAGCAAGTCGCCGATCTTGTGGCCGAGCGAATCGTTGATCGACTTGAAACGGTCCATGTCGATGAACAGGATCGCCATCAGCCGGCGCTTGCCACGTTGGTGGGTCAGTGCAAGGCCTGCTATTTCGACGAACTGGCGGCGGTTATGCAACCCGCTGAGATGGTCGGTGGCGGCTGCATGGCTGCTACGCCGGTGTTCGTCTTCCAGGCGCCCGATCAGTTGCTGGTTGACCTGTTGTGCGTGCTCAAGGGCACTGAAGGCTTCCTGGCGCTTGCGCAGCAGGCGCAAGGTCCAGGCCAGGCTGGCAAGGATCATCAGGGTCATGCTCAGGTTCAGCCAGAACTGGCGCGAATACGCCAGGGCAGAGGCCGCGAGGATTTCGTCGATGCGCTGGCTGACGATGATGCTGAAACCGCGCTCGTCGATACGGCGGTAAAGGCTCTGAAACGAGTGGCCTGCGGCAAATTGCACCAGCCGGCCCGTCTCGCTGCCCGGTGCTGGCAGGCCGGGTTCGAAATCGTCGCCGGCCACGACCACACCGCTGGTATCGATACGCAAGCGTTCCTGGCCATCGTCCTGCTGCAGGCGCATCAGCCCGGTATCGCCCAGGTCGATGTGCTGGAACAGCACGGCGAGATAGCCAATGTCGAGCTGCACTACCAGAATGTTGTCGATTTCTCGGCCCGGTACATTGGGCAGCGGCAAGAGGAAGGGCAGGCGCCAGCTCGGCATGGCGGGCGGGGTGAAGCCCGGTTCGACGCGTGGCAGGAAGGGTTTGAAGCCGTAATGCGCGACGTGCAGCTTCAGCTGCTGCAACCACTCTTCCGGCAGGTGGGGAGCTTCATCGGTATGGCTCGCCGACAACAATTGACCGTGCCTGTCATACAGGCTCATCCGTTTGAATACCGGGTCTTCGGCCAGCACCCGGGCCAGGCTCAGGCTGCCTTGGCGCATCATTTTCATGTCGTCCTGGGTGACACGGCCTACGGCCTGGGCACGATCGACCAGTTGGCGCAGGCTTTCAGCGACAATGTTGGCGAGGTTCTGGTGCTCGGCTGCCTTGGCCGTCAGCGCATCCTGGCGTGCGGCGGTCTTCTGGCTGAAGTGCAACCCCCAGAGAAAGGTCAGGGTGGCTGCGCAGAGCATCAGGATCAAAAGGCGCAGAAGGCCTGCTGACGAGAGAAAACGGCGTATCACGACTGGTATTCCCGACCCTGGGTGAAGCCCGAAAATACGACAGTAAAATGACAGGCTAATGACTGGTGGCTATTGGCCTCTATGATTTTCCCTGTTGCGCGTTGGCGTTTGCAGCCAAGCCATTCGGGCTGACTGTGCGAGCCAGAATGGCTCCAGCCCAGGCGTTTTGCCTCGTGACAATGCCCTTGAAGGTGCGGTATACCTGCTCACCACCAAGGGGAGCCCGGCAACGGGCTGAGAAACCGCTGGCATTGCAGCGCGGTGACCCTTAGAACCTGATCCGGATCATGCCGGCGAAGGGATGGGACTGCCGACCTGCCTTTTTGCCGGCCTCACTGCGAGGCCGCTCCATGCCCCACCGTAACGGCCTCGCTGTCACCCTATGGAGGGCAGCATCATGACTGAACGTTTTTCCCAAACCTTGCGCCGCCAGAACGAGGCGACCTGGTCGGCTGCAGTCGGCCACCGCTTCGTCACTGAACTGTGCAACGGCAGTGTGGCGGACCCGGTCATGGTCCGCTACCTGGTACAGGACCACCGTTTTCTCGACAGCTTCCTGACCTTGCTCGGCGCCGCCATCGCCACTGCCGATACCTTCGAGGCACGCCTGCGTTTCGGCCGTTTTGCCGGGATGATCAGTAGCGATGAAAACACCTATTTCCTGCGTGCCTTCCAGGCGCTGGATGTAAGCCCGCAGCAGCGCGCCGAACCCAAGGACACCGTGCCGACCGCAGGCTTCAAGGCCATCCTGTGCGAAGCCGCAGCGACCCGTTCCTATGCGGCGGCGCTGGCAGTGCTCAACGTTGCCGAAGGCCTGTATCTGGATTGGGCGCTGAAGGCACCAAAACCAATGCCGGACAACTTCGTCCACGCCGAGTGGATCACCCTGCATGACAACGCGGCATTCCAGGACTTCGTCGCCTTCCTCCAGGCCGAACTGGACCGCGTAGGCCCGCAGGAGCCGGCACTGGCCAGTGACTTCTACCAGCGCACCGTGGCGCTTGAGCTGGCCTTCTTCGACGCCATCTACGATCAAAAGGCCTGAGCATGGATATCTTCGAGCGCCTGAAGGCCGCCACTGCGCCCCAGTGGTCGAGCTATGTAGACCACGCCTTCGTTCGGCAGATGGGTGAGGGCACTTTGAGCGAAGACGCGTTCCGGACTTACCTGGTGCAGGACTACCTGTTCCTCATCCAGTTCGCCCGTGCCTGGGCGCTTGCCGCTTATAAAAGCAGGCTGCCGGCCGACATCCGCGCGGCTCAGGCTGGCCTGGCTGCCATCCTCGACGAAACCGAACTGCACCTGCGCCTGTGCGCCCGCTGGGGGTTGTCGCAGGCCGATATCGAGGCCGCGCCGGAGCACCAGGCCACGGTCGCCTACACCCGTTACGTGCTTGATTGCGGCGCCGCCGGTGACCTGCTCGAACTGCATGTGGCGTTGGCGCCCTGCGTGATCGGCTACGCCGAAATCGGCCGCACGCTGGCTGCGCACATCGGTGACCTGAGTGATCACCCTTACCGTGAGTGGATTGGCGAATACGCCGGCGAGGGTTACCAGAGCGTGGCATCCGCAGCACGCAAGCACCTTGATGAACTGGCAGCGCGCAGCATGACCGAGCAACGGTTCGTGGAACTGGCGGCAATTTTTGGCCAGGCTTCGCGGCTGGAGGCCGACTTCTGGCAGATGGGGCTGGATGGGGCTGCCTGAGCCAGTTCAGGTTTTGTGCCGGTTCGATAGGTGCCGGCACAATGTGACCGGCAGGTCGTTCAGAGGATGTGCCAGGACGGTCCTGGAATAGGGGCTACTGTTTCGGTCACAGGATAATCACGGGGCCTTCAGCGCGGCCGCCCCGGTTATTGCGCAGGCATCGCTAGCAATTACAACAACAAAAGCCTGCAGCAAAAACTGAAAAGGGCCCATCGATGGCAACGCAAGAGAACGTTGAAACACCGCCGCTCGGCGTCACCGACCCGTCCAAGACTGCTGAGGCCAGGCAGGACCGCCACCTTGAAGGCAAGCTCGACTGGGCGGTGTTCGGCGTCACCAGCCTGCTGGCGATCGCCTTCATCACCTGGGGTGTTGTCAACCAAGCCAGCCTCGCCGCGAGCGCTACCTCTGCGCAATCCTGGGTCATCGTCAACTTCGGCTGGTTTTTCGTCCTGACCTCTACCGTGTTCGTCATCTTCGTGCTGTGGCTGGCTGCCAGCCGCTACGGCAGAATCCCGCTGGGGCGCGACGGCGAAGCACCGGAATTTCGCACGGTCTCCTGGGTTGCCATGATGTTCAGCGCGGGCATGGGCATCGGCCTGATGTTCTTCGGCGTCGCCGAACCGCTGTCGCACTACGTTTCACCACCGCCCGGCACTGCCGCTGGCCAATCTGACGAGGCACTGCAGGTGGCGATGGCGACCACGCTGTTCCACTGGTCGCTGCACCCTTGGGCGATGTACGCCATCGTCGGCCTGGCAATCGCTTATGGCACGTTCCGCCGTGGCCGCTCGCAGTTGATTTCCACCGCGTTCCGGCCCTTGATCGGCAAGCATGCCAACGGCCCTGTCGGGCGGGTGATCGACATGATGGCCATCTTCGCCACCCTGTTCGGTTCAGCGGCTTCGCTGGGGCTCGGCGCCCTGCAGATTGCGGGTGGGCTGGAATACAACGGCTGGATCGATCACCCGGGCAAGCTGTTCTACATCGCCATCATCACCTTGCTGACCATTGCCTTCGTCGCTTCGGCCGTGTCCGGCATCGGCAAAGGTATTCAGTGGCTGTCCAATACCAACATGGTACTGGCGTTGGCACTGGCGCTGTTCGTCTTCCTGGTGGGGCCGACACTGTTGATGCTCAACCTGTTGCCAACATCGATCGGGGTCTACATCAAGTTACTGCCCGAGATGATGGCGCGTACCAGCGCCAGTGGCGGTGATGCGATGGACAGCTGGCTGGCAGGCTGGACCGTGTTCTACTGGGCCTGGTGGATTTCCTGGACGCCCTTTGTCGGCATGTTCATCGCTCGCATCAGCCGCGGGCGCAGCATCCGCCAGTTCGTCAGCGGCGTGTTGCTGGTACCAGGCCTGGTCAGCCTGGTGTGGTTCAGCGTTTTCGGCGGCGCCGGCATCGATGCACTGCGCGAAGGCAGCTTCGCTCTCATCGACGGTGCAGTGAACAGCAACCATGCCCTGTATCAGTTACTCGACAGCTACCCCTGGGCTTGGGCCACTTCGGTGCTGGTCATGATCCTGGTGGCAATTTTCTTCGTCTCTGGGGCCGATGCAGCATCGCTGGTGATGGGTACCTTGTCCGAGCACGGCACCACGCAACCGTCCCGTGCGACAGTGATTTTCTGGGGGGCACTGACCGGCACCGTCGCGGCCATCATGCTCGCGCTGGGTGACCCCGGTAACCCCGGGGAAGCGCTTACAGGCCTGCAGAACCTGACCATCGTCGTGGCCTTGCCGTTTGTGGTGATCATGGTGCTGCTGTGCCTGGCGCTGTACCGTGACCTGCGCAAGGACCCGATGATGCTACGCCACCTGCGCGGCAGCGAGCTGATCGAAAAGGCGGTGCTGTATGGCGCCGTCAAGCACGGCGAGGAGTTCTACATCGTGGTGCAAGAGAACAAATCCTCGCTCAAGCCGGCCCCCAGGAAGGCCCAGGTGACGGAGCCATGATTGACCGGGCTCTGCTACGTACGTCAACCTGCGGTGAGGGACGCCAACACGCAGCTTGAGATCTGCGCGTCCTGCACAGCGACCCCGGTCAGGTCGGCCAGCGTGATCTGTTCGTCATGCTCACGGCCGGTGGCGCGGCCCTCAAGCAGGGCACCAAGCTCGGCCAGTTGCTGCGCCTTGATCAGGCCGGCCTTCAGCGCATGGGAGACTTCGCCGTACTGGCTGCACTGGTAGAGGGAGTCGACGATGATGCGGTCGGCCCGTGCAACCAGCGCAGGGTCGAGCTCCTGCTTGCCTGGCGCATCGGCGCCAACGGCGGTGATATGGGTGCCAGGTTGCAGCCATTCACGCTGCAACAGCGGCTCACGTGAAGGTGTTGCGCAGACGATCAGGTTGGCGGCGCGTGCAACCTCTTCGGCGTTACGCGTTACCCGCACCTCATAACCCAGGCCGTTGGCGAAGGCTTTGTAGGCAGCCAGTTCAGCATCACCGCGCCCCCACACCACCACGCTGCGGCAGGGGGTGACTGCACCCAGTTGCTCCAGCTGCATGCGCGCCTGGGTGCCGGTGCCCAGAATACCAATCGCTTTCACGGTTGCAGGGGCCAGCAGGCGGGCGGCGATGCGCCCGGCCAGCGCGGTGCGGATGCAGGTCAGCCAGCCCTCATCCTGCAACAAGGCAAGGGGTTGCCCGGTACTGGCCGAGGCCACCAGCATCAAGCCATCGTTGCTTGGCAGCCCCTTTGAAGGATTGTCGTAAAAGCCGGTCGACAGCTTCACCGTGAACGTGTCGCTACCCTCGACATGCGCTGACTTGATACAGCAGTCACCGTTGGCCTGGGGGAAGGCGAATGCCTGTACCGGTGGCACCTGGACCTTGCCTTGGGAGAACGCGATGAAACCTTGCTCCAGGCATTGCACCGCCAGCTCCATATCGAGCCGGGCGGTGATCTCTTGCTTGCTGAACACTTTCATTGAACAGCCTCGAGGAATTTATCGAGCACGATGTTGCGACCGCAAATGACGACCGCGACGCGCTTGCCGCGGTATGCCTTGGCCATCTTCTGCATGCCGGCCACCGCCACACCGGCAGCACCCTCGATGATCCAGCGCTCATGGTTGGCGACATCGCGCATCGCCGCCTTTATCTCTTCTTCGCTGACCAGCACGGTACGCGACAGCAGCGTCTGGCAGAGGGGGAAGGTGATGCAGCCTGGCTCGACCCCACCGGCTGTGCCGTCGGAGATCGTGTCCTGCTCTTGCATGTCGATGATTTCCCCGGCTTCGAGCGAGCGCTGCAGGGTAGGGGCATTCGCCGGCCAGCAGCCAATGATCTCGATGCCCGGGTTGAGAGCCCGCAGTGCCGCGCCGATACCCGAAATCATGCCGCCGCCGCCGACCGCCACGAACACTGCGTCCAGGTCCGGTGCCTGTTCAAAGAGCTCCATCCCGATGGTGCCTTGGCCGGCGATTACTTCAAGGTCGTTGTAAGGCGATACAAAAGGCTTGCCTTGGAGGGCAGCCTGGCGCGCCGCTTCCAGTTCCACACCCAAAGGGTCCAGGTCGAGGCTTACCACTTCGGCGCCGAGCGCGCGAATTGCACCCAGCTTGTAGGCAGACGCCGAAGTGGTGGTGTAAACGGTGACTGGCACTCCCATCACCTTGCCAGCAAGCGCAAGCGCTTGCCCATGGTTGCCGGAGGAGGCCGTGATGACGCCCAGTTTGCGCTGCTCGGCTGGCAGCAGGCGAAGCTTGTTACTGGCACCGCGGAATTTGAACGAACCTGTGTGTTGCAGGTGCTCGCATTTCAGATACACGCTGCATTCGGTCATTGCCGAAAGCCCGACGCTGAAATTGAGCGGGGTGACATTCACCTCAGGGCGCAGTGCCTGGTGTGCATCAGCGATCGCTTGGTAGAGGGAAGACAGGTTCGTGGCATCGGCAGGCATTGTGGCAGTGTCCGTTTGTGGATTTGCGTTCCACAATAGACTCAATATCCATAAACAACAAGCGCTGACCATTCATTCAGGTGGGGTGGTCCCTCAGTTCCTTGAGGTACTTGTAAACAGTCGCTCGGCCCATGCTCAGCACATTGGCGACATAGTCCGCCCCGCTGCGCCCCTCGAATGCCCCTTCGGTATGCAGCGCCTCCACCAACGCGCGCTTTTCTTTCATCTTCAGCGTTCGCAGCGACAAATTGCGCTCCTTGAGCCAGGCGTGCAGGAAGGTATTGATGCGTTCCTGCCAGTCATCCTTGAACAGCGCATCGGGCTGCGGCACCAGGCGGCTTATCTGGAAAAACGCATCCAGCGCCTCGCGTGCCTGTTCCAGTACCGAGAAATTCAAGTTGATGCAAAGTAGGTGTTCGGCTTCACCGTTCTGGTTGTAAAGCACCGTGGTAATGGAGCGGATCTTTTGGCCGTTCCAGTTGAGCTTTTCGTAAGGGCCGAGCTTGGCGGCGTTGCGAAAATCGCCCAGCTCCAGGTCCAGTGCCGAGTCATCGCCAATCTTGCGTTTGGAAAAATTATTGGCGATGTGCACGACCGTCTGACTTTGTACCTCGTGGACGATCACTTCGGCGTGGGGGAAGAGCAGCAGCGCGATGCTGTCGGCGATTGCCTTGTAGTTTTCGATGTTCATCTTGAGCCGGGCGTGGGTACTTGATTTGGCAGATAGCCGTTTTGTCCATGGTGGACTCAAGCGCTATCCAACTTCAAGGCACCTTCAGGAATCACTTTTCAGCACCTTTCGTACTGCCAGTTCAGCGCCAGCCCACTTAAAACCCGCTTCGCACGCCCTCTCATGCGATAAGCCGTGATTATTACGCCTTAGAAATACCTTGAGTCAGCGTCTAAAAAAAGACAAAATTAATACGTAAATACATGGTACGTACCATGATACGAAATAGTAGGAGCAATCATGGCCCGGGGCGGCATAAACAAGGCGGTAGTGCAGCAGGCAAGGCAAGTGTTGATAGCCCGGGGCGAGTACCCCAGCATCGATGCTGTACGTATCGAACTAGGCAATACGGGCTCCAAAACCACCATTCATCGTTACCTGAAAGAGCTAGAAGGCCAAAAGCCTGCGGCGCTTCAAGGCGCGCCGGCACTGAGCGATACACTGGCCAAGCTGGTCGCGCAGCTGGCAGAGCAGCTTCAGGAAGAGGCCGATGCGCGTATCGAACAAATTGAAGCGACCTTCAAAGAGCAACAGGAGCAGCTCCAGAGCCAGCTGCAACTGGCTCAGCAGGCGTTGGCCGCAGCGCATCAGCAACAACAGATCCAGGCCGCAGCGCTGGCCGCCGAGTCGGAGCGGCTCAGTGCCACCCAGAGCACGCTGCAAGCCGAGCAATTGCGTGGCGCCAGCCTGAACCAGTCGCTGGGTGAACTGCAGCTGCGTTTGGCCGACAAGGACGAACAGGTGCGCTCGCTGGAAGAAAAACATCAGCATGCAAGGGATGCTCTGGAGCATTACCGAAGTGCCAGCCGCGAGCAGCGCGACCAGGACCTGCGTCGCCATGAGGCACAGGTGCAACAGTTGCAGCTCGAACTGCGCCAGCTTCAACAAGGCATGATCGTCAAGCAGGATGAACTGACGCGCCTGCATCGGGACAACGAACGATTGCTTGGCGAGCACCGCCAGGCCAGCAGCGAGCGCAAGGCGCTGGACGAATTGCTGGAGCAGCGTGATACGCAGATCCAGGGCTTGCGCACGATCCTGGCGCAAGCGCAGGGGGCCAGTGACGAAATGCGCAGGCAATTGCAGGCGCAGGGCCAAAGCCTGGAAGACAAACGTGCGCTTTGTGCAGAGCAGGGCAGGCAATTGCAGTTTCTGGAAGAGGAACTGCTTAGGCGCGATGAAGCGCTGAAGGTGCTTCGGGAGGGTCAAACCACACGCTAAAAGAAGCGTTGCGGGTTTCGGCAAGCCGGCTCCCGCAACGCACGCTCAAAGGATCGAAAGATGGGGCGCTGGAGTTGGTTAGCCTTCCACCCGCTTGGCAGCCTCGACACCCGCAGCAGAAAGCTTGATCGGATAGCTGACGCTGAACTGCTGGTTACTGTCGACCGTGACGCTGCCATCGTGGATCAGGCCATGTTCCTGCAGCGTCTTGAGTGCATCGGCAACGGCATTTTCACCGCGGTAATTGTCCAGCACTTCCTTGCCCAAGCCCTGTGGGTGGGCGTGCAGCAGACGCGTCAGTATTTCGCTACGCAAAGTATCGTTAGTCATGTGTGTCCTCCGATCACTTGCCATGCTTGGCCTGGAGCGCTTTGGCCTGTTCCAGGTGCTTCTCGAGCGTTGGCAGGGTTTCACTGGCGAAAGCCTTCAGTTCCGGCTTGTCAGACGATGCGGCTTCCTTCTTGAACAGCTCCACGGTTTTTTCGTGGGCATCGACCTGGTTGTTGACATAGGACTTGTCGAACGACTCCTCGCGCCATTCGAGGATCATCTTCTTGACCTTGTCGGTCAGCGCCGCTTCATCGGGCACGCTGATGTCCAGCTTGCGGGCGATGTCGCCGAGTTGCTGGTTGGCTTTGGTGTGATCGGTGACCATATGCTGGGCGAAGGTCTTGATGTCGGCGTTCTGGCTCTTTTCCAGGGCCAGATTGCCGGTGACCACCTCGGCGATACCAGCCTCTGTGGCTGCATCGACGAAGTCATCGGAGGAAGCCGCCAGTGCCTGCAGCGATGCCATGCCCAGCACCAGCGACAGACCTGCGCGTTTTATGAACAGATTGCTCATGTTTCACTCCTTGCTATCGGTGGCGCGACCTCAGTGTCGCGTACGGTTGAGCCTGGGACGTGGGTATAGGTTTAATTTTTTTCAGGCCTTTTTGTCAGGCAAGGTGGCCACCGCGACCCCAAGGTTGAACGATGCGCAGCAGTTGCGCTCACACATTCAAAGGTTGCCGCGAAGGAGCAGGGCATGAGCATCGAACGCAGCATTCCCGAACTTGAGGCCTGGTACGCGCAATATGACGATGGCAGCTACCGCCGCGAGTCCCCGGATGCCTATCATCACGAACTGCTGCGCACCGCCCAAGCGCTGCGCGATGACGGGGCCATCGACTGGGATGACTGGCTGGCCCTCAAGGCTCTGGCAGACGAGGCCCATGTGGGGGCGCTGCAGGAGGCGGTACAAAGCCATGTGGATGACCCTGGCACATGAAGCCATTGCGCATCGCCACGTTCAACATCAACGGCATCGGCAGCCGGCTGCCGGCGCTGCTCGCCTGGCTGGAGCGGGAAAAGCCCGATGTCGCCTGCCTTCAGGAGCTCAAGGCAGCCGACACGAAGTTTCCCCGTGAGGCCATCGAAGCGGCAGGCTATGGCTGCCTGTACATGGGGCAGCCCTCGTGGAACGGGGTGGCCATCCTGGCGCGCGGCTGCCAGCCGCTGGAAGTCCGGCGCGGCCTGCCAGGCATGGAAGGTGACAGCCAGAGCCGCTATCTGGAAGCCGCGGTACAAGGCGTGCTGGTAGGTTGCCTGTACCTGCCTAATGGCAACCCGCAACCGGGGCCGAAATTCGAGTACAAACTGCGCTGGTTCGAATGCCTGGTAGCGCATGCGCGCGACGTGCTGGGCCGTGGCCATCCTACTGTGCTGGCCGGTGATTTCAATGTCGTGCCGACTGACTTCGACATCTACAACCCCAAATCCTGGCTCAAGGATGCTTTGCTTCAACCCGAGTCCCGCAACTGCTACCAGGCCTTGCTTGAGCAGGGCTGGACCGATGCCATTCGCCAGCTGTATCCCGATGAGCGCATCTACACCTTCTGGGACTACTTCCGTAATCACTGGGCACGCAATGCCGGATTGCGTATCGACCACCTGTTGCTCAGCCCGGACATCGCTTCGCACCTCAAGGCCGGCGGCGTAGACGCTTGGGTGCGCAACGAGCCCAAGCCCAGCGACCATGCACCGGCATGGATCGAACTGGGTACGCGAAAGTAGCAGTGATCTATAGTGACAGGCGGCAAACGCTTGAGGGCAAGGAATTCCATGGGGGCTGCCGGTAAGCACGACGAAGACGGGCTATTCACCGTAACCGGTGAGGGGCGCGCCGTGGCGCTGTTTCGCCTGGTGCTGTCGTTCATGGCGGTTGTGCTGCTGACTTTCGTGTCTATCGAAGGGTGGCGGATCTGGCGCGACTACAGGCAAGCTTTCACCAATGCCGAAAACATGGTCAGCAACCTGGCCAGGGCTACGGCGCAGCACGCCGAAGATGCCATTCGCCAAGTGGACGCGATTACCGCTGTGCTGGCGGAGCGTCTTGAAGGCGATGGTTTCGATCATCTCGATCGCACACGCTTGCACACCCTGTTGGCACAACAGAAAACGATCATGCCGCAACTGCACGGTTTGTTCGTGTACGGGCCCGATGGCAGCTGGATCGTCACCGACCAGGCTTCCATCCCGGCAAAGGCCAACAATGCCGACCGTGACTACTTCGCTTACCACCAGGCCCACACTGACCGTGAGGTGCGTATCGGTTCGGTGGTACGCAGCCGCTCCACCGGTGACCTGATCATTCCAATCTCGCGCAGGCTGGAGAGTCGCGATGGCAGCTTTGCCGGGGTGTTGCTTGGCACCATCAAGGTGGACTGGTTCGTGCGCTATTACGGTGATTTCAAGATCGACGAGCGAGGCGCCCTGGTGCTGGCCAAGCAAGACGGCACCATCCTGGTACGCCGGCCGTTCGTGGAACACGTAGTCGGCCACAGCCTGGCAAACAGCGAAGTCTTCCGACATCACCTGCCTCATGCGAGCGAAGGGCTGGTTGAAGCGGTGGCGGTCGTTGATGGTACGCCCCGCCTGTACGCCTATCGCGCCCTGGCGCGATATCCATTGGTGGTAGAGGCGGGCTTGTCGCGTGAGTCGATCATTGCGCCCTGGCGGCACGATGTCATCAAGTCAGCCGCGATCCTGCTGCTTTTGCTGGTTGGATTGAGTGGCTTCGGCTGGGTGGTATTGCGCCAGTTGCGTGAGCGGATCGCTATCGAAAGGGCGCTGCACCAGGCCCACCAGACCCTCAGGTCGCTGGCCCTGACCGACAGCCTGACCGGGCTGGGCAACCGCCGCAGGCTGGATGCGGTGCTGGATGCGGAAATCCGCCGGGCTCGGCGGCTGGGGCATGCGGTGGCGCTGGTGATGGTCGATCTTGATTTCTTCAAGCTGTACAACGACCGCTATGGCCACCCTGCGGGGGATCAATGCTTGCGCCGCTTTGCCGAATTGCTGCAGCAGGTGTTGAAGCGCCCGGCGGATCTGGCGGTGCGGTACGGTGGCGAGGAGTTCACGGTTTTACTTCCTGACACTGACGTACAGGGCGCCGAACAGGTGGTCGCAGAAATTCTGCAACTGTTGCGCCGCCTGATGATCGAGCATGCCGGCAGCCCGCTAGGCCGTGTATCTGCCAGTGCCGGGATTGCTGTGGGGCATCCGGCAGTGGACGCAAGCAGCCCCGAAAGCCTGATGTCTGCGGCTGACGGGGCGTTGTACCAGGCCAAGCGCCAAGGGCGCGATGGCTATGCCGTTGCCGGTGGCATGGCGATGAGTGCCGGTAACTAAGCCAGGACGCGCTCAATCGGTGGCCATGACTTGTGCCTGTAGCTGCCAGCGTACCGAACTGACGCCTTTTTCCAGGCTTACCCGGCTGACCAGGCGCTCCAGTTGTGCCGGTGCCTGTGGGTTACCGAGCAACTCTGCACGTACTTCCAGGCGCGCGGGGTTGGGCAAGTCTTCGCTGTGCAGCGACTGCAGGCGCAGTTCCGGGTCGCCCAGGCTGTGCAGCATCAGGCTGCGTACCTGAATTTCATCTTCGGCACGGCAAACCACGCGCACCTCGAAGCGTTGTTCGGCCTCGCTGGCCGGCACCACACCCTGGCGGTCCAGGCGTTGGGCGATATCGCGCAGCAGTATGTTGGCACACAGCACCACCAGGCTACCCAGCGTGGCCTCCAGCAGCAGGCCAAGGCTGCACAGCACACCAACAGCCGCCGTGCACCACAGTGTGGCTGCAGTGTTCAGGCCGCGCACCGTGAAACCGTCGCGCATGATCACACCGCCCCCCAGAAAGCCGATCCCCGATACCACATAGGCGGCAACCCTTGAGGCATCGGTGGGGGCCATACCCGGTACTGCCTGGGTCATCAGCACGAACAGGCAGGCGCCAGTGCTGACCAGCGCATTGGTGCGCAGCCCGGTCATGCGTTGGCGCAGCTGGCGCTCGGCACCGATCAGGGCGCCGAGCAGCAGGGCGATGCTGACACGCAGCAGAAATACTTTCCAATCCATAGCGAACCTCTTGCGCGGGCACATGCCCGCTCTGACGCCAACGAAAAATGGCGCGGCTTAAAAACCAGAAATGCGCAGGACCACAAGAGGAGGAACGAGGAGGGCTCAAGCCGCAGGGGCTGAGAAATCCACCGTCTGGCCAATAGCGAGACAGTGGCAGGAAGCTGCCGGACTAGCTCGCCGTGTGGGCCTGTCGCAAGCGACTGGGGCTACTGTCCAATGCAGGACTCCTGTTCAGGGATGCGAAATTGCGGGTGGACCATACGCCGCAGCTTGTACAGGGTCAAGGGCGAAAACATGACAATGGCTTCATAAGGAAATGCCCTACAGCAAGTCACGGCCGCATGGAAAAAAACACCGGTACTCGTTACCCTTGCGCCACTTTTAATCATCCCCCGGACCGTTACATGCTGCTCAATTTTGTTGTGCTGATCGGCACTCTGGTGGCCATGGAAGGTGTCGGCACGCTGGCACACAAGTACATCATGCATGGCTGGGGCTGGTGGCTGCACCGTTCGCACCATGAGCCCCAGCTGGGCATGCTGGAAACCAACGACCTCTATCTGCTGGCCCTGGGTATCATCGCTGCGGTATTGGTGGCCCTGGGCAAGGCCGGGCACGCACCGTTGCAGTGGGTGGGCGGCGGTGTGGCGAGTTACGGAATATTGTACGTGCTGGCCCACGACGGGTTCTTCCATCGGCATTGGCCGCGCAAGCCGCGGCCGATCAACCGCTACCTCAAGCGCCTGCATCGTGCCCATCGCCTGCACCATGCGGTCAAGGGGCGCACGGGCAGCGTGTCGTTCGGCTTTTTCTACGCACCTCCCCTCAAGGTGCTCAAACGCCAGTTACAGGCTCGGCGCAATCGCCGCTGAAGGCGTCAATTCACAGTTTCGCCCTGCACTGCGCCATGCCCACGGCTGACCCACCAGCCAAACCCCGCCGCCGTGAAAAACATGATCAGACTATAGAGCGCCGCTGGCACCGCCATGGTGGCGTTGTTCAGCAGCGATGGGCTCAAGGCGACGGCGATCGCCAGTGTGCCATTGTGGATACCGATCTCCATGCCGATGGCAATGGCCTGGCGCTTGGGAATGCTCAACAGGCGCGGCACCCAGTAGCCGACGGCCAGGCTGATCACGTTGAACAGCAATGCAGCCAGGCCAACCACCGGGGCGTACGCAACCACGGTCTGCCAATCCTTGGCCAGGGCCAGCACAATGGTGAATGCCAGAAACAGTGCTGCCACCAGTTTCATGGGCTTTTCCATGCGTGAGGCAAAGCCTGGCGCCCAGCGGCGGATCATCATGCCCAGGGCAACCGGCAGCAGGACGATGGCGAACACCTGCATGACCTTGGCAAATTGCAGCGGGATGGCCTGGTCTGACGCCATGAACCACATCAGCGACAGGTTGACCAGCAACGGCATGGTCAGGATGGCGATCAGGGAGTTGACCGCGGTGAGGGTAATATTCAAGGCCACGTCACCATGGGCCAGGTGGCTGAACAGGTTGGCGGTGGTGCCGCCCGGGGACGCGGCCAGCAGCATCAGGCCGACCGCCAGGGCCGCTTCCAGCCCAAGACCGTTGGCGATCAGGAAACACACCAGCGGCAGTAGAAGAATCTGGCAGGCCAGGCCGATGACCACCGGCTTTGGGTACTTCACCACGCGAGCGAAGTCGGCCAATGTGAGCGACAAACCCAGGCCAAGCATGATGATGCCCAGGGCCAAAGGCAGGAAGGCGGTAAGCAAGGGCGAGGCGGTCATGGCGGCTACTCGGGCAAGGGATCCAGCCAGTCTAGGCTCGGCCTGAACGATCGCTAATTGCAATGAGCCACCACTTGGTAACCTTTTGTTACGGCAGCGCCACGATGCCAGCTGGCAAAGTGACTGCATCGCGCGTTGCGACGGGCCGCTGCGCGCAGTAGCATTCGCGCTTTTACCGAGGATTCGCCTGTCATGCCGTTCCAGCAAGGTCTGCTTGCCACCCCGGTGCCGGCCCAAGCCCGCCACCTGTTCTTCACGCTACAATCGCCCGAGGCACTGCCAGCAGCCCTGGATGCGCTGCTGCCCCATGTGGATGGCCAGCGCCTGATCGTGGGGGTAGGCGCGCCTCTGGCAAAGGCCTTGGGCCGTGAAGTGCCTGGCCTGCGCGCATTCCCTCAGTTGGATGCAGCGGTGGAAAACCCGAGCACCCAGCATGCCTTGTGGCTGTGGCTGCGTGGCAACGAGCGTGGTGACCTGCTGCTGCAGGCCCAGGCGTTGGAGCAGGCCTTGGCACCGGCACTGCGCCTGACCGACAGCATCGACGGCTTCCTGCACCGTGGCGGCCATGACCTGACTGGTTACGAGGACGGTACTGAAAACCCGGTTGATCAGGATGCCGTCGACGCGGCGATTGTCGCGGGCGAGCAGCCGGGCCTGGCGGGCTCCAGTTTTGCCGCTTTCCAGTTGTGGAAGCATGACCTGGGGTACTTCAAGTCGCTGCCCCAGGCAGACCAGGACAACATCATGGGCCGTCGCCTGAGCGATAACGAAGAGCTCGACGATGCGCCAGCCTCAGCCCACGTCAAGCGCACTGCCCAGGAAAGCTTCGCACCTGAGGCATTCATGGTGCGTCGCTCCGTGTCCTGGGCCGACCACCGTGGCGCAGGCCTGGCGTTTGTCGCTTTGGGCCGAAGCTTCGATGCCTTCGAAGTGCAACTGCGGCGTATGAGCGGGCTGGAAGACGGCATTATCGATGGCCTGTACCGCTTCAGCCGGCCGCTGACGGGTGGTTACTACTGGTGCCCACCGATGACCGACGTCGGCCTGGACCTGAGCCTTCTGCTGAAGGCCTGAACACTAAACATCCAGAAACAGAATCACCTGCAATCGGGGGGTAGGGCGACTAGCCTTGAAAGTTTCCGACTTATGACGGGAGCTTTGCCATGTATGCACGTCGCGATGTCCTACGCGCCAGCGCGGCTTTGGGGCTGTTGGCCTGCAGCCCTTGGTTGCGGGCTGCGCCCAGCACTGGCTTGCTGACCCGCAAGGTGCCGTCCACAGGCGAGGCCTTGCCGGTCATTGGCGCAGGTACCTCCGGCAGTTTCGAAGTCGAGGCCGGCTCGGCCGATTACCAGCAGCTGAAGGCCGTACTGAAGGCGTTTTTCGAGGGCGGCGGCAAAGTCATCGACACCTCGCCCAACTATGGCGGGGCAGACCGTATTCTTGGCCAGTTGCTGGAGGAGGGGGGCTGGCACCAGCAGTGCTTCATCGCCACCAAAATCGCGGCCGACAGCCGGGCCGACGCCGAGGCACAATGGGCGGGTACCCTGAAAAGCCTGCGCACTGACAAGGTCGACCTGCTGCAGATCCACAACCTGCGAGACTGGAAGACACAGTTGCCCTATGCCCGCGAACTCAAGCAGCAGGGCAAGACCCGCTACATAGGCATTACCCATTACCTGAACAGCGGCCATGACGAAGTCGCCCGCCTGGTGCGCAGCGAACCGCTGGACTTCATCCAGATCAACTATTCGGTCAACGCGCCGCAAGCGGCAAGTGAGTTGTTGCCGTTGTGCCAGGACAAGGGCGTGGCGGTGCTGATCAACCGCGCATTCGATGACGGCCGTCTGTTCGCCAAGGTCAAGGACCAGCCACTGCCTGCCTGGGCCGCAGAAGCGGGAGTCAGCAGTTGGGCCCAGGTGTTCCTCAAGTTCGCCTTTAGCCATCTGGCTGTTACAACGGTCATCCCGGCAACCGGCCGTCCTGACCGCCAACTCGATCAGCTTAAGGCCGGCCACGAGCCTTTGTTCACCCAGGCGCAGCAGAAAGCGCTGATCGAGCAGTTCGCCTGACACCATGGCCAACTGGCGCAAGGGGCTGGACCAAGGGTTGAACATCCAGCCCGGCGAGGGGCCGGCTGTGGCCGGCGGTCTGGCGTTGTTCTACCTGCTGTTCACCGGTTACTTCATGCTGCGCCCGGTGCGCGAGACCATGGGCGTGGCAGGGGGCGTGGACAACCTGCAATGGCTGTTCACCGGCACCTTCATCGCTACGCTGAGCTGCCTGCCGCTGTTCGGCTGGCTGGCCTCCAAGGTGCGCCGGCGGCATATCCTGCCTTGGACCTATGGTTTTTTTGCCAGCAACCTGCTGCTGTTTGCACTGCTGTTTGCCAGCAAACCAGACGACTTGTGGAATGCGCGGGCGTTTTACATCTGGTTGTCGGTGTTCAACCTGCTGACCATCTCACTGGCCTGGAGCGTCCTGACCGACCTGTTCTCAACCGAGCAAGGCAAGCGCCTGTTCGGGCTGCTGGCAGCCGGGGCCAGCCTGGGCGGCTTGAGCGGGCCGTTACTGGGTACGCTGTTGGTCGCCCCGCTGGGGCACGCCGGGCTGGTTTCGCTGGCCGCCATGTTTTTACTGGGCAGCATTGCCGCTGCCGCGTACCTGCAGCGCTGGCGTGATTGCCACCCAATGCCTGCGCTGAGCGAGCAGCCAGCGTCGCGGTCACTGGGGGGTAACCCGTTCGCGGGCGCAACCGCTGTAATGCGTTCGCCGTACCTTTTGGGTATTGCCCTGTTCGTGGTGCTGTTGGCCAGTGTCAGTACCTTTCTGTATTTCGAGCAGGCGCGCATCGTCAGCGAAACGTTCACCGACCGTACTCGTCAGACTCAGGTATTTGGCCTGATCGATACGGTCGTTCAGGCCCTGGCCATCCTCACCCAGGTGTTCATCACCGGTCGGCTGGCCAAACGCATGGGGGTAGGGGTGTTGCTGGTGGCAGTGCCGCTGGTGATGGCAGCAGGCTTCGTCTGGCTGGCCCTGGCCCCGGTATTTGCGGTGTTCGTGGTGGTGATGGTAGTGCGCCGCGCAGGCGAATATGCCTTGGTGCGGCCGGGGCGGGAAATGTTGTTCACCGTATTGCCCGCCGAAGACAAATACAAAGCCAAGAACTTCATCGATACCGTGGTTTACCGTGGCGGCGATGCCTTGAGCGGGTGGGTCAAAAGAGCCCTGGATGTGCTGGGTGACCATCCGCAACTGGCGATGTTGCTAGGGGCCGCGATCGCTCTGGGCTGGGCCCTGACGGGTGGTTGGCTGGGGCGGCGGCAGCGGCTGCTGGATAGCCGCGTCACGCAATCGGCTAGCGCACAAAATACATCGCCTCCGGTTATTTAACGCCGCCGGTCCGAACGCCTGGCGATAAAACGAATCCCTCGATATCACCGAACTCCGAACCTATGTACGGCGCTTGCCGTGCATCCAGCAGTCATATGAGGTTTCAGACCATGGCTAACAAAGATAACAGCCGCACCGGCAGCCAGGGCGGCCAGGGTGGCACCAAGAACCCCGGCAACTTCGCCAACGACCGGCAAAAAGCTTCCGAAGCTGGCCGCAAGGGCGGGCAGTCCTCTGGCGGCGGCATGGCTCAAGACCGTGAGTCGGGCCGCAAGGATGCCGATATGCACAAGGACCGCGAGTCGGGCCAAAAAGGCGGCCGCTCGTAAGTGACGAGAACGCGGTGCCGGGTCCTCCGGCACCGCGATTACTAAGCGGGTAAAGAGGACGTCCCATGCGCACTAAAGCCATCATCGTTCTGTTGAGCAGCCTGACGCTGCTCGGCGGTTGTTTCGATCGTGACGCCGAGCATCCGGCCAAGGATGCAGACCAGAGCAAACCTTCGCTGCAAATGCAGCAACCCGACGAAAAGCCTGCGCCACAGCCTGCACCTGACCCTGAGCCCATGCCACGGGAAGGCCAGAGCCAATAGTCAAGAGAGGAGCGAGGCATGACGGTTCTGATGCGCAACAACCCATCCAAGACGCCGGCGCCGACTGCGCATTGGCCATTGAGCAGCCGCTACCACGCGATGTTGTCCGGCGACTACACCACTGCGCGCCAGTGGCTCGCCGAGCAGTTCGCGAAGGCGAACGCCATGACCGATGACCTGCCGGACACGCCTGGTCAACTACAGGACTGGAGTGCACGACACGCCGCACAGGTTGCCGCCGAGCACGCCGCCTATCTGGCCCAGCGCCGTCAAGGCGCGCCTCGCCGTTATTTTGCCAACCGCGCCCACGCCTTGTGGTTCCTGCAACAGGTGGCGCCTACCAAGGTCGTTGATGGTGCCTGGCTTCACGGTGCCCTGCGCCGCTGGCAAGACCCTCGCTACCACGGCCTGATCCGGACCTACCTTGAGGAGCTGGGTGACGGCGATCCGCATTGCAACCACGTGCTTATCTACCAGAGGTTGCTGGGCAGGCTGGGTTGTTTGGATTGCATGCCTCTGGATGATGAGCGCTACCTGCAAGGGGCAGTACAGCTGGCGTTGGGCAGCTGCGCGGAGTGGTTTCTGCCTGAGGTCATTGGTTACAACCTGGGTTACGAGCAGCCACCGTTACACCTGCTGATCACCACCCACGAGCTGGCCGAGCTCGGCATCGACGGTCATTATTTCCAGCTTCACGTGACGATCGACAATGCTGCCAGCGGCCATGCCAGCAAGGCCATCCAGGCGGTGCAGCAACTGTGCCCGGCGCAGGACGCCGAGGTGTTCTACCGTCGGGTCAGGCATGGCTACCGCCTCAATGACCTTGGCATTGACACGCCCACGCTAATCGGCGGCTTCGACCTTGAGGCCCAATTGCTGGCTGCCTTGGAGCGCAAGCGCGTGTTCGGGCAGTTCATGCACGCTGACCGCTGCCGATTGCAGCAGCGCACGGTCAACCAATGGCTGTCCGAACCCGCTGCGCTACCGGCATTTTTGCAGGCGCTTGTGGCCCAGGGCTGGATCAAGCGCGGGCAGAATCCGGCCGACAGCCGCTGGTGGTCGCTGATCGATGGGCCTGGCGCCCCCATGTTCGGCGTCTTCAATGCCTACGAGAAGCAGCTGTGGCACGACTGGATCGCCGGCGACTGGCAGGGCGCAGTGCGTCGCGTGCCGCCAGGCAGCTGGGAAGCTGCCCTGCACCAGCAACCGCGTGTTGAAGAAAGCCATGAAAGCGTTGATATCGAAACGTTGATCGAGCGCATGGCGGGCAATCAGCACGCCTTGCCGCAGGGTTTGTCCGCCACTCGGGCGTATCTGCATGCCACAGGTCTTGGCGAGGAGGGGCCGCACTGATGATACTCAACCCGCAACGAACCCAGGCCGATGAAGCCTTGCTGCAACTTGGCCGGCGCCTGCGTGCTGACGGTTACCAGTTCACCTGCGTGACGCCCGCCACCCATGCATGCAACAACGCCCGCCAGGGTGCAGAGCGGGCCGGCAACCTGCGCGACGTATTCGGCTGGAGCCGCCCGTTCCCGGCGTCATTGATCAGCGCCGACGAACTGGACCAGCTCAGCACCGCGCAGGTGCTGTACGAGGACGGCGCACTGCTGCGCAGCCAGGTACGCTGGTCCAGCCTCGACGATTTGCTGCTGGTGCATTCCGCCTACCCGACCGAGGCTGCTGATGCGGTGTTCTTCGGCCCCGACAGCTATCGCTTCGCCCAGGTCATCCATGACCATCTACAACGCAGCCCGGTACGGGTCGAACACGCTGTGGACATTGGTTGCGGCAGCGGCGTCGGTGCCTTGCTGATCGCCCGCGCGGCGCAACATGCCCAGGTCAGCGCCGTGGACATTAATCCTCTGGCACTGCGCTATACCGCGATCAATGCTGCGCTGGCGGGGGTGAGCAATGTGTCCATTGCGCACAGTGACTTGCTTGCCGGGGTCAGTGGCAATTTCGACCTCATCGTGGCCAACCCACCCTACATGCTCGATCATGGCCAGCGCACGTATCGCCACGGTGGCGATACTCTGGGCGCCGATCTGTCGTTGCGCATCATCGAACAGGCGCGCGAGCGCCTGAGCCCTGGCGGGTCACTGCTGCTGTACACCGGCGTGGCGATTGTCGAAGGTCGTGATCCATTGCTCGAGGCCATTCGCCTGCGCCTGGCGGGGCCCGAATGGGCCTGGGTGTACCGCGAGGTCGACCCGGACGTATTCGGTGAACAATTGCTGCAGCCAGGTTATGAACAAGTCGAGCGTATTGCCGCAGTGGCGCTGACTGTCAACCGCAGTGCATGACGCGCTATTGCAACTTGCCACCACGGTGGGGCTTGCAATCAGTTAGCGTTCACCGACAATGGCAGCGCCCTTTGCAAGCCATTTGGAACGCCCTGCGCCATGATGCTGACCCAGCAATTCCCCGACATTACGTTGGCCGACACCCTGTTCGTATTCGCCCTGGAGGCGGAAGCCGGCACGGTATTCGCCGACGTCAATACCGTTTTCACCGGCATCGGCAAGGTCAATGCTGCCATCGCCCTGACCAAGGCGGTTGAGCGGCAGCGGCCCAAACTGATCGTCAACCTCGGCTCGGCGGGCAGCCAGCGATACGGCAAGGGTGAGGTGGTGTGCTGTACGCGCTTCGTGCAACGCGACATGGATGTCACTGCGCTGGGCTTCGCCCGCTATGAGACGCCGCTGTCGGATATTCCGGTGCTGCTTGAGCATGGCCAGCCAATAGAAGGGTTGCCGCTGGGCATCTGCGGCAGCGGCGACAGCTTTGAGGTCAGCCACGGCGATGCTCCATACGACATCGTCGACATGGAAGCGTACGTTCTGGCGCTGATCGCCCGTAATGAAGGCATTCCGTTCGTTTGCCTGAAATACATTTCCGATGATGCCGGCAGCGATGCGGCCCAGGACTGGTCTGTGCAGGTACATCTGGCCGCCGAGGCGTTCAAGCGCGTGCTTTTCGCCATCGAACCCTGATCAGCCATGACGATCAAGCCACTGTAGTTTCGACAGCCGTAGGGCATTTGGGCTAAACCTTCAGCGCGCCGTGCAGTCATTTCAGGTAAGCGCCCGATATTTCCGGGCCAAGGAGGTGGCTGATGACCTTTGTCTGTCTGCTGCGTGGCTGCCACTGGCGCGCCATGACCCAAACCGAAGTGCCCGGGCTGCAATGCCAGCTTTGCGAACGCTGTGGCGCCTTGCGCTACTGCCAGCCGGGCCATTCCCTGCAACCATAGGAGGCACGCCATGGCCAGGGCAATCTGGAAAGGCGCGATCAGTTTCGGCCTGGTGCATATCCCGGTCTCGCTCAACACGGCAGTGCGCACCGAGCGTGTGGATTTCGACTGGCTGGACAAACGCAGCATGGAGCCGGTGGGTTATAAACGGATCAACAAGGTGACCGGCAAGGAAATCGACAAGGACAACATCGTCAAAGGTGTGGAGCATGAGAAAGGTCGTTATGTGGTGATCAGCGAGGAAGAGATCCGCAAGGCCCGGCCCGAAGCGACCCAGACCATCGATATCTTCTCGTTCGTCGCTGCCAGCGAGATCCCCTTGCAGCACTTGGATACACCGTATTATCTAAGCCCTGATCGTCGCGGCGGCAAAGTTTATGCGTTGCTGCGTGAAACACTGGAGAGCACTGGCAAGGTGGCGTTGGCCACGGTGGTGCTGCATACACGCCAGCACCTGGCATTGTTGCGGCCGCTGGACGACGCGTTGGTGATGATCACCTTGCGCTGGCCGGAAGAGGTGCGCGGGCTGGAGACGCTTGAGCTGGACAAAAGCGTGACCGACACCAAGCTCGACAAGCGCGAACTGGACATGGCCAAGCGGCTGGTCGAGGACATGAGCGGCTCGTGGGCTCCGGATGAGTACCATGATGCGTTCCGCCAGACCATCATGGACCTGGTGGAAGAAAAGGCCAGCAAAGGCAAGATCAGCGTGGTGGACAAGGGCGAAGGGGGCGAAGCCGAGAAAAGCGCCGATATCATCGACCTCACCGAACTGCTCAAGCGCAGCCTGGGCGGCAAGGCTGCGAAGAAAGCGCCTGCCGAGAAGAAGCCTGGCAAGCGTACGCGTAAGGCTTCATGACTGTATGGGGCGGGGCGCTTGCGTAGAATATTGTGGCGTCGTTGAGATCGAGCGCCGCCGGCGCGGTGCTCGATCTCGATAACACTGATACACCATGCCATCACCCGTCCAGACGAACCTGCAGACCCGCCAGAAAATCCCCAAACCCTTCCCGAGCCCGGCTGTCGCGTCGACTGCTGGTTGCCACACTGTGCTTGGCTGTCCATACGATCTGTGCGCCGCTAGCCTCCAGGTCGCGTACCAGCTGCACGTCCTCATGCGCCGGCAGCGGTTGAAAGCCCCCCACACGCTCATAAGCGCGGGCACAGACACCCAGGTTGGCACCATGAATATGCCGATGGCCTTCGCATGCCTGGTATCCGCTGCGGTACAGCTTGCGCATCGCCGCGCGTTGCCAAGGCTGCCAGTGCTCGATATGCACCGTGCCACAGACCACCTCTGCACTGCAGGCCAGTTGCCAGAGCAGCCAGTGCGAGGGCACCTGGCTATCGGCATCGGTACAGGCCAGCCAGCGGGCGCCACGGTCCAGCATCAGCGCCGCGCCTAGGCGGCGGGCCATGCCGACACTGCCAGCCTCCACTGCCAGCGTGCGCACACCGAAACGCTTGGCCACAGCGGCACTGGCATCACGACAACGGTCCAGCACCACCAGTACCTCGACCTGATGGCCTGCCTGCCTGGCCAAGGCCACCGCCGCTGCCATGGCCTTGAGGCAGCGGCCCAGGCGACGCGCTTCGTTATGGGCGGGAATGACGACAGCAATCATGGGCATGTCTCGTCCAGGTCGACCACGCTGGGCTGGCATGACCAGTATTCCAACAGGAAATCCGCCTCTTCATGGCGAAACACCGGGTATAACGGCACGTGCTTGGCCAACAACTGATGCACTTCACGTCCATCCTGTGGGCACCCAGCAATCGGATGGCGCCAGTGGCAGGCCAACAGCCCGCCGTCATAGGTCAGGCTCGCTACCGACTGCTCGATCACCTGCAACCAGTCGGTAGCGTTCAGGTAGTAACCCACTTCACTGAGCACGATCAGGTCGAAGCTGCCACCAGGCCAGTCCGCCGGCAAGCGCCCAGCGACGACGGTAGCATTGGGCAACCCCGCCAGGCGCTGGCGAGCCAGTGCCACTGCCTTAGGGTCAAGGTCATGGCACAGCAACTCGGCACAGCGCTCCGCCAACGCGGCGCTCAGCTCGCCATTGGCGCAGGCGGGCTCGAACACCCGCTGGTAGCACTGGCGTGGCAGGCTGGCCATCAGCAGGTCGCGCTTGCGGCGCTCGTACCAACGGGTGCGAAACGCCCAGGGGTCGTCATTGTTGGCATACAGGTCGGCGAAGTATTGCGCATCGGGGCTCATGACAACTCCTTTACAGGAACACCAGTTCGAAGGGTTGCAGCAGGCAATCGAGCAGGTGGGCGGGCAGTACCGGCGCACGCCCCTGGTCGGGCTCCAGCTGGCTGTGATACGCCGCCAAGGCCTGACGCTTGCGCGCAACCCGTGCTTCATCCAGCGCAATGCGATGCGCCCGCGACCAAGGCAGGCGCGGGTCGTCAGGCTGAGCCCAATGCCAGGCCCACACGGGCACTTCCACCAATTGCACCTGGCGCGCCAGGGCGGCTTGCGCTGCCGCCCGGCCAAGCGCTTCGTGGTCGCAGTGGCCGTCGCCGCGCCAGGTCGTCATCAGCACGTCATCCGGCTCGAGCAGTTGGTTAAGGTGATTGACCAGAAACGCTTCGTCTCGTGGAAGCGCACCGTCTTTGAGGTGCAGGCGCCGCCAGTCCAGCCGGTTGAGGTCCAGGTCCAGCTGTTGCAGGGCGTGCCGGCTTTCAAGTGGCCGTTGGCGGCGCAGGCGGTGTTCGGTCCAGGTCGCGGAATCAGGGTGGCTCCCTTCACCGTCGGTGGCGGAGATCAGCAGCACGTCCTGCTCGCGGCCGTGCAGCCCTGCCAACAGTCCACCGGCCATGAGAATCTCGTCATCGGGGTGCGGCGCCAGCAGTACCAGGCGTCGACCTGCGGGTAGCAATTGGTCCGGGGTGATCCAGGTCGCCCGCGCCAAGTGTGCGGACTGCTGCCACGCGGCCCATGGCCTGCCTTCACTGGCCTCGATCAGGTTCTCGCTCATAATTGCCAGGCTCCTGCCGGCACCTGGGCCAGCTGTTGGCCGAGTGCGGCCAGGTCGCGTTCGGCATGGCTCTGGCGCAGAAAGACCGGGAGGTCGGCGCTTAGCCGTGCAAAATGGCTGCTGCGGCAGAACGGCGTTGCACCCAACGCACGCCCCACATGGTGGATCACCTGCTCTACAGCGTGCTCTACCTGGGCACGCACGCGGCGTACCTCGAAGCTGGCGTCGGCGCTGGGCTGGCGATCTATCCACGCAGCACATTCACGCAGTGCTGCACGGGCACCGTACAACGCCGCATCCACTGCCCCCAGGTGCGCCTGGGCGTGCGGATCGGGGCGTGGTTTACGGCAACGTTCACGCAAATAATCGGCCAGCGCCTCTGCGGCGCCGTACCAGCAGGCAGCGATCCCCGCACCGCCGTGCCAGAAACCGGGGCGTGAAAGGTACTGCCCTGGCTGGCCTACGGCGATCCCAGGCGAACCCTCAAAGGTGATTTCAATGCTGGCGGTCGTGGCCATACCCACTGCTTGCCAGTGATCGACCTGCAACCCCTGGGTGGGGTGGGCCAGTTCGATCGCCACCAGTTGCGGCTGGTCATCTTCAGCCCAGGCGGTGATCAGCGCACGGTCGATCTGCAAGGCACCTGAGCACCAGGCCTTGCTACCGGCAAGGTGCACCTGGTCGCCGTCACGGGCAATGATCCGCGCCCGCGCTTCAGGGGGCTCTGCGGCCCACACGCCCCATACAGCATCCCCCACCAGGTGAGCAGCGCCGCATTCAGCCAGAATCGCCAGCGCGTCGGTATGGCCTTCGTACACCTTGGCCAGTGCCAGGTCGCAGCCGGCAATGCGCGCCAAGGTCTGCCAACGCTGCAAGGTATGCCCTTGGCCCGGCAGCGGGAGCAGGTCGAGATGGTCCGCCAACAGCGCCTGCATCAGTTGCGAAAGCTTGGTGTCCAAGCTCAAAGGCTGCGCGCGCTCGCTGAACGTACGCAGCAGGCTGTCGAGGGTGTTCAGGTCAAAATCCTGAATGATGCTCATGTCATCCCCATCTGTTTGCGCATGCGCGCTGTGATCGATTGTCGGGTTTTGCCCATGTCTGCCCATGGGTCATCGACCTCCGCCAGGCGTTCGTGCAGGTTGCCGATGTGCCACTGGTTGGCGCCCTTGAGCTGGCCGAGTTCTTCGCGCCAGACCGGCACCGACACCGGCAGGCCTTCCCGGGCACGCAGGGAGTAAGCGCAGGCAGTGGTCGCACCTTTACCGTTGCGCAGGTAATCGATGAAGATCCGCCCAACCCGGTTCTTTGGCCCGGACACCGCGCTGAGCCGGTCGGGGAACAGCTTGGCCAGGTAATTGACTACGGCATGGCTGAAGTCTTTCACCTCGTCCCAGCCCGCACGGCGGGTCAATGGCACGACCAGGTGCATGCCTTTGCCGCCGCTGGTTTTGAGGAACACTTTGAGGCCCAGTTCGTCGAGCAGCGTGAGGGCGAGCTGAGTGGCTTCGAGCATGGCCTTCCAGGGCAGTGCCGGGTCCGGGTCAAGGTCGAGCACAAAACGGTCGGGCTTGTCGAAGTCCTTGTCGGTGGCATTCCAGGTGTGCAGCTCGAGCATGTTCATCTGCACGGCACCGAGCAACGTATCAGGGCGATTGATGACCATCGCCGCCTGGCCGGCTTCGGCCTTGTCGTAACTGAGCACATTGGCGATATGCAACTGGCCGGCGTTCTTCTGGAAGAACAGCTCGCCATCGAGGCCCTCCGGCGCCCGTACCAGCGCCACCGGGCGGTCCTTGAGTTGCGGCAGGATCCACTGACTGACGCCTGCGTAGTATTCGGCAATCTGGCGCTTGGTGGCGCCAATGCTGGCGTCGATGATGCGCTCCGGATGCGTCAGGCGCAGGTCGCCCAGGCCTTCTGTCGCTTTGGCACGCTTGGCTTTGGGCACGGTCTTGGCAGGCATGGCACGCTCCAGGTCGATGGCGCTGGCAGGTTTATCGTCGCGCAGCCCATGGAAGACCGAATGGCGAACCACGCCGTCCCGAGTCATTTGCGCATACGCAACTTCTGCCATCAGTTTCGGCTTGAGCCAATGAACTCCTCGGGCTTCAGCCCCGGTGGGTGGCCGGGGCAGGGCGGGTTTGCCGATTTCCAGGGGTTTGAGGCGTGCATGGATACTGTCGAGTGTGGTGGCGCTGAAGCCGGTCCCGACCTTGCCGGCATAACGGAGCTCACCGCTGTCCGGGTCATGCAGGGCGAGCAACAGGGCACCGAAGCCGCTGCGGCTCCCCTTGGGGTCGGTGAACCCGACAATGACGAACTCCTGGCGCTGTTTGCACTTGAGCTTGATCCAGTCCGCGCTGCGCCGGCCCGTATAGGGACTACCGGCGCGTTTGCCGATCAACCCTTCAAGCTGCAGGCGGCAGGCGCTGTCGAGCAGCGACTCCACCGGTTGCTCGAAGTCGGCAGAAAACTCCAGAACCTCGGACTGGTCATGCTCAAGCAGTTCACCCAATGCTTTGCGCCGGTCTTCCAGGGGCCGCTCGCGCAGGTCCTGGCCACCCAGGAAAAGAAGGTCAAACAGGTAATAGACGATCCGCTCGTCGTGGGCGGTGTCGAAGGCATTCTGTAACGCCTGGAAGTCGGCCACCCCGTTCTCGCCGTTGACGACCATCTCGCCATCAAGCCAGGCGCTGTCCAGGCCTAAAGCGCGAAGCGCAGCCACTTGCCTTGGCATTTTGTGGCTCCAGTCATGGCCGTTGCGGGTGAACAGCCGCACGTCGTCTCCTTCAATACGAGCGAGCACGCGATAACCGTCGAACTTGACTTCATAGCGCCAGTCGCCAGCGGGGGGTGAATCGACCAGGGTCGCAAGCTGCGGTTGCAGTTGCCCGGGCAAGGTCGCTTTCTTGCCCGCGCCGGCCCGCTTGCGCTTGGGCGGTTGCACAGGTTTGGCGCTGGCACTGCTTCGCGGCACCAGCGTGCGATCGCTGATCACGCTGTCAGGCTGCGCTTCAACGATGCTGTAGTCGGCCTCGCTGCGTGCCTGAGCATCGTGGGACTTGACCAGCATCCACTGCTCTTTCTTGCCTGCCAGGCGGGTGCGGAACAGGTTCCACACGCCGCTCAGCTTCTCCCCTTGCAAGCGAAAGCGCAGCTTGCCCTTGGCATAGGCCTGGTTTGCGTCACCCTCTGGCTCCCAGATGCCACGGTCCCAGACGATCACATCGCCGGCGCCATAGTGACCCTGCGGGATATTGCCTTCGAAATCGGCGTAGTCGAGCGGGTGATCCTCTACGTGCACCGCCAGGCGTCGCACCTTGGGGTCCAGGGAGGGCCCTTTGGGGATGGCCCAGCTTTTCAGCGTACCGTTCAGTTCCAGACGGAAGTCGTAATGCAGGTGGCTGGCGTCGTGCTTCTGAATGCAGAACTGCAGGGCATGGCTACGTTTGGCACGGCCGCGCTTGCCACTGGGCTCGGGTGTGGCATTGAAGTCGCGCTTGCGCTCATATTCCTGCAGGGGCTTGGCCGTCATCTAAGGCTCCCAGGGGTCGCGGTCTCTCATTTGGGAGGCAGCGGGCCGGGCGGTAGTTCAAAAAATCGATTGCACGCTGGCGGGCGAAAAAACTCTGAATTTTCCAGGGCCACTCACAGTCGACCGGACACACCCCTGATGGAGAGCCCAAATGAGCCGACCCGATGATCGCCAGCCCTATACCCCCAGCGAAATCGATGACACCGAGGACCGCATGGGCAGCGTGCACGAGCTGGACTTCAACGACCGCCCCGAGGGGCGCATAGGGGATGAACGCCCGGCGGCTGAAGTAGCGAAGGAGTTCCCTGCGCGGCGCGTCGCAGAAGGCGGCATGACCGGCGGTGAGACACTGACGGACAGCGTGCAGGAAGACAACGTCACCGACGATGACCTGAGCCCCGGCACCCTGCTGGATGAAACTGGCGCGCGCGACCCTTACGAACCGGGCGATGACGACGGCCCAGCGGACGAGAGCCTGCGTGAGGTCGATGAGCAGGAGATCGGTGGTGGCATTGGCCTGGACGAAGCTGAGCTGGCACGGTCCGCTCCGCTGGACGGTGAACCCTGGACTGATGAAGTGGTTGATAACGAGCCGAGGAAATGACCATGAATGAGCGACGATGTGCGTGTGCGAACTGTTCTTGCACGGTGGACGAGAATGCCCGCATGCAGAATGACAAAGCCTATTGCTGTGAGGCTTGTGCATCAGGGCACCGCAATGGTGAGCCGTGCCGCATGACTGATTGCAAGTGCGGTGAAGCGGCTCAGCCCGATGAAAACAAGGTCGACAATGCCCTGGATGAAACCTTTCCGGCCAGCGACCCGATTTCCCCCTGACCCTTTGAACAGCTTGATATCTGCTGCAGCACGCGCCCCGGGAGCTGGCAATGCCGGCTCCCGGGGCGCGGCAGGCCTGGGCCTCAATGCGTCTGCCAGATCCCGTTATTGCGCTCGCAGTCGGTACGGGCCTGGCCGAGGCTGGGGGTGTCGTAGTAATACGTGATTACCTGAGCGTCCTTGGGCAGCGTCGGGCGCGTGGAGGGCTCGTCGCGCCCTGCCGATTTCGGGTTGGCAAGGGTCTCCTGGGTCAACGGCGCGATGCAGCTGCCCACACTGCCATCGGCGCAGCGCGGGACCTTGTGCTTCTCGGTGCTGAGCATCTCCTTGCTCTCATTGCTGCATGACCAATTGATCGCTTCAGCCGGCATGTTGCTGTAGCTGTAGCAGGTCCGTCCTTCAACTGGCTTGACCGCTTCACTGGCGGAGCGGGTCATCACCTCGCACGCGTCGGCCAGTACCTGCGTGCTGGCCAGGCTGCCCAGCACCACCATCAGCAGAGATAAACGCATGTGCCACCTCCCGGGCCTTGGGCCCGTGTTCAGGTCTTGCGTAATGTCGCTTCACCGCGTTGGCGCATAGCGCGGGCGCGTTTTTCCAGTATCAGGTAGGTAATCACCGCCAGCAGCAGCGGGATCAGGTAGTAAAGGGTGCGGTAGCCCAGCAGCGCCGCCACCAGGCTGCCCTGGCCCAGTTGGCCGTGCAGCAGCGCAAGAAACACGGCTTCGAGCACACCCAGCCCGGCGGGAATGTGGGCGACGACTCCAGCCACGCAACTGATCAGCAAGATGCCGAGAATAGAGGGGTAGAACAGGTCTCCGGGCAGCAGCCAGTAAATCAGTGCTGCCATCAATGCCCAGTTGCTGGCCCCCAGCGCCACCTGGCACAGCGCCAGGCGCAGCGAGGGCAGGGTGATTTCATGCTCGCGCACCCGCCATGTACGACGCTTGGCAAAACCGCAGGCCAGCAGATAGGCCAGTGCCACACCCAGCAGCAGAAAACCGATCATCTGCAGCCCGGTTACGCCCACTGCCCAGTTTTCCGGCAACTTGACCAGGCGCAGGGCGAACACCGTACCGGCAAGCAGCATGTAGCCCATCCAGTTGGTCAGCAGCCCCAGGGTCAGGATCTTGGTGATGGTCCCCGTGTCCAGGCCCAGCCGTCCGTATAACCGGTAACGCAAGGCAACGCCGCCGACCCAGGTGGTGAAATTCAGGTTGAAGGCATAGCAGACGAAGGCCACCGGCAGCACTTGCCGCGCTGGCAGGTGGTGGCCGGTATAGGCGCGGGCCAGCAGGTCGTAGCCGGCGAATGTCAGGTAGCTGCACAGCGCCAGGCCCAAGCCGATGATCAGGGTGCTTGGCTTGTAGGCGACCAGTGACTGGCGTACCTCATTCCAGTCAAGGTTGCGCGCCAGCATGTACAGCAGCGCCGGTATCAGCACGATGAACAGCAGGGTCAGCAGGCGCTTGCCCCAGGTATGCCAGGCTTTGTGCTTCATCAGGTATTGCCCTCGTGAAGGTCGCCCTGGGCCTGCGCTTCAGGCTGGACAGATTTCAGGCGTTGGCGGTGCGCCGGGAACCAGCCGGCAATGCGCGGGAAGTAGCGGGTCAGGTGAAAGCCGATGAAAATCAGCGGCGCCCGCCACCAGTAACCGCGGATCATCCGCTCCAGCGTCACCGCCTTGCATTGGTCACTGGCGAGCGAGGCCAAGTGTTGGTACAGGTGTTGGTTGAACGCCCGATCACGGATGAGCAGGTTGGCCTCAAGGTTGAACGACAGGCTCAGCGGGTCGAGGTTGCTGGAGCCCACTGTCGACCATTCATCGTCCACCAACGCCACTTTGCCGTGCAGAGGGCGCTGGCAGTATTCGTGAATATGCACGCCGTCGCGCAACAGGTAGTTGTACAACAGTCTGGACAGCGCACGTACCCAGCGCATGTCCGGCTGGCCCTGCAGGATCAGGGTTACCTGCACACCACGGCGCGCTGCATTGCGCAACTCGCGCAACAGGCGGTAACCGGGGAAGAAATAAGCATTGGCAACTACGATGCGCTGACGGGCAGCACGCACGGCCTGCAGGTAACAGGCCTCGATATCGCTACGGTGGCGCGTGTTGTCCCGCTCGACCAGCACGGCGCTTACTTGGCCTGCGGGCTGGGTGAGCGGCTGTACCTGACTGGGCGGTTCGAGGACCGGGGCCATCAGCCGTCGGCTGGAAGCGTGCACCTGCGCGACCACCGGGCCACGAACCTCCACCGCGTAGTCCTGCTTGGCCATCGGGCCATAATCGCCCAGGTGATCGGCGCTGTAGTTGATCCCGCCAACGAATGCCCGTTCGCCATCCACCACCACGATCTTGCGGTGCAGGCGGCGGAACAGGTTGGTCCGCATGCCGGCTACCCGTGGTTGCGGGTCGAAGGCGTGAAACCGCACACCCGCTTCGGTCATCGCCGAAATGAAGGCATCCGGCAGATCGGCTGTGCCGTAACCATCCACCGCCAGTTCCACCCGCACGCCGCGGCGCGCCGCATCGATCAGCACCCGTTGCAGCTGCTGGCCGACCTTGTCGTCGAAGATGATGAACGTTTCAAGTAGGATTTCTTCGCGCGCCTGAGCCATGGCCTCGAACACGCGGGGGTAAAAGCCTTCGCCATTGATCAACAGCTCGACACTGTTGCCATCCACCCAAGGTTTGTTCACAGGTTGATCTCCGCAGCCAATGGGGCATGGTCAGACAAATGCGACCAGGGATAATGGGACAACACTTGCGCCTTGCCCGGTTTGGCATTGCGCAAGTAGATACGGTCCAGCCGCAGCAGCGGCAGGCGCGCCGGGAAACTGCGGGCCGGGCTACCAAAATGCTCGCCGAACGCTTCCACCAGGCGTTGCGAGAGCACAGCGTCGGCCTTCAAGCGCCAGTCGTTGAAGTCCCCGGCGACAATCACCGGTGCATCGGCGGGCAAGCTGTCGAGCAAGTCGAACAGCAGGCTTACCTGGCGCTGCCGATGGGCTTCACGCAACCCCAGATGCACGCAGACTGCATGAACCGATTCGTGGCCGGGCACCTCCAGGCGACAGTGCAGCAAGCCGCGCTGTTCGTTGCCATGGATCGACACATCGAGGTTGCGGTGCTCGGCAATGGGGAATTTCGACAGCAGCGCGTTGCCATGATCGCCATGCGGGTAAATGGCATTACGGCCATAGGCGAACTGCGGCCACATGCTGTCGGCGAGAAATTCATACTGCGGGGTTTCGGGCCACGCGGGATGGCGCACGGCATGGTGCTCATGGCTGCCGTGCACCTCCTGCAGGAACACAAGATCGGCATCGGTGGCTCGAACCGCCTCGCGCAACTCGGGCAGGATGAAACGCCGGTTCAGCGCGGTGAAGCCTTTGTGCACGTTGATCGTCAATACATTGAGACGATGTACCGCGGTGGCCTGGTCGATGATGCTGGCGGGTGTTTGCAGTGTCTTGTTCACAATTGCACCTGCGGTGTCACACCCGGTTCTGTCACCAAGTGGCCGTTCAGATCCAGTTTGTCCAGAAGACGGCGCGCGTCGTAAGGTGCATGTACCTTCTGGTCGTTGTCGAAATAGCAATACACATCCCGTGACGCACGCCGGGGTGGCGGCTGATTGACTATCAGGTGGGCATCGTCCGGCTGGTCGCCGCGACTCCAGCATTCGATCCGCTGCTTCCAGCGGCGCAAGGCGCGGGCGGTATACCCGCTGCTGTAAAGCTCGACATCCCCGTGCAGACGCAGGTAGACGAAATCAGCGGTCACATCCTCGACAGAGGGCCACTTTCCCGCGCTGTCGGCGACTACTAGCGCCACCCGGTACTTGCGCAGCATGCGCACGAACTCCTCGCACAAAAAGCTCTCATTACGAATCTCTACTGCGTGGCGCATACGTGCATTGCCTTCGATGGCAGTGCCGCCATTACCCCGTAAACGCTCAGCGCAGTTGCGGGCACAGGCGTGCGCCGCCTCGCGGTCGTGAGGTAATAGCGCGAGGAACCGCTCGAAACGATCCTCATCGAATTTCATGTTCGGCGGGAACTGCCACAGAATCGGCCCCAGCTTGTCCCCCAGCAACAAAAGGCCCGATGCAAAGAAATTCGCCAGCGGCTCTTCGATGTCCTTGAGGCGCCGGCCATGCGTGATATAGCGGGGCCCTTTGACTGAAAAGACGAAGTCTTCCGGCGTATCGTCCCGCCAGCGCTCATAGCGTTCCGGTGTCTGCAGGCTGTAGAACGACCCGTTTATTTCTATGCTGTTGACGGCGCGCGAGGCAAATGCCAATTCATCGTCCTGCCGCAGGCCCTTGGGGTAGAAGTCCTTGCGCCAGGGGCCATAGCGCCATCCGGATATGCCGATGCGGATCTCGCTCACACTGTGGTCCTCATTGCTGTCCCTTCACTAGCGACCCGCAGCGACCACAAACGGTTCAGGATGGTTGACCAGTGGTGACTGGCTGTGTCCTGGGAACTTTGCACCCGCGCACGTTTCCACCGAAAACCAGACCTGACGAATACGTTGCGATGGCGCAATGGGAGGCTTGTTCGGCACACGGGAATGACCCGCTAACCTGGAGGCAAACATGGCCCGACACATCATTCACTTCACCGGCCCGATCAACTCATCCACCTGCGGCAACCTGATCAGTACCTGCTCGAAGGTGATGCAGCAGGGGGGCGATGTGCTTCAGTTGAACATCGCCACGATGGGCGGCGAATGCAGCTATGGGTTTACCTTGTACAACTTCCTGCGTGCCTTGCCTGTACCTGTGCACACGCACAACCTCGGCACCGTCGAATCGATGGGCAACATCCTGTTTCTGGCGGGCGAGCACCGTACCGCCTGCGCCATGAGCAAGTTCCTGTTTCACCCGTTTCACTGGACCCTGCATGGCGCGGTGGACCATGCGCGTATGGCCGAGTATGCGATGAGCCTGGATTATGATTTGCGGCTGTATGCCCAGATCGTCACTGAAAGAACCGCTGGCAGCGCCGAAGCACTGGACGTTCAACGCTACCTGATGGCTTATCCGCGAATACTGGATCCTCAGGAGGCACTGAAGAGCGGCCTGATCCATGCCATCGATGAAATGCCGATCGAGGCGCAAGTGACACAGTGGAGTGTGCATGCGTAAGGCTCGCAGCACCGGCAAGAAGGGAGCGCGCAAACATTTCTCCGGGCGGTGTTTCGTGCCACCGGTCGCCTGCCCACGATGGAATTGAGCATTCCTGCGCATCGGCGGTTCGGAAAAAGGGCATGGCAAAGATTCATGCGTCCAACCATCCCATCGCAAGGAGAAACGACATGGCTCGTGATCAAGAGCGGACTGGACAACGTGGTGGCACCAAGGAAACCAACCCGGGCAATTTTGCCAATGACCGTGAACGGGCTTCCCGTGCAGGCCAGAAGGGCGGGCAGGCGTCGGGCGGCAACTTTGCCAATGATAGAGAGCGCGCCTCGCAAGCTGGCCGCAAGGGCGGGCAGAACAGCCATGGTGGAGGCCGCCAGCCGAATTGAACAGTCGCGTTAGCCGAGGCCTGTCGGCCTCGTCCGATGTCCTCTCAGGGAGACTCAAGCATGCGCGCATTGACCTATCACGGCGCTGGCGATGTCCGTGTCGACAACGTGCCAGAACCGGACCTGCAGGAAGATGACGATATCCTTCTGCGTGTGACCGCCACGGCCATCTGCGGCTCGGACTTGCACCTTTATCGTGGCAAGATCCCTTTGGTCGAGACGGGCGATATACTCGGCCACGAGTTCATGGGGATCGTCGAAGACGTTGGTAGCGCAGTGACAGCCGTACGCCCCGGTGACCGGGTGGTGATCCCGTTCGTGATCGCGTGCGGCGGCTGCTTCTTCTGCCAGCACCAGCTGTTCGCGGCCTGTGAAACCACCAATACGGGCCACGGGGCGATTCTCAACAAGAAAGTCATCCCGCCGGGTGCAGCCTTGTTCGGCTACAGCCACCTGTATGGTGGGGTGCCAGGTGGCCAGGCCGACTACGTACGGGTTCCCAAAGGCAACACCGGGCCGTTCAAGGTACCAGGGCACCTGGCCGATGATCAGCTGCTGTTCCTTTCCGATATCCTGCCCACCGCCTGGCAAGCGGTGCTCAACGCAGAGGTCGGACAGGGCGCTTCGCTGGCCATCTATGGCGCAGGGCCGGTCGGGCTGCTGTCGGCGGCCTGTGCAAGAATGTTGGGGGTAGAGCAGATTTTCATGGTCGATGAGTGCGGCTATCGCCTGGATTATGCTCATCAGGCCTACGGCGTAATTCCTATCGACTTTGCCCACGACGACGATCCTGCCGACACCATCATTCGCCAGACGCGCGGCATGCGGGGCGTCGATGCAGTGATCGATGCCGTGGGCTTCGAAGCCAAAGGCAGCACCACCGAAACCGTGCTGACGGCCCTGAAACTCGAAGGTAGCAGCGGCAAGGCGTTACGCCAGAGCATCGCTGCGGTTCGCCGTGGTGGCGTGGTAAGCGTGCCGGGGGTCTATGCCGGTTTCATTCACGGCTTTTTGTTCGGCGACGCCTTCGACAAGGGCCTGACTTTCCGCATGGGCCAGACGCATGTCCATCGCTACCTGCCGGAGTTGCTCGAACACATCGAGGCAGGCCGGCTCAACCCGCAAGCGATCATCACTCACCGGCTGGCGCTGGAAGATGCCGCGCGAGGCTACGAACTGTTCGATGAGCAGCAGGAGCGCTGCCGCAAGGTGATCCTGGTACCTGGCGCTGCACCCGAACCGTTGCCTTGAGGGGAGTGGTGTGGGGTGAATTGTTGGACAATTATTTTGAATCTTTCCTGGCGGGCATCACTCAATGAATGAGTCATCCATGGAGAAGAGGAGGGCCCCGTGATGCCTAACCCCCAGCTGTACATCATTGACTACCAACTGCGTGGCGAACCACGCAGTTTCATCATCCGCATGGAGCGGATGGACAACACCGAAGCCTGGCACTGGGCCAGTTGTGATGCGGGTATTGGCATCATTCCCAAGTTCGGTCGCGAAAAAATCAAGAAAGTCAGCAGGCCAATGGCTGAGCGCTATGGGATTACCGCAGTGAGTTGGCGGCTGTCCGGGGGAAAACCCAACCAGCCGGTCAGTGACTCTGCGATTAGCAGTTGAGGGGAAAGGAGCGGGCTTTTGCCCGCTCCCTAAGGTCAAGCGCCTGACTCGGGATCGCTTGCTGGTACGCCTGGACGATTTTCCTCATCGTCGGTGACATTCGGGTCAGCATCCGGGTCGTCCACCCGATCGTCAGGCTGGCCCGGATCCAGCTCAGGCCAGTCATCCTGGACGTTACCGCCACCCATTTTCATTAGTTGGTTCATCACGGTTCTCCTTGGCGTCAGATACAGTTAGGAGTGTGATCGAGCTACGGATGATCAGCCTGCGTCCTGAAAATACCGACCAATGGGTTATTGCCCATGGGCGCGACCTGGCTTGTTGGCTGCGGCGCAATTGCCGGTGCAATCAAAACCATGCCGTTGGGGGGATCGCGGCTTGAGGGCCAAAGGCGAGGAGGGCGCTTGAGCCTGCTGGACCAAGAGCGGCTGGCTGACTGCTGTGAAAGTCGGCCGGGCAACGGTCGTTAGTGAATGCCTTGATCTTCCAGTGCTTTGCGCAACGCATGGACGCCCACCGCAACGATTAATCCAGTCATTACGATGCCAGCCATTCCGATCACAACAGCCAGGCTACGAGCCAACCCATCTTTAGGTACCAAGTCACCATACCCAATCGTCAAACCTGTCACGAAGGAAAAATACAGGCCATCTCCCAAGGGCCAGCCTTCCCGGATCCCAACAACCCAGCCGAGCAGGGCCATGAATATCAGTAACAGCGAGACGATTGGCCAGACGATGGCCAGTCCGCGCCAGAACTCACGGACGAAGTTGCGCCTAAGGTCCTTCATTGCTCGCATGGCATAAGTTCCTTGGAGAGTGCAGGCGGATGCTTGACAGGGAGTTTGGCACAACTTTCATCGCGCACTGGAGCAAACAGGTCGGGCAGGCGCTTTACAATCCTCCCTCAGCCCCTTTTTTATAACTACACTAAATGAATATTTAGTGTAGTTATAACTTTAAAGAATATCGTAAAGGGTAGGCGCCGTGCAAATCAGGCCTGGCCACCACCTGATTAAGGTCAATCAGTTGGGCGATCTACTCCGACTATGCAATGATTGACGGTTATCACACACCCAAGGTAATTGAAACAACGCCCATTAGGTTAATGGAAATGGAAGTTGATGGCCCGGGAAAGCGGCCACCTTATGGAGATCAAGGAATGAGCACCACCGCACATCGATTAACACACCTAGGGCAGCGTTGCCTGCTGGTGGCCGCTGGGATAGCTATCTGGTTGCCGCTCGGTGTAGCCAGCTTATTTACTATTTTGCTGGGCCACGAAAAATCGTTATCAGCGGGTATGGCGTTTGCGAATGTATGGTTCATGACTGCGCAAGCTGAACTGATCGCGATCGTCCTTTTGCTGGTTTATGCCGGATGGGCCAGGCCGTGGAAATCCAAGGGGCCTACATACGACACCTTCATTGTGCATAGCTGCGCTGCGGGGCTGATTGTGTTGGGCGGATCTACGTTCTTTCTATCATTGATTGGTGGTGGTAGATAACGCCGTGACGTGCACGATCAGTTGAAGCGCTTCATGCCGTGCCGCACGGATGTTGCAAACATTGGTCGTGGATCTCGTCCAGGTTACGGGAATTTGGTTACCAGCGGCGAGCCGGGGCCGTGCACCTGGCTACAATTCTGGCCACCACGGGCCCGGAAGCTCCATACGAAGATGCGCATAATGCATATTATGTTAAATCATATTAAAATAAGAGGCATCGACCACCCCTCATCACCTCGCTGCGTGCCAGCCATCAACCCTGCACACCAATTGCGCAGCCAGTGTCCACTTCTTGCAAGCGTCGCGCCAGCAGCCAGGTAAAGGCCAGCACTGGGATCAGCGCACAGCCAGCCGCCAGCCATAGCAGCATGCCGAAGCCCTCACCGGCCAGCTGTCCGGCAAGGGCCGGACCTGCCATGGAGCTCAGGGCAAAGGCGCCTGGAATCAGCATGATCGAGCGACCGCTGCGGTCCAGGCGGGCAATCGCTGCGGTCTGATAGACGCAGCCCCAGGTGAAGCCCACTTCCCAGATCCAGGCGCCGGCGGCATACATCAAAAAGCCTTCGGCATTGCCCAGTAACAACAGCCCGGTACCCAGCACCGCGAGAACGATGAGATGGGGTATGCGTACGCCCAGACGGTCACCCACCACGGCCAAGGCCAGCGCCGCTGCGCCGCCCAGCAGTTTCAGCACGGCGAAGACGATACCCAGTTGCGCTGGCTGCAATGCCAGGCCATGGCCCAAGCGTTCAAGGAACGCCCAGAGGCCAATCTGCCCGGCGCCGAACAGGAAGAAAAACGCCAACGCTGCATAAGCCGCCGGCGGAAACTTGAAGCGTGAGAGCAACCAACCTGCCTGAGCCTGTGGCGCTTCGTGAATGAAGTCCTGACGCCGGGGCAATGCCAGCGCGCTTAGGCTCAACAGCAAAATGATCGCGGCCAGCATCAAGGCCGCGCCGGCATAGTGGAAATAGGCAATCACCAGCGACGGCAAGGCGAACAGCACCGCAGCCACCACCCCCAGTTCAATGCCCAGGCGCATGCCCAGGGCGCGTTCCTTGTTGGCCATTTCACCCATGATACGCATGCCCAGGCAGGTCATCAGCGCAGCAAAAAAGCCGATCACCGCCCACAGCGGCAACTGCGCCGTGGCCGGTAACCAAGACGACATTCCATACGCCGCCGCAGCGCCAAACGCACAACCCAGGGTCAACCAGCGCCAGTTCAGGCGGTCGATCAGCACCACTGCCAGCAGCGTGCCAAGCAGGTAGCCGGCAAAACACACCGAGCCCAGCAGGCCGATCTGTTCGACAGTAAAGCCCAGGCTGTCGACCATCGACCCGAGCAGGATAGGCAAGGTATTGAACGGCAAGCCGCCAATAGTCGAAGCGAAGCTGGCGGCCAGCATGATCGCCAGTGTTTTACGGCCACTCATGTTCATTGCCCTCTCCTGCTCGAATGGCTATCAGCGCTGGCCGACGGTAATGATTTCGCGGCGCTCGGCCATGGTGGGCGGCACGCTGGCTTCGTCCATGAAAAACTGCTCGTACCATTCGCGCAGTTGATAGACCGGGCCATCACCTTCGGCCAGGACCGGGTTGTTCACCCGGATCTTGTGCGCCCAGATATCAACGTCCTGGTAAAAGGATTCGCGGTTGCGCATCACGTAATCCTTGGCCATTTCCCGGTTCTGTTCTTCGCTCCAGCCCGGCACTTTCTTCACCATGCAGCCAAAACGCAGCTCAAAACTGTTGGCTGTGATCGGCACATGGCAGTTGAGCAGGATCGAGTGGATCTCCATGCCCTCGAACACCGCGCGCATCCGGGTGAAGTGCGTGGCCGGTCCGTAGTAAGCCGATTCGGCCACCAGGTCACCGCCCAAACGCTCGGAGTCGCCATGGAAAATCTGCTGGGCGATGTGGCCTTCGAAGACGTTGGCAAAATACTTGGTTGGCGTGCCATGCACCGGCCCGAAGTGCTGGGCATCTGCCAGGTTATCGACCAGTTCGCGTGGGTTGGTCTCGATAATCAGCTTGTCCATGTGCCAGTCGTGCAGCCACTCGTCACTGTCCTGTTCCGGCAGATGAGGGATCACCACGCCGTCTGCCGGCGCCTTGCCTTCCGGGTTGTTCCAGACGAACAGCAGGTTGTTCTCTTCACAGGTCAGCCAACTGCGGGTCTTGGCTTTCGGCGGGATACGCTTGCAGTACGGGATCTCCACGCACTTGCCGCTGGCGTCGTACTGCCAGTGATGAAAGGGGCACACTACCCGGTCGTTTTCCAGGGTGCCGCGCGAAAGGTCGGCGCCCATGTGCGGGCAATGCGCATCAATGACGCTGATCTGGCCGCTGGAAGTCGCAAATGCCAGCAAGCGCGTGCCGAAGATATTCAGGGTGTGCAGTTGCCCATCACGGTAGTCGGCCGCTTCACCCAGGCAGTGCCAGCCTCGGCCAAATCGAGGGGCCAGAGCAGTTTCGACATTGATTGCTGCGAGCTTGGTCATTGTTATTGTTCCTCGTGTGGAAATCCCCGGTAACTTGCCCGGTCAATCTTCACCGAGCAGGCGCCGGTGCTCATCCTCCGCATGGACTAGGTGAGCACCCCACGAGTACTTCTTCAGCCAGGATTCATCGCCAATCGGCGACGATGCCGTGCTCCAGCGCAAACGCCTGCGCGGCGATGGTGCGCCTTTGAAAGCGCGCTGCCTGATCGCTGGTGGCCAGCCACACCATCACCTCTGCCGGCACCTGGGGAGGTGCGGTGCCGATGCGCATGGCCAGCAAGCCGTTTTCGCCGATGGTAGCCTTCAGCGCGTCGGTGGTGACCACCCCCGGGTTGAGCGTAAAGGCGCGGATGCCCTGCTCGCCCAGTTCGGCGACAAGCACCCCCGAAACCCTGGAGACCGCCGCCTTGCCCGCACCATAGGCATAGCCCCAGCCACCGTCGACGGCGGCCACCGGCGGGTCGCCTTCGCCGGCACCGGAGGTGACGTTGATCACCACCCCGGCGCCCCGTTCGAGCATGCCGGGCAACACGGTCTGGGTCAGCAACAGCGGCGCCAGCACATAGCCCTGGAACACCCGCTCCATGGTCTGCGGTTGCAGCGACATGAATGCGCTGTTGAGGTCGCGGCCCTGGTAGATGGCGTTGTTGATCAGCACATCGATGCGCCCGAACGCCGTCAGGACTGCCTGGCCAGCGGCCAATACCGAGGCGCTGTCGAGCAGATCCATGGGCACCACCAACACCCTGCGCCCCAAGGCGCGGATCGCGGTTGCCGTGCTGTTGAGGCTGCCCGCCAGGGGCAAGCCCTGAGCATCGCACAGCCGATGCGAGGTGCTTTCGCCCTCCTCCACAGTGCGAGCACTGATCGCAACATCGAACCCGGCCCGGGCAAAGGCCAATGCTGTCTCACGCCCTATACCGCGGCTTGCCCCGGTAATGAATGCCACCTTGGTCATTATTGTTCTCGCGTGGACAGAAGCTAGAAACGTGCCGGACGCACCATGGCATCCATACCGCCATCGACAAACATCACCGTGCCGTGGACAAAACTGGCGTGAGCCGACTGCAAGAATGCGACGACCTGGGCGATCTCCTCGGGGTTGCCGGAGCGCCCCAGCGGTGCGACGAACTCACGGACCGCCTTGGCAAAGCGTGGATCGTTCAGCGACGCCTGGTGCAACGGCGTCTCGACCGCCCCAGGCGCCACCACATTCAGGCGAATGCCCTGTTTGGCCCAGGCAACCGCCTTGCTACGGGCATTGCTGGTCACGGCGTATTTGGAACTGGCATAGGCCACATGGGACTGCCCCAAGGTATTGGCGTGCTCCAGCGCCAGCGCTTCGTTGCCAGCGAGCATGGCCGCGATCATCGGCTGCTGATCGGGGTTGACGTGGGTGGCGGCAATCGATCCGATCACCACAGCGGCCGGCCGGTCGCCCTTGGCCAATGCATCGGCCAGGCCGTCAAGCAGCTCACAGACACCAAAATAGTTGACCGAAATGATGGTATCGGACACCGCGCTGGAACCGACCCCGGCGCAGCACACCAGGCCGTCGAGCACCCCGCCGCTGTGCTCGAGCACCGCACTGATGGCGGCCTGCCGGCCGCTTGCGCTGGACAGGTCGGCAATTACCTCGGCATTTGCCCGGTCGATGCCGATGATGCGGTGCCCGGCGGCGCGTAGCGCCTGGCAGACTGCCGCGCCGATACCGGATGCAGAACCGCTGACCGCTGTGACTGGCATAACGTTGCTCCTTGTTGAATGGTGTTACCTAGTATTGGTGCCGCGCAAACACCACAACATCGTCCGCACGGACTAAAACGCCCCGGCCTTGCAAGCAGGACCGGGGCGTTCGGGTAACCAGGGCGAAAGTCAGGCGCTGCTGCGCGCCGCGGTGGCCAGCTTCAACACTGGCTTTTCCGGTTTATCGTTTGGCAGCGCCGCCAGCTTGGGCTTTCCCAAGGCAACCACACTGTTGAGGATGATGCGCACCAACTCCGTCTGGCGGCGCACACCCGTCTTCGAAAAGATCGAACGCAAATGCGCCCGTGCGGTGTTGCGGCGCACATTCAATACTTCGGCGGCCTCTTCAAGCGACAGGCCGTTAGCCAGTTCCATGGCCAGTGCAGTTTCAGCCCGGGTCAGGTTGAACAGCTGCTTGGTCACCGTTTCGCTGGCCATGGAGCGGCCAACCGCATCGCGGATGTATACCACCACCGCAGGTTTACTCTTGCCCTCGGCCCAGTCCTGAGTAGGAATGGCCTCGATCACCACCCCCAGGTTGACCTGCCCCGATGGTCTGGCCACCGACATCGCTTCGGCTGCGGTGCTGACCTGTTCGCTATTGGCGTCGCGCGCAAAGGCATTGCGCACCAGGCGCTGGAGTTCGCGGTTGTCGCTGGGATAGGTGGCCTCAAGGCGCCCCCCCACCAGTTTCAGGCCATCCGCCTGTTCCAGCAGTTCGCTGGCCACCGGGTTGAGGCGCAAAACGCTGCCATTCTGGTCAAGCACGATGGTGGCCACTGACAAGCGGCTGATGGCCTGGGCATACAGCTCACTGATCGACTCGCTGCGGTCAAGCAGGTTGTGCACGTGCATCGCACGGCGCAAATGCGGCAGGATCATTTCACACAGGGTGCGCTCGGAGGCGGTGAATTTGGGCGCGGCTTTAGGCCGGGTAATGCGAAAGCGCAGCTTGCCGCCATCGGGTGTGGAAACGTCGGCACCCATGATGTGGTAGGTGTCGTGCACGGTACCGTAAGTCTTGTAATAGACCGAATTGGCCCACTCGGCTTCGGTCATCAGGTCATCGACAGTGAACACCTGGTCCATCGGCGGGTTGCTGAACGGCGTGACGGCTTGCGGGTAGGCCCAGTAACTCACCTCCCCCTCGCCTTCGATGTCACCGACCACAATCATCAGGCCCAGGTCCGGCTGCTCAGGCACTCTCAAGATCAAGGTGACGTAATTGGCCTGGTACAGGCTGCGTACGTGGCGCAGGGTCTTGGCCATCAACTTATGGTTCAGCGAACCGTCATAGAACTCGCCGATGAGCGTGTCATATTCAGCCAGCTCCATACCCATTTCTGCCAGCGCTTCAAACCCCAAGGTGGAATTTCCCATCGCCCGTCTCCTTGCGGGGCACAGCCCAGGCCATGCCCGCTATTATTGTTATGATTCGAACACGTGTGTACGCGCAGCACGGTTTGGCCGGACCACAACCAGGGGTTTGCCGAGGTTGAACCAGGCAGCCAAAGCGGGGAGCAGGAAAATTGCCCCGAGTACATTGACCAGAAACATGAACGATAGCAATACCCCCATATCGGCCTGGAATTTCAGCGGTGCAAAGGCCCAGGTGCACACCCCGATCGCCATGGTCAGGGCAGTGAAAACGGCCGCTGTTCCGCGTTGACACATGGCCTGGTAGAACGCATGGCGCAAGTCGGCGCCTTCGGCCATTTCGTGCTGGATCCGCTCATACAGGTAAATGCCGTAGTCAACCCCGACACCTACCCCAAGCGCCATCACCGGCAGGGTCGCCACCTTCAGCCCGATGCCAAGCATGGCCATCAGCGCATTGCACAGCACCGCCACAATGGCCAGCGGCACCAGGATGCACAACACCGCGCGCAACGACTTGAAGGTCAACCAGCAGAACAACAGCACCGAGCCAAACAATGCCACCAGCATCAGCACCTCGGCGCGCTTCACCGCATCGTTGGAGGCCGCCATTACCCCGACGTTGCCACCGCCGAGTAAAAACTTGATTTCCGGCACCTGGACCTGGGCAATGATCCGCTTGGCCTCCTTGACCACATGCGACACCGTGGCGCCATCGTGGTCGGTGAGAAACACCAGGATCTGCATCTGCTGGCAGCCATCGGTCACCAGGCCGTCCTCGGGCATATAGGCACGGGCGCCTTGGCTCAAGCCGCGTGACGAACCCGGGATCGCCGCCCAACGCGGGTTGCCTTCGTTATTGCCGGCAATTACCGTCTTGCCAAAACCGGCCACCGACTGCACCGACTGCACGCCGGTGACGCTGCGCATCTGGAAGTCAAAGGCTTCCACCGCACGCATCACCGACGGTGACAGACACGCCTCCTCCAGGCCCTGGGCCTGCACGAACACCGCCAGCACATCCAGACCGATGGAATAGCTGCTGACAATTTTGGTGTTGTCCTGGTTGTAGCGTGACTCGGCGCGCAGCTCCGGCGCGCCGGCACCGATGTCACCGACCTCCAGCTGCCGTGCCTTGAACACCGCCACGCTTAGCAGCATCACGCTGAGCACAAGCACCGCCAAAGCCGGACGCGGTTCGGCCAGCGCCGACAAGCGCCACCACAGTGTGTGCCTGCCCTGCAGCTGGACACGCTCCTTGCTCAGCACGCGACGCTCCAAACGCAGGTAGGAAATGATGATCGGTAACATCAGCTTGTTGGTGATGATCATCAGCATCACGCCGATGCAGGCCGTCACCCCCAGTTCATGCACGATCGGGATGTCGATCAGCATGATCACGGCAAAGCCCAGGGCATTCATCAGCAACGCCAGGGAGCCTGGAATGAAGATCTTGCAAAAGGCCAGGCGCGCCGCCTGCAGCGAGTCCTTGCCGGCCAGCACTTCCTGTTTCCAGGCATTGGTCATCTGCACGGCGTGCGAAACACCGATGGAGAAAATCAGGAACGGCACCAGAATCGACATCGGGTCGATCCCCAGGCCCATCAGCGGCAACAAGCCCAACAGCCAGACCACTGGCAGCAAAGCCACCAACAGCGCCACTACGGTCAGGCGCAACGAGCGTGAATACAGCCACAGCAACAGGCCGGTGATCAGGAAGGCGACGACAAAAAAGCCGATCACGGTCATCAGCCCCTCGACCACATCACCCACCAGCTTGGCGAAACCGACGATGTTGATTTCGATCTGATCGCTGCTGTATTTGTCGCGAATGGCTTCCAAGCGCTTGGCGACCTCAACGTAACTGACCGACTTGCCTGTTTGTGGGTCCACGTCCTGCAAATCTGCACGGACCATGGCCGCCTTCAGGTCATTGGCCACCAGGCGCCCGACCTGCCCGGAGCGCGCGGCGTTGCTGCGCACCTGAGCCAGGTCTTCGGCGCTTGCGGTGAAGCGTGGCGGTACCACCACGTCACCAAAAAAGCCTTCCTCGGTGATTTCTATGTACCGCACGTTGGCGGTGAACAGCGAGGTCACGCTGGCGCGGCGGACCCCGTTGATGAAGAACACATCGTCAGTCACCTTACGCAGCGTGTCGAGGAACTCGGGGTTGTAGATGTCACCCTCGCCCTTCCAGCTGACGCTCACCAGAAAGCGGTTGGCGCCGGTGAAGTACTGGCTGAATTCGAGGAAGTTGAGCATGTACTCATGCCGCACCGGGATCTGCTTGTTGAAACCAGGGTCGAGCTGGGTATGGGTGGCGCTGTAGCCCAGGCCCAGGGTCAGCAGCAGGAACACCGTCAACAGCAGTTTGCGTTGGGCCAACAGCAGGTCGGCGCAACGCTCGACCATGCGCCCGGACCGGGCTTTAGCGTACTTCATGAACTTGCTCTCCTTTGCCCAGGGCGGCAACGCTGTTGCCGTTCCCCTGGAAAACGCCCCGTTCGCCGGCCACCAGCAGCTGATCGGTGCCCACCACAATGGCTGAGGTCAAGGTGCCCAACCCCGGTTGCCGGGTGGTGCCGATCAAGCGGCCTTCTGCGTCCAGGCGCACCATTGAGCTGCCGGCACCGACAATCAGTACGCCGCTGTGGTCCGGTAGCACTACATGGCCATAAAGCGGCTGGGTATTGCCGACCTTGATCGCCTGCCACTGCTCACCGAAGTTGTCGGTGACAAACACATGGCCGCGCATGCCGTAGGTCACCCAACGCTGGGCACTCAGGCGTACCACGCCAAACAATGAGCCGTTGTAGAACGCCGGCAGCTGTTGCCAGTGCTGGCCGTCATCGGCGCTGCGCAGCACCAGGCCCTGCTCGCCCACCAGCATGCGCCGGCCATCGCTGCCGCCATCCATTGCATTGAGATGGGCGCGGTCGACCTCCAGCGCCAGCGCGCGCCAACTGCGCCCGCCATCGTCGGACTGATAGAACTTGCCGTAGCTGCCGAACACGACAACCTGATCGCCACCGGCTGCCCAGGCGCCCAGCAACGGCTCGCCGGCATCGGGATTGAAATGAACCTCTTGCCAACTGCTGCCAGCGTCATTGGAACGCAAAATCAGGCTGTCCTGGCCAACGGCAACCAATTGCTCGGGGTTCAACGCGGTCAGGCCCGTCAGGGATATCTGGCGTTGCGGCTCGACCGTGGCTTGTTGCCAGGTGCGGCCGCGGTCATCGCTGGTGAGGATGGTGCCGCGCTCCCCTACCGCCACCTGGCGCGTGCCCAGGTTGAGCAGGCCGTTTATCTGCATGCGTTCGGTATTCAGCGTGGTCTGGGCGATGTTCAGCGCCCCGCGTGGGGTAAATGCCAGCGCAACGATTGCGGCGACCGTAATGCACACGAGATAGGCAATCAGCTTGGCGCATGGGCGACTGCGTGCAGCGACATCCAGGCGCTCGACAATAGACATACGGTCCACCCTCTTGTTCTTGTAGTCGTGAATCACCGCGCCACCGAGGCGCGGTGCTTGCAACGGTTGTTGACTGAGGTGTGTAGATAGTCCGTCTGCTCGACCTGCGGGGCATCGTCCAAACGGCCTACCCCAGTGCCGATCGACAGAACCGCGGGTCAGTCCAGCTCGAACAGGCCCGCCGCGCCCATGCCACCGCCGATGCACATGGCCACGACCACGTAGCGCACGCCGCGCCGGCGCCCCTCCAGCAGGCTATGACCGACCATGCGCGCACCCGACATGCCGAACGGGTGACCAATCGAAATAGCCCCGCCGTTGACGTTCAGGCGCTCCGGGGGAATGCCCAGGGCGTCGCGGCAATGCAGAACCTGGCAGGCAAAGGCTTCGTTGATTTCCCACAGCCCGATATCGGCAACGCTCAAACCGAAGCGCTTGAGCAGTTTGGGCACCGCCAGCACCGGGCCGATGCCCATCTCTTCTGGCGCGCAGCCGGCCACGGCGATGCCGCGGTAAGTCCCCAGCGGTTTCAGGCCACGCCGGGCGGCCTCGGCGCGGCTCATCAGCAAGCTGGCCGAGGCGCCATCGGAGAACTGCGAAGCGTTGCCAGCGGTAATGAACTCACCCTGCTCGACCCATTGGCCGTTCTTCCACACAGGTTTCAGCGCTGCCAGGTCTTCGAAACGGGTCGAAGGACGGTTGCACTCGTCGCGCTCGGCCACCACCTGCTCATGGCCATTGGGCTGCCCTTCCTTGTCAAAGCGCAGCTTGCGCACTTGCAGCGGTACGATTTCTTCGTCGAACAGGCCGTCGCGCTGGGCGGCCGCCGTGCGCTGCTGGCTTTGCAGCGAGTAGTCGTCCTGGGCGGCGCGGCTGATGCCATAGCGCCGGGCAACGATCTCGGCGGTTTCGATCATCGGGATATAGGCGCTTGGCATGCACGCCAGCACCGCCTCCGACTGGTTGCGGTAGGTGTTCTTGTGCTTGTTCTGGGTCAGCGACAGCGACTCGACACCCCCGCCGATGGCAATGCTCATTTCACCGGCCAGAATGTTCTTCGCCGCCATGCCGATACTGATCAGGCCAGAAGCGCACATACGGTCCAGGGCCATGCCCGGCACGCTGTCAGGTAAACCACCGGTGTAGGCGCACAGCCTGCCTATGTTGTAGCCCTGGGTGCCCTGCTGTACCGCCGCGCCCATGATCACGTCATCCACCGCGCCAGGCTCGATACCGGCACGCTCGACCACCGCGCGCACGACATGGCCGCCAAGCACCGGGGCTTCGGTGTCGTTGAAAGAGCCGCGAAAGGATTTGCTCAGCGCGGTACGGGCAGTCGCTACGATTACAACGTCTTGCTTGTCCATGAACAGGCTCACTCGGTGATGGGATTGAAGGTGTAACGGCTGATGGTGTCGACCACGCAGCCAGGGCGTTCGGCGCCCTCGATCTCGACGCTGATGCGCACCACCAGCTGTACCGCACTGCCGATCAGCTCGGCACTGATGACCTGGCCCCGGCCACGTACCCGCGCACCAACTTTCACCACGGCGGGGAAACGCACCCGATCGGTGCCGTAGTTCACCCCCATGGCCATGTTGTCGATGCTCATCAGTTGCGGCATGAACAGGTTGGCCAGGGCCAGGGTCAGGTAGCCATGGGCGATGCACGCCCCAAACGGGCCATTGGCGGCGCGCCCGGGGTCAACATGTATCCACTGCTGATCGCCAGTGGCTTCGGCAAACAGGTTGACCCGCGCCTGGGTCAGCTGCAGCCAGTCGGTGACGCCCAGGTCCAGGCCCTGGGCCTTGAGCATTTGCTCGGCGCTACTGAATCGGGTGCTCATGGGGTGCCCTCAAGCCTGTTGTGAACTGACCGACAGCACTTCGCCAACCATGTAGGAGGCGTAATCGCTGGCCAGGAAGATCATGACGTTGGCGACTTCCCAGACTTCAGCGGCGCGGCCAAAGGCTTCACGGTCGGCCAGCCTGGCCAGCAGTTCTTCGCTGCTGGCCTTCTTGAGAAATTCGTGCAAGGCAATCGACGGCGACACGGCGTTGATGCGCACCCCGCTTTCGGCAGCTTCCAGCGCACTGCAGCGAGTCAGCGCCATCACGCCAGCCTTGGCGGCGGCGTAGTGCGCCTGCTCTTTCTGCGCACGCCAGCCAAGCACCGACGCGTTGTTGACGATCGCCCCGCTACCGCGGCGTTCCATATGCGGCAGCATCGCGCGGGTCATGCGGAAGGTGCCGGTGAGGGTCACGTCGATGACCCGCAGCCACTCTTCATCGCTCATCTCGGTAACGCGCCTGGAGCCACCAAGGCCTGCATTGTTGATCAGCACATCGACACCACCGAGGGCCTGTTCGGCGGCGGCGACCAGGGCTTGCACCTCGGTCTCGACGGTGACGTTGCACAGCTGGCCATAAACGCCCTGCAAGCCGGTGTCGGCCTTGAGCTGTTCAACCGCCTGCTCCAGGCGCCGGGGATGGACATCGGAAATCATCAGGGCGCGGCAGCCTTCTTCGGCGCAGCGCCTGGCCGCGGCATAGCCGATGCCGGCGCCGGCGGCGGCAGTGATGAGCACGGATTTACCAGCCAGCAACTGGTGGCCTGGCACATAGGGAGGGGCTTGTTTCACGCGGTATACCTCTGACAGAAAACAGGTTGTCGACAGGTATAAAGGCCGCAGGGGGCAGGCACATCGTCAAAACGGACGGGGTCGATTATGGCAAGGGAACACGAGTAGGCGCCGACAACGCCGACGCCTGTACATCAAGCCGCGCTCACGTGCCCCAGACCTTTTGCGCCTTGGGTGCTTCGCTGAGGATCGCATCGACCGCCGCCCCTATTTCAGCGACCTGCCAGCGTGCGCCCTTGTCGCGGGTGATGCCGGTGCGCCAGCCATCACCGAGGGAGATCCGGCCGCCCTGGCTCTCGAACAGCTGGCCGCTGACATGCCCGGAGGCCTCGCTGCCCAGCCATACCACCAAAGGCGCGACGTTCTCTGCCGCCCAGGCGTCGAAGCTGTCATCGTCTGGCTTTTTGACCATGTCCGGCATTGCGCTTTCGGTCATCGCCGTGCGCGCCGCCGGGGCCAGGGCGTTGGCGGTAACGCCATAGCGGGCCAGTTCCGCCGCCTGCACCAAGGTCAGCGAAGCGATACCGCCTTTGGCCGCCGCATAGTTGGACTGCCCGATCGAGCCCTGCAAGCCGGCGCCGGAACTGGTGTTGATAATGCGCGCCGCCACAGGCTTTCCGGCCTTGGCTTGATCGCGCCAGCGCCGGCCAAGGATGTTGGCCAGGCAGTAATGCCCCTTGAGGTGCACGCGCATCACCATGTCCCAGTCCTCTTCCGACAGGCTGATGAACATGCGATCACGCAGCACCCCGGCGTTGTTGACCAGCACATGCACTTCGCCGAACGCCGCCAATGCAGCATCGACGATGCCTTGAGCGCTGCTCAGGGTGGTGATGTCGCCATCATTGGCGATTGCTTGGCCACCACGCGAACAAATCTCGTCGACCACCGCTTCGGCGGCCTCGCGACGAATGTCATTGACCACCACATTGGCGCCTTCAGCGGCAAAGGCCAACGCATAGGCGCGGCCCAGCCCGCCACCGGCACCGGTGATGATCGCAGTACGACCTGCACAGATTCCCATAGGATGTTTTCCTGTTGTTGAGTGTGGGCGGCTTCAAAGCCGTTCGATGATGCTGACGTTGGCCTGGCCGCCGCCCTCGCACATGGTTTGCAGGCCATAACGCCCGCCGGTGCGTTCAAGCGAATGCAGCAAAGTGGTCATCAAGCGCGCACCGGTAGCGCCCAGTGGGTGGCCAAGGGCGATGGCACCGCCATTGACGTTGGTGCGAGCCGGGTCGTAATCGAGCTCCTTGGCCCAGGCCATGACCACCGAGGCGAAGGCTTCGTTGATCTCCACCAGGTCGATATCGGCCATGCGCAGGCCAGCTTTCTTGAGCGCCGCACGGGTGGCTGCAATCGGTGCCGTCAGGTGCCAGATCGGATCATCGCCGAGCACCGACAGGTGATGAATGCGCGCCCTGGGGGTCAGGTTGTAGCGCTTGAGCGCCGCCTCCGAGACCACCAGTAACGCCGCCGAGGCATCGCAGGTCTGGCTCGATACGGCGGCTGTGATCGACGGGAATTCAGCACTCACAGGCTCCAGGCTGGCCATTTTCTCCAGGCTGCTGAGCCGCGGTGTCTCATCGAAGTCCAGGCCTTCGCAGGCAACGATCTCGCTGGCGAAATAGCCGGCATCTGCGCCAGCCAAGGCACGACGATGGCTTTCCAGGGCAAACACCTCCATGTCTTGGCGGCTGATCTGCCAGTGATCGGCGATGCGCTGGGCGGCGTAGAACTGATTGACTGGCTGCTGGCCAAAGCGCGCCTGCCAGCCTTTGCTGCCGGAAAACGGGTCACTGAAGCCAAGCGGTTGACCGGCGAGCATCGCCGACGAGATCGGGATCTGGGTCATGGTCTGCACACCACCAACAGCCACCACCTCCTGCATGCCGCTCATCACCGCCTGGGCAGCAAAATGCAGCGCCTGTTGCGACGACCCACACTGCCGGTCGACCGTGGTTCCCGGTACGTTCAGCGGCAAGCCGGCGGCCAGCCAGCTGGTGCGGGCAATGTCGCCCGCTTGCGAGCCGATGGCGTCGACGCAGCCGAAAATCACGTCGTCATACTCGTGGGCAGGAATGGCATTGCGCTCGACCAGCGCGTTCAACACATGCGCGCCCAGGTCAATGGCATGCATATGGGCCAGGCTGCCTTTGCGCTTGCCCGTTGGGCTGCGCAAGGCATCGACGATATACGCTTGGGGCATGGCTCAGTCCTCGAAGGTGGCGCCCGGCCCAAGCCGGGCTTCATCGCTGAGCACATAGGCGGCGACGCGGGTTTTATGGGTGGCACGGTCGCCCCAAAACGGGTCCAGCGACCACACGCGCTTCATGAACATCTGCAGGTCGACTTCCCAGGTGTAACCCATCGCCCCGTGCACCTGGATACCATGGCGCGCCGCGAGCCAGCTGGCATCGCAACAGGCCAGCCTGGCCTGCGAAACATAGACGTCGGCATGGCGATCACCCTGGGCCAGGGCATAGGCCGCGCGGTACAGCACGGGTTTGGCGAACTCGATCTTGCTGGCGACATCGGCCAGGTGATGCTTGACCGCCTGGAAGCTGCCAATCGGTTTGCCGAACTGCTTGCGCTGGGCCACGTAGTCCACCGACAGGTCGAGGATCCGCTGGGCCAGCCCAAGCAGCTGCCCGGCTACCGACAAGGCGCCGCGGTTCAGGGTCTCGGCCCACAAGGCCCGCCCCTGTTCGCCGCCGATCAGCAGGGTGTCGCGAGTTGGCTGCCAGCTCACCAGGCCCAGGCGCCTGGAGGCATCGATACTGGCGTTGGCCTGCACATCGACCTGCGCGCGCGCCACCGCATGCACTTCATCGCCGTGGGCAAGGATCAGCCACTCTGCCAGCGGTGCGTCAGGCACCAACGGGTTGATCGGGTGGCCGATCGCCAGGCGCACGCTGCCTTCGGCGATGCGCGGCAACAGGCGGGCTTTGACCGGGTTGTCATCGGGCAGGCCATTGAGCAGGCCGGTGACCACATACGCCGTGTCGGCCAGCGAGTCCGGGATGGCGTAGTAGCCCAACTCCTGGGTCATCAGTGCCCAGGCCACATCGTCCATGCCCAGGCCGCCGAACTGCTCGGGCACCGACAATGCCGTCAGGCCCTGTTCAGCTATCTTGTTGCGCAAGTCAGTGGAGCGGCCTGTATCGGTTTCCCAGATCTCACGCAGCATCTCCGGCGCCGCCTCGGTCATCAGGAAACGGCTGATGGCTTCGCGAAACGTGAGCTGATCATCGGTAAAGGTAAAGTCCATGGCCGGCTCCTATTTCGGCAGGCCGAGCATGCGCTCGGCGATGATGTTGCGCTGGATTTCGTTGGTACCGGCATAGATCGGCCCGGCCTGAGCGAACAGGAAGCCATCAAGCCAGCCACCTTCGACCGCTTGCGCAGCGCTGCTCAACAGCTCGCCGCGCGCGCCAAGAATGCGCATGGCGGTTTCGTGCATTTTCAAGTCGAGCTCCGACCAGATGACCTTGTTGATGCTCGACTCGGCGCCGATCTGCGCGCCACGGCTCAAACGCCCGACGGTGTGATAAGACGACAACGCATAGCCTTCAGCGCCCAGCCAGGCCTCGACAACCGCATCGCGGATGCTCGGGTCGCGGTCTGCGCTCTGGCGGTTGGCGTTGTACAGCTGTACCAACTTGCGCGCCGTGGCCTGGAACCGTGCCGGCGAACGCAGCAGCAACCCTCGCTCAAAGCCCGCAGTGGCCATCGCCACGTGCCAGCCCTGGCCTTCGGCACCAATGCAGTTTTCGACCGGCACGCGCACATCGTCGAAAAACACTTCGGCGAAGGTGTTCTTGCCGTTCAGCGCCTTGATCGGCCGGATGGTCACGCCCGGTGCATCCAGCGGCACCATCACGAATGACAAGCCGTTGTGCCGGGTCGAGGCCGGGTCGCTGCGGAACAAGCCAAACAGCCAGTCGGCAAACAGTGCACGGCTGGACCAGGTTTTCTGCCCGTTGAGCACATAGTGATCGCCATCGCGGATCGCCTTGCTGGTGATCGCGGCCATGTCGGAGCCGGCATTGGGCTCGGACCAGCCCTGGGCCCACATGTCGACACTGGACGCCATGCGCGGCAGGAAGCGCTGCTTCTGTGCCTCGGTCCCGAACTCCATCAACGTCGGGCCCAGCAGCAGCTGACCGTTCTGGTTGATGCGCATCGGCGCGTCGGCGCCGTAGTACTCTTCCTCGAAAATCAGCCACTCGATCAGGTCGCAACCGCGCCCGCCGTAAGCCTTGGGCCACATGACCATCGACAGGCGCTGCTCGAACAGCTTCGCCTCCCAGGCCCGGTGCTGCTCGAACCCTTCACGGGTGTCGTAGTTGGCCAGGGGCGCAGTCGGCTGATTGGCCGCCAGCCATTCACGCACTTCCGCGCGGAAGGCCTTTTGCTTGGGGGTATAAGCGAGTTCCATGGCACTCCCTCAGAACTTGGCGTCGCGTTTTTCGACGAACGCGCGGCGGGTTTGCGCAGAATCCGGACTGGTGTAGGCCTGCAGGGTGAGCCCCTGCTCCCAGCGGTATTTGTCTTCCAGGTTGCCGTCCTCGATGCCGTTGAGGGCTTCCTTGGCGATACGGATCATCACCGGGCTCTTGGCGGCGATCCTGGCGGCAATTTCCAGCGCGGTTTCACGCAGTTGCTCTTTGGGCACCACGCGCTCGATGAAGCCGTACTGCTCGGCCTCGGCGGCGCCGATCTTGTCGCCGGTGAAGAACAGATACCGAACCTTCTGCACCGGGAACAAACGCTGCAGGTGCGCGCCGCCGCCCATGGCCCCACGGTCGACTTCTGGCAAGGCAAAGGTGGCGCACTCGGAGGCCACGACAATGTCGGCAGCGCCGGTAATGCCGACACCGCCGCCGAGGACGAAGCCGTGCACGGCGACGATGACCGGCACCGGGTTGCGATGCACCGCCTTGAACGCCGCATAGTTACCGGCATTGACCGCGACGATGCGCTCGGGGTGGGCATCCAGTTCCTTGATGTCGACACCGGCGCAGAAACCGCGCCCTTCGGCACGGATGACGATCACCCGGACCTCGGGGTTGGCGCCCAGTGCTTCGATCTGATGGGCCAGGTCCATCCACTCCTGGCTGCCCAGGGCATTGACCGGCGGTTTGGCCAGCACCAGCTCGGCAATGCCCGCTTCGATCTGTGTGGTAAATGCTTGACTCATGAGGGTGTTCTCCAACGTTCGGCAGGCTGATGCTCGCTACGGCGAGCCAGTAGGGCATCCAGGCAGCGCTCGGCTTCCTGGGCAATTTCTTCGATCACTTGCTGGCAGCTCTTGAGTTCGCCAATGGCGGCGGCCACCTGGCCGCTGGGCAGAATGCCTTCGTCCGGAACACCGTCGATCATCGAACGCTGCAGCAGGACCGGCTGGTTGGCGGCCATCACCGTTTGCGACAGCGCGCCGGGGTCTTCCTTGAGTGCCTGGCGCAGAACACCGAACAAATGGCTCAGGCTCATGCCGGTTTGCTGCTTCCATTTCCAGGCGCTGCGCAACGCGATGCGCAAGCGCCCGAATGGCCCGGCCTGCTCCAGGCGGTTGATGAACGGGTTCTCGATCATGCGGTGGCGCATGCCGTCCACCGCAGTGGTCACCCGCACCCGTTGCGGGTCGTTGACCTTGAGGTAATGCACCAAGGTGCTCGACGGCGTAGGCGAGTCGCGGGTCATCAAAAAGCGCGTACCCATGGCAATACCCACGGCGCCGGCCGCCAGCGCGCCGGCAAGGCCTCTGCCGGTGGAGTAACCGCCCGCGGCGATCACCGGTACCGACACCGCTGCCAGTACCTGGGGCAAGAGGATCGAACTGGGCACACCACCGGTATGGCCGCCGCCTTCGCCGCCCTGGATGGTGATCATGTCCGCGCCCAGCTCCACCGCCTTCAGGGCGTGTTTGAGTGCGCCCACCGTCGGGATGCACAGCACCCCGGCGGCCTTGAAACGGGCGATGGTTTGTTTGTCCGGGCCTCGTCCATAACTGACAGCACGCAGGCGGTAGCGAATCGCCAGGTCAACGCATTGCGCCGCGTTTTCCTGGAACATGTGGAAGTTCAGGCCGAAATTGCTGCCACCGGTGGCGGCGATGACCTTGTTGATCTCGCCCTCCAGGGCATCGGCCGCAATCGTTGCCCCGGCCAGAAAACCGAAACCACCGGCGCGGGTCGTGGCAATCACGAGGTTGGCGTCTGCAACCCAACCCATGGCGGTCTGCACGATCGGGTAGCGACAGCCCAGGGTTTCGGTCAGCGGCGTACACAACCAGCGGCTCATGCCTGCTCTCCACTGGCGGCGGCCTTGTTGGCCTGGGCCATGGCCTTGGCATCAAAGCCGCCCAGCTTGTCACCCGACAGTAACTCGTTGTGGGCATGGGCGAAGTGGTGCCAGGCAAAGGCGGCGTCCATCGCCGTGCGTTTACCCTGCAGATCCTCGACGTGGTTGATGGCCTGTTTGGTCAGTGCAAGGCCCATTCGCGGCTGCCGGGCAATGCCGGCCGCCAGCGCATAGGTGCCCTGCTCCAGGTCTTCGCGCGGCAGTACCCGATTGACCATGCCCATCTGGTAGGCGCGCTCGGCGCTCATGCGGTCGCCAGTGAACAGAAACTCCTTGGCGATGCGCGGGTTCAGCTCATACGGGTGGGCGAAGTACTCCACCCCCGGAATGCCCATGCGTACCACAGGGTCCTGGAAAAACGCATCGTCGCTGGCCACGATCAGGTCGCAGACCCAGGCCAGCATCAGCCCACCGGCCACACACGCACCCTGGACCATGGCAATGGTAGGCTTGGGCAGTTCACGCCAGCGCCGGCACATGCCCAGGTACACCTCTTGCTCACGGGCATACAGCTGCTCGCCGCCGGGCTTGTTGGTGTGATCCCACCACAGGTGTGCACGCTCGAACGGTTTGTTGATATCGCGCCCGGGCGTGCCAATGTCATGGCCGGCCGAAAAATGCTTGCCGGCCCCGCGCAGCACAATGACCTTGACCGCGTCATCGTTGACGGCCTGGCGCAGCGCCGCATCCAGCGCATAGGTCATCTGCGAGTTCTGCGCGTTGTTGAAGCCTGGCCGGTTCATGGTCAGCGTGGCGATACCTTCTGCCACGCTGTACAACACCGGCTCCTGCGTTTCGTAGACCGAATGGTCTGCACGCTCGACGAATTCACTGTCAGGGCTGTTCATGCTCATGTCCCTCGCCTTACGCCACGCGAATGCCAGCCGGGTTGCCCTTGATCGCCGAACTGCGCAGATCATGGGGGTCGAGCCGATGGATCAGGGCCAGTTGCTCAGGCGTCGGGTGTACGGTCTCTTTCAGCGACGCTGACTTGAGCAACGGGAAACCGGTGTTTTCCTGCACCTGCTCGAAGCTCACACCCGGGTGCAAGCTGCGCACCTGAACCGCGCGGTCCGGGCCGTCGAAATCCATCACGCACAAGTCGGTGACGATCAGGCGGATGTCCATCAGGTCGCGGCGTACCCCTTGTGGCCAGCGGTCGGCCTTGAACCCGACGCCAGAGACCATGTCCACTTCGCCGCTGACGAACACGCGGGTGTTATGGCTGGGCACAAAGAACGAGTTGATGTGGTTGATGCTGTTGCCGGGCAACCCTCGCACACCGAGCATTGCGGCCTTGGGCTTGTGGTAATCGCCCACGCAGGAAAGGTTGCTCTGGCCCCAGCGGTCGATCTGCGTCGGGCCGATCATGGCGTGACGGCGGCCTCCCCAGACGCACTCGAACACCCGTTCGAAGTTCAGCGAACCGGAATATTTCGGCACATGATCACCACGCGGCCCCAGCGGGATCGGCTCTTCGACAAGGTAGGCCTCGCTGTCGGTCATCAGCAGTTGCGGACTGTGGCTGAGCTTGGCCAGGCTGGCGCCCAGGCGCGGGATCACACCAAGACCCGAGGCAATCAGCTCGCCGTTGTCACGCCAGGCTTCGCTGGCCGCGACAATCATCAGTTCGGCGAGGGTAAATTCACAGGTAGTCGACATTTTCATCCTCCTCAGAACACTGGCAGGGCCAGAGAGCCCATGCGTTCGGCACCGCCGTTGTGCTCTTGATAAGCCCGCTCACCGGCCGCCACGTACTGCGCCACATAGGCTTGCCAACCGCCCTCTTCACCGGCACTGGCGGCATAGCGTTTGAGGTGGCTCAGGTCCCAGCCATACTCGGGCTGGCAGGCGGTCGGGTGGGCGCCGAACGGCGCATGGATCACGCCGCTGACCAAATAACGTTCGAAGGTGTTGCAGCGTGCCTGCTCGGTGGTCAGTTCCAGTCGTTCGTGCAGTTGCTCGCAAGACACGAAGCACTGCTGGGCAGCGCGGGCGAACAGGTGGTCGAAATATGGGTCCGGGCCGGTCACCAGGGTGTTGCCCAGGCGGTCGGCGACGTTGACGTGGACAAACGCTACGTCCAGGTTCAGGGCGGGCATGGCCAGCAGCACTTCACCGTCGTCATACGGCGACTGAATGGTTTTAAGCGCTGGGTTCAGCCGTGTGACATCGGTGGCCAGGCCGCAGCGGGTCGGCAGAAACGGCAAACGCATGGCCGCTGCACGCAGGCCCCACTGGAACATGCCTTCATCCACCTCTAGCAACTCCAGCCCACCGGCTTCGCGGGCTTTGCGGTAATAGGGCTCCAGCGGAATGGCGTCGAGGGTGGCAAAGCCGAACACCAACTTCTTGACCTTGCCCGCCGCACACAGCATGCCCACTTCCGGGCCACCGTAGGCGACCACAGTCAGGTCCTTGACGGGGGAACGCAGAATCTCGCGTACAACCGCCATTGGCTTGCGCCGTGGCCCCCAGCCGCCGAAGCCGATGGTCATGCCATCGCGCAGGTGCGCCACGGCATCGGCCGCCGTCATTTGCTTGTTCATTGCACATCTCCTTGCTGTTGGCCGACGGAAAAGTCATGCCCCCACAGGCTTACCCGGGTAAATTCGAAGGCCGAATGCTCAGCCCAGTCCACTTGCAGGCCGCCGTAGCCGTACTCCAGGTCGAAGCCGGACGGGGTCTTCATGTAAAACGAGGTCATCCGGTCATTGAGGTGCTGGCCGAGGGTTGCCGACAGCGGTACCTGGTGGGCCAGGCGCCGGTCATGGGCACGGCCCACTTCAGTCATCGAGCCCACTTCGACCATCACGTGCACGCAGCCTGACGGCACCGCGTACTCCGCCAGCGCCAGCGAGTGATGGCGGCTGTTGCGGCAATGCAGGAAGTGGATGCGGATTGGCGGGGCTGCCGGGTCGGGGCGAAAGTTGAAGATGTCCGACAGCTCGAAGCCCAGCACGTCCTTGACGAAGGCCAGGGTCGCGTCAAAGTCCGTGGCCGGCAGCACGGTGTGGCCCAGGCCCATGTCGCCGGTGACAAAGCCCGGCACGCCTTGCGGCGAAACGAATGGCAGGCAGTCGGAACGATGCCCCCAGCTCAACTCGTGGCGGTTGCCGGAGGGGTCCAGCACACTGACCAGTGCCTGCACGCCGCGCTGCTCGATCTCGGCGGCAGTGCCTGCTTCCCAGCGCACACCGTTCTGCTCCAGGGCCTGTAATGCGGCGTTGAAAGCCCGCTCACTGGCCAACTCCCAGCCAGAGGCCAGGTAGCCCGCCTCGGCGCCTTCGACGATGAGCATGCGAAACGGCCGCTCATCCATCTTCACGTACAGTCCGCCACCGGGCGCGGGCAATACCATCATGCCCAGTACGTCTTCGGCATAACGTTGCCACTGACTGAGGTTTTCGATTTGAGCGACGAAGTAGCTCAGCCCCCGAATATCCATCATGCCCTGCTCCTCAATGACTGGACCTTTGTTGGTCTTCATTGTGCTGAGGGCGGGCCTGGTGCTCATCGTCCGTTGAGACTAAGCAGTTGATCTATCGGCAATACTGAAATGCAGGCGGTGGAAGCAGGTTTGCCCCGCGATAGCGATGCGCCAGGCACATCGCATCGCAGGGCAAGCTTGCGCCCACCGCAGGGGTTACATGTACAGGATCACCAGGTCGTTGATGACCGAGGGGCGATCACTGCCGACGACGTGGGTATTCACCTCCAGGGTCAACTGGGTGCCACGCTTGACCCGCGCCACCTGCTTGACCCTGGCCCGCGCATGAACACGCGAGCCGGCCGGCACCGGCGCCGGGAAGCGCAGGCGGTCGGAGCCGTAGTTGACCATGGTGCTGAAGCCGGTGATTTCATAACCCAGCGCCAGCTTGAGCCGGGACTGCAACACCTGCACCAACGCGCCGTGGGCAATGGTGCCGCCAAACGGGCTGTCTTTGCGCGCACGCTGCGGATCGGTGTGAATCCAGTAGTCATCACCCGACAGCGCGGCAAAGGCATCGATCAGGGCTTGATCGATAACGATCTCGTTGCTCCAGGCGCTGAAGGTGTTGCTGACCAGGCTCTGCAGCGCCACGTCATCGTCCATGGCGATCAAGCGTACAGGTGCGGCTTCACCCTGCTCCTGCGCTTGCGCCTGAGGCGCACCGTTGTAGCGCTGCAGCGCTGCGCTGTCCTGGTCCGGACCGGTAAAGCGCAGTAAACGGGTGCCCTTGGCGTCGACTTCGGCAAACACCGGTTTGAGCCGCATGCCGATGCGGATCTGATCCTCTTCAAGCCCCACCAGGGTGGTGTTGATTCGCACGCCTTCGTCCAGCTCGATGACGGCCAGCTTTTGCGGCATCTCATCGGCAAAATCCGGCAACGTGGCAATGCGGGCCACGGTGAAGCTGTACAGGGTGGCGCCACCACTGACTTCGCGCCAGCTCAGGTCATGGGCCAGGCACTGCGGGCAGTGTCTGCGCGGGTAGAACACCCAGTGTTCACAGGCGTTGCACTGCTGGATCAACAGGCGCTGTGCCTTCAGGCCTTCCCAGAACGGCGCAGAAATTTCGGTCGGCACCGGCATTGGCTTATTGTTCGACATACGGGTCATGCTCCCTGAAGAATCAAGGCGGCCTGCTCACTCATCACGCCACCGGTACCCGAGACGTAGACAGCGTCGCAGCGTTCAAGCTGGCGCTCACCCGCCTCACCGCTGATCTGCGTAACAGCTTCGATCACCTGTGACATTCCCCCTGCAGCGCCCGCCTGGCCAAAGCTGAGCTGGCCACCGTGGGTATTCATCGGGAAATCGCCGCGCCAGGTCAGGTCATGCTCGCGAACAAACTGCATGCCCTCACCCTTGGCACAGAACCCGGCGTCTTCCAGGGTCAGCAAGGCGGTAATGGTGTAACAGTCATAGATCTGCGCCGCATCGACATCACCCGGTTTGAGGCCGGCCATCTCGAACGCACGGCGCGAAGCAGGGCCAATCGGGGTGTTGAGCATGTCCCGTGCATACGAAGGCGACTTGAACGCCAGGTGCTCACCGAAGCCTGTGATGAATGCCGGGCGCTTGCGTGCACGTGCGGCCACTTCCTTGGAGGCAATGATCAGTGCCGCGCCGCCGGCCACCGGCATGACAATCTCGAGTACGTGCAAAGGATCAGCCACGCGTTTGCTCGCCAGTACCTGCTCGACCGTCAAAGGCTGCCCGTAGAACATCGCCTGCGGGTTGGCCAAGGCATTGGTGCGCTGATCAACGGCAATCTTGGCCATGGCCACCGGGTCGTAACCGTACTGCGCGGCGTAGCGCTGGGCAATCATGGCGTAGCCGGTGTTCTGGCCCATGTGGCCGTAAGGCAGATCGAACTCCGCCTCCGGCGCGCCGAAGGCGGTGCTGTGACCGCCGTAACGCATGGCGCGGGCCATTGCCCCAGGATCTTCGTCGGGGCCCATCGGCGCCAGGCGCGCCGGCATCACACACAGCACCGCCTGGCACAGGCCCAGTTCGATCGCCGCAGCCGCGCGCCAGACCATGCCCACCGCAGTACAACCTCCAAGGTCGACCACTTCGGCAAAATTGACAGACAAACCCAGGTATTCGGCGGCCATGGCCGGTACGAACACCGAAGCTTCGTGGAAGTGCGGGCCATTGATCACCAGACCATCGAGGTCTTCGGCACGCAAGCCGGCGTCGCGCAGCGCTTGCGCCGCCAGGTCGGCGACTTGCTCGAGATGGAACATTCGCGGCGCTGTGGCGTATTTCTCGGGTTTGTATTGCGCGGCGCCGACAATCGCCGCATGACCTTTAAGACCCATGTATCCCCCACTCGAAGGCTGTGTGCTTGAGGTTTTTGCCTTGCGACCATGCCACAGGTGCCGTGGCGAGTGATCGTCCATTTTGACTAGGCCGGCGGCCGGCGCCAGGGTTGACTCAACCCTGACGCTGGCATGCCAATCAGAAGCTGTATTTGACCGAGAATGTACCGTAGTCGCGGTCTGCCAGCAGGCGCTTGACCGGGTCAGCATCGCCCAGGTAGCCAGTGACCCGCAGGGCGACTTCCAGGTTGCCCAGGTACTTGAACGTGGCGCCCATGCTCAACCGCCGATCGCCTTGCAACCCGGAGATGGTCCCGGCCATCGGCGTTGCACCGCTGAACACGTTGGAGAAGTTCACCGGCACTTCCAGGTCCCAGCCGTCGAACACGCCCGGGTAACTGAAGGAGGCACCCAGGGTGTAGGCACTGGCGGTCTTGCTGCGCCAGCCAGTCGAGGTCTTGTAGGTATAGTCGTCAGACGGTTGCACCAGCGGGCGCATGGACGGAATCAGGCTGTTGCCCAGCCCCTGCAGGTTCGGCGCGGCCGAGGCCTCATCAACGCTGTCGACCCGCACATGCACGATCTCGGCGGTGAGCGAGGTCTGGCTCGCCCAAGGCCGGTCACCCAGAATGCGGATAGCCGACAGCTGCATTTGCTGGCCCTTACCGCGCGCAGGGGTCGGGCCCAGGCCGGTGTTGACCATCACCGGGGCACCGTCGCGATATGACCACTCGCCGCCGATCTGGGTCTCGCCGATTTTGGTCGAGGCGCTGATCCCGGTCAGCTTGATGTCTTCAAAGTAGGTAATGCGGTAGCCATCCGGCGTCCCGAAGAACACGCCTGGCCCGGCCGGGACGGCGCGGTAACCCACCAGGGCAGTGGCTGGGTTCTTGTCATGATAATTGACATGAAACAGTGACAGTTCCAGGGCGGGCACTGGGCGAAAGCGTACCTGTGCTCCCCACTGGCCGCTGTCACGCGGTTCATCGGTGCCTTGGTAGTTGATCCGCGAACCATTGGCCCCGATGAGAAACTCTCGGCCTGGCCCGACCACATCGCTGGTGGACAGGTAGCTGCCCACCGGCGGCAGCTCCGTGCCCATCCATTCGTATTGCACGTAAGCGCCCAAGGTCCACTGGGGGTTCAAGCGATACGACGCCGACACCTGCCCGACCGGCAACAGCACTTCCTTGACCTCGACCCCTGGCTGCGCGGCCTTGACCGCATCGGACGGGCTCTGTACACCGCTGACGCCGGGGTAGAACAAACTTTCGCCCCACGACTCGATATGGCGCCCAGCCTTGACGTCGAGCATCGAGCCATTGTCAAAGCGCCAACCGCTGAACACGTAAGCGTCAAGGAACTTGCTGCGCCCGCCGCTGTAATACTTGGTGTCGCTGGTGAACTCGTTGTGGTCGCCGGCCTTGTTGACCGTGCCCGGTGAGTCGTTGTCGTTGGAGCGATGGTAGACGTCATCGTAGAAGGTACTGGCGCGCAGCACCCCGCCGTAGTTGTCCTTGCGCACGATCATCTCGGCCAGGGCACCGATACGGTTGGTCACCAGGCTGCCCTTGTCGAAGTTGCGGTCGCCATCATCGGCGTTGGCTGTCAACAGCTTGCTCGAGGGGTCCGACAGGCGAACCCCCAGGCCGTAGCTGGTGGTCACCGTCCAGTCGATCGTCGTGCCGTTGTCGAACTCGATGGTTTCACCGGACCATGCGGGCGTGGACACCAGTGCAATTGCTACCATCAGACCCGATAACTCGAAACCCGATACACCTGGGCCAGCACCATATTTGTTGTTTTTATTAGTCACACTGCCTCTCCCGATTAACGACCTGACGGTCGCGCAAAAGTGCAAGAACACCACTCGTTACCCTCAGCCTGCTCAGAGCTGCCCTAGCACCGACTGAGCGATGACACCCTCGGGCGTGCGCCCGTAACGGAACACGCCGGCTGTTTCTTCACGCACCAGTTGCCCTTGCGCAATCAGGTAATTGACATGCGCCAGGGTCTCGCCAATCGCCATCAATTCATCGAAGCGTCCCTTTACCTTGGGAAACAGCTCGGCCATCAGTTCCACGGCACTGCGCGGCGCGGTGCAGGCGGCCAACAGCTGTTGCAAGTGCCCCTGGTGATGCGCGCGCAGTTGATCAAGGCGTAAATGCAGGTTGTAAAACGGCCGTTCATGCGCCGGCAGCACCAGCACGCTGTCGGGCACCTCCCGCAAGCGCTCGACCGAGTCCAGCCAGTCGCGCAGCGGGTCGGCATCGGGCTCGGTGACTTGCACGCAGACACTGGAGGTGATGCGCGGCAGCACCTGGTCACCGGAAATCAACAGGCCGTCCTCGGCGCAGTGCAGGCAGGCATGCTCCGGCGAATGGCCGCGGCCGATCAGGACCCGCCAACGGCGCCCGCCGATCGTCAGCTGGGTGCCCTCGCTCAGGCGCCGGAAGCTGGTCGGCACCTCTGGCCGAAAGTGCGCAGAGCCCAGCAGCGGAAACAACGCTGCGGTCTGCTCCTGGTTGAAGCCTGCGCGCTGGTAATGCTGGTAAAACGCCCAGCTGGCGCCGATGTCGCCCGGCTCGCCCAGCTGATGCATGGCCTGATATTCACTGGCGCTCATGAACACCGGGCAGCGGAAGCGCTCGGTCAACCAGCCGAGCACCCCGACATGGTCCGAGTGAAAGTGCGTGCAGATCACCGCCACCAGCGGCAAACCACCCAATACCGTGGCAAACAGCGCTTCCCAGATGTCGCGCGTCTGCAGATTGTTGAGCCCGGTATCGACCGCCACCCAGCCCTCGTCGTGGCGCAGCAGGTACAGGTTGATGTGGTCAAGCCCGAATGGCAGCGGCATGCGCAGCCAAAAAAGCCCTTCGGCGACCTGCTGAACCTCGCCATTGGCCGGTGGCTGCGGCCAGGGGAAGCGCAGGCCTGAGCGCCATTCGTGCCCCTGGGCATCCAGGCTACTCACTGACGTCACCGGCAAAAGCGGCCAGACCAATGCGCTCCAGCACCTGTGTGCTGTACGGCACATAGCTGCGGCTGCTTTCGTCACGGATGAACAGCGGGTCGCTGAACGCCGTCGGCGCATAACCCTGGCGCTGCAGGTCGACCTTGCGCAATTTGAACGTGCTGGTCAGGTCAGCCGCCGCCGACACCCGCACGAACACTGGCGCCGCATAGCGTGGCAAACGCGCCTCGGTCAGCGCATAGAACGCTTGAGGGTCAAAGCGCTGCCCAGGCTGCATCAGCACCGCCGCCATGCCGGCGCGGCCCTCCTGCCCAGGCACCTGCACACCGTAGATGTTGATCAGCTCAAGCCCGGCAAAATCGCCCAGCGCAGCCGCCACCTCCAGGGTCGAGACGTTTTCGCTCTTCCAGCGGAAGGTATCGCCGATGCGGTCGATGAAGTACAGGTAGCCGTCTTCGTCATAACGCAGCAGGTCACCCGAACTCCAATAGGCATCACCTTGGCGAAAGACATTGCGACGGATCTTGCTTTCGGTTGCCCCGGCCGAGGTGTAACCCTCGAAGCGGCCGCCGCCGATCTGCGGGTGGTCGATGATCAAGCCCAGGGCTTCACCCACCTCACCCACTTCGCAAAGCTGGTAAAAGCCCTGCTCGTCACGTGGGTGGCTGTCGGTTTCAACGTCATAGCGCACCAGGCGCAGGTTGCTCTTGTCCCAGAACGGTATGCGCCCGCAGGCACCCAGGTAGTTGTCGACGTTGACCACATTGGTATTGGACTCGGTGGAACCCCAGCCCTCGAACACCTGGATCGGGCCGAAACGCTGCACCCAGTTCTGCCAGGTTTCACGCGTCAGCCCGGCGCCGAGCATGCAACGCAGGCCATGCTCACGTTCGCCGGCGGCCTCGGGCTGGTTGAGCAGGTAGCGGCAGATTTCGCCGATGTACTGGAACACGCTGATGCGGTACTCACGCACGTCTTTCCAGAATTCGCGGACACTGAACTTGCGCCGCACCACAATCGCCGCACCGGTTTTCAGCGCGGTGGACGTCACTGAAGTGGCCGCTGCGCCGTGGTACAGCGGCAGGCAGCAATAAAACACGTCGCTGGGCGTGGTCTGCAGCGTGACTTCCATGATGTCGCCCGTCGACATCCAGCGCATGTGGCTGTAACGCGCAGCTTTCGGCAAGCCGGTGGTGCCTGAGGTAAAAATCAGCAGGCTCGGCGACTCGGCGCGCAGGTCGGCACGCAGGTCACGCGGGAATGGCGTGCACGGGGCATTGGCCAATGCTTCGGCAAGGCCGGTGTCGACCTGTGCAGGCATCACCCCGGCCCATGCTTGCTCGGCATCTTCGACCAGCCACAGCGGCAGCGACGGCAGGCCTTCGGTGGCGAGCACATTGCCCAGCAGCTCTTCGCCGACCAGCATGGCTTTGGCCCCGATTGCCTCCAGAGCGTGGACCAGCGGCCGGCCACTGACCTGGGTATTGACGAAGCCCACCACCACACCGAGCTTGACCAGGCCGAACCAACAGCAGAAAAACGCCGGGCGGTTCTCCATGGCCAACGCGCAGACATCGCCGGGGCGCAGGCCTCGGGCATGAAAAACGTGGGCCAGTTGGTCGGCCCGAGCGTTGACCTGGGCGTAGCTCAAGCGCTGATCGCCATAAATGACGAAAGGCCGCTCGCCGTGACGCTGTGCCTGTTCTTCGAGGCGATCGGCCAGGGTATAGCGATCCGCAGGTTTGATCCGCGCGGAGGCTTCGGCCCGGCGATCAAGGATGGCCTGGGTTTGTTCGCGCGGCACGACCCCGCGATCAACACTGGACAGCAGGCTTGCGTTGTTATTGAAATTGTTCATCCCTACCTCCGATAAAACCGGCTGTTCATGCAGGCGCCTGGGCGTGGGTCGGATAGTCCGAATAGCCAGGCGAGCCTTTCGTATAAAGTGTCTTGCGGTCGAAGCCGGCCAGCGGCAGGCCGGCGCGCAGGCGCTCGACCAGGTCCGGGTTGCCGATAAAGTGGCGGGCAAACGACACCGCGGCGCCCTGCCCGGCTGCTATTGCCGCAGCGGCCGAAGGCCCGTCGAAGCCGTCATTGAGGATTAGCCCGCTGCTGCTATGGCTGCGGGCCAAGGCAAATGCATCCAGTGCGGCCAGCGGCGAGCGCATGATGTGCAGGTACGCCAGGCCAAGCGGCTCGACCTGCTCGCACAAGGCTTGTGCAGTGGCGGCCGGGTCAGCGTCGCTGATGTCGTTGTACGGGTTACCCGGGCACAGGCGAAAACCCACACGCCCCGCGCCGATCGCTGCCGCCATCGCGGCCAGCACCTGGGCCGGAAAACGCACGCGGTTGGCTACCGCGCCACCATAGCCATCACTGCGCTGGTTGCTGCCGGACGCCATGAACTGCATCGGCAGGTAACCACTGGTGCAATGCAGCTCGACCCCTTCGAAACCGGCTTCGCGGGCGTTCAGCGCCGCGCGCCGGTATTGCTCGATCACGCGGTCGATGTCCTCCAGGCTCAACGCCTGAGGCTCATCGGTATCGACCAAGCCTGCTCCGTCGCAGAACACCTGGGTGCGGGCCCGTATCGCCGATGGGGCAACGGTCCGTGCCCCGGCCGGTTTGTTCTGCCAACTGGCGGCGCGGCCCACGTGCATCAGTTGCAACACCATGCGCCCGCCGGCCTTACTGACCGCGCGGGTGATCTGGCGCCAGCCCTTGATCTGCGCGCTGTCGTAGATGGCCGGCGTGCGGCAATAGCCCAGCCCATCGGCCGACGGCGCGGTGCCCTCGGCAATGATCAGCCCGGCACTGGCACGCTGACGGTAATAGTCGACCATTTCAGCCGTCGGCACCGCCTGTGCACTGGCGCGACTGCGGGTCATAGGCGCCATGACAATGCGGTTGCTCAGCTCCAGCTCGCCCAGGCGCAGGGGTTCAAACAAAATGCTCATCGCGATTCCTCAGCGCACACGAATCTTCGGTGCCGCAGCACCGCGTCGCAGGGTGGCTAGAAAATGTTCCAGGGGCGCGGCCGGGGCGACGTCCGGCAGTTGATCCTTGTCCGGGCGCCGGGCCCAGAACTCGGCCCAGGACGGGAACAGGTCGTGGAAGCTGCCGGCATAGGGTTCACGCCCTGGCCAGCGCATTTTTCGCTCGCCGATTGGCGGCTTGTTGAGGTCGCTGGCGTACCAGTAGCACGGCAGACGGCGACGGAAGTACCAACGGCCCTCGATGCGCTGGTAATCATCCCAATAGAGCATTTGCATGGTCACCCACTCGGGGCCAGTCTCATGCTCGTTCTTGGAATACACCACGCCAACGGCATTGTCGGCGTCAAGCAGTTCGATGATGTGCTGGCCCAGGTGATGCGAGGTACCGCTGAACTGATCGCGCAAGGTGGCATCGACCCACGCTTTCAGGTGCGCGCGGCCGGTCTTTTCGCGGCCAACGCGGATGTCTTCGGCAAACAGATTGACGTGGGCATCAAGATCGCGCATGTCCAGCGACAGCGAGTACTTGGCCGCCAGTTGCCGAATTTCCTCGATCGATTCAAGCCGTTCGATACGTGCCAACAACATGTTCGGCTCCATGCTCATCACTCCAGCACCGTGTAGAGTTCCGAGCTGCGCCCACCATCCACCGGCACACACGCACCGGTGATATAGGACGCCTCGTCGCTGGCCAGAAACAAAATCGCGTTGGCCACCTCCTGCGCCTGGCCGATACGGCGCAGCGGAATCAGTTTCTCGGTATTGCCGCGGGCCTTGGCGTCGGCCAGCATGCCCGCGGTTGCCGGGGTTTCGATGACGCCCGGGACCACCACGTTGCAGCGAATCCTGTTGGCCGCCCCTTCGCTGGCTGCGGCGCGGCTGAAGTTGATCACTGCGGCCTTGGCTGCCGAGTAGCCGGCCATCCAGGGCGTACCGAACAACCCGCAGATCGAGGCGATGTTGACGATGGCACCGCCGCCCTGGGCTTTCATCAGCGCCATGGCCGTGCGCGTGCCCCAGAACGTGCCGTCCACGGTGGTGCGGAAGTTGGCGTGCCAGTCGCCCGTGCTGGTGCTGTCGATGGCACCCCAGGTGTAGGCCATGGCGTTGTTGACCAGGATGTCCAGGCGGCCATGCTGCTGCGCCGTAGCTTCGATTGCGCCGACAAAGGCTTGCTCGTCGCTGACATCGGCGACCTGCCAATGGGCCTTGCCACCCGCTTCGCGAATGGCGCTGGCCACAGCTTCCAAGGGCGCCTGATTACGCCCGCAGAGCACCACGGTGGCGCCCTCCTGGGCAAAGCGTCGGGCGGTGGCGGCACCGATCCCGGAGCTGGCACCGGTAATGAATGCGATCTTGCCTTGAAGTCGTGTGCTCATTGCCTGCTCCCGGTTCAAATGAAGGCCATGCCGCCGTTGACGGCGAGGTTCTGACCGGTGATGAAGCTGGCGTCGGAACTGGCCAGAAACACGGCGGCGCGGGCGATCTCGTCGACCTCACCCATGCGGCCCAGGGGGATTGCCTTGAGCATGCCCTGCAGCCACTCATCGGGGATGTCGGCCATCATCGGGGTGTTGGTCGGGCCGGGCACCAGGGTGTTGACGCGGATGCCACTGGCGGCCAGTTCCCGCGCCATGCTGCGGGTCAGCCCCATGACGCCGGCTTTGGCTGCGCAGTAATGGCTTGGACCTTCGCCAGTCATCGCGGCGGTGCTGGATATATTGATCACCACGCCCTGGATGGCGTGCTTTTGCATCAGCCGCACAGCTTCACGGCTGCACAGGAACGTCCCCGTGAGGTTGACGCCTATGACCCGCTGCCAATGCGCGTCCGGGGTGTCGACAAAGGCGTCGACCGAGCCGATACCGGCGTTGTTGACCAGGATGTCGAGGGCGCCGAAACGGGCTTCCAACTTGTGCATCGCCGCCGCCACCGAGTCGCCGTCGGCGACGTTGCACGCCAACGCCAGGGCGTGCTCACCGAGCCCTTCGATCGTCTGCTCGGCAGCCTGCAGGTTGATGTCGGCCGCCACCACCCGTGCGCCGGCCTCGGCAAAGCGCTGGGCAATCGCCCGCCCCATGCCTTGCCCGGCGCCCGTGATCAGGGCCACTTTGTTCGCTAACTTCATCGTTGTTCTCCCGCAAGCCTTGGCTTCCCCGATCACCTGCACAGCACGCTGGATGATCGAGCACGGGACAAATCATTAACCCTGTACAAAACCGCAACATCGTCCGATAAGACTACGCAGCCGCGCTTGCACGATGTGCCGTAAGCAAGTGGTCTGAATGGACGATGTGCCCGAGCATGATCGGCGCCACGCTCCTGCTCACTAGAACAAAACCGGGAGCACCCGTCGTGAACTCTTCCAACCGCGTTACCTGGCGTAGCCACTACGCACTGTTCGTGCTGGCCGTTATTTACATCTTCAACTACATCGACCGGCAGCTGATGGCGATCCTGATCGAGCCGGTCAAGGCGGAGTTCGGCATTTCCGACACGGGCATCGGCCTGCTTTCGGGGGTGACCTTCGCGGTGTTCTATACCCTGTTCGGCTTCCCCCTGGGCCGGCTGTCCGACCGTATCGGGCCGAAACCGGTGATTGCCGCCTGCTGCATTGCCTGGAGTGTGATGACTATGGCCTGCGGCTTGGCCACCAGTTTCTGGCTGTTGGTTCTGGCGCGCATCGGTGTAGCAGTCGGTGAAGCTGGCGGTACGGCGCCTTCGGTGGCGATGATTTCGCAACTTTACCCGGCAAAAAACCGCTCCACCGCCCTTTCCATCCTGATGCTCGGCTCAAGCTTCGGCGCGATATTCGGCCTCGGTTTCGGTGGCTGGATCGCCCAGCATTACGGCTGGCGCTCGGCGTTCCTGATCATTGGCGTACCGGGCATCCTGCTGGGGCTGTTGCTGTGGCTCACGGTCCGTGCGCCGGCAATTGCCAGCGAAATGCAGACCAAGGTCGAAGTCATTCAGGAAGGCTGGGCAAAGACGGTGGCCAAGCTGATGGAAACCCCCTCGTTCCTGTGTCTTGTACTGACCGGCGCGTCCAGCGCCATCGCCGGCTATGCGATTGGCACCTGGAGCCCGAGTTTCCTGATCCGCTCCCACGGCTTGAACCTGCAGGATGCAGGCTTTCTGGTCGGCGTGGTGGGCGGCAGCGGCGCCACCTTCGGCACCCTGGCCTGCGGCATCATTTCCGACCGCATGGCCCGCCGTGATGCCGGCTGGCAGATCGGCGTACCGCTGCTTGCCACCGTGGTCAGTATCCCGTTCGGCTTGGCGTACTTCCTCTGGCCAACCGGCATTCTGTTCCATCTGGGCAGCACCCCGGTACCGACCGCGTTCCTCTTCTATGCAGGCTTTGCCTTCTTTGGTACCTGGTGGGCGACCCCGTGCCTGGGCGCCGTCACGCATCTGTTCCCAGCTGCGCGCCTGGCCCAGGCCACTTCAATCTTCGTCATGGCCATGACCCTGCTGGGTGTCGGCGTCGGCCCGCTGTTGATCGGTGTACTCAGCGACCTGTTTGCCCCTTCCCTCGGCACCGAAGCGCTGCGCTACGCCCTGGCCACCTCCATGTCGATGCTGATGCTCTCCACCGTATTCCTGGGCATGGCCCTGCCCCGCTACCGCGCTCAACTGCAGCGATCGGCTGCACCGACTGCCACCCCTGAAAATGCCGTAACTGCCTGATCAATGGAGATTCGATGATGTCAGAACAAGACCTACCGTTGCCTATCGGCCACTTCGTCACCCTCGACAACGGCCTGCGCCTGCATTACCTCGACGAAGGCAGCGGCCCCGTCGTGGTGTGGCTGCATGGCAGTGGCCCGGGCGCCAGTGGCTACAGCAACTTCAAGGGCAACTACCCCGACTTCGTCGCAGCCGGCTTTCGTAACCTGGTGATCGACCTGCCCGGCTTCGGCCGTTCAGACAAACCCGACAACGTCCAGTACGACCTGGATTTCTTCGTCAACGCCGTGTCCGGCTTGCTCAAGGCCCTCGAAGTACAACGCTGTACCCTGCTCGGCAACTCCCTGGGTGGCGCCATCGCCATTGGCCTGGGGCTGGCCGAACCGCAATTGCTCGAAAAGCTGATTCTGATGGCCCCGGGCGGTGTCGAAGAGCGCGAAACCTACTTCAAGAAGATCGGCATTCAGCGCATGGTCGAGCTGTTCAATGCCGGGCCGCTCGACATCGACAAAATGCGCCAGATCATGAGCCTGCAGCTGTTCGATGCCTCGCAGCTGCCCGACAGCCTGCTGGCCGAACGCGTCGCCGTAGCCAAGTATCAGCCGCACTGCCTGTTCTCGACCATGATGGTGCCGAACATGACCGAGCGCCTTGGAGAGCTGCGCGTACCGATTCTCGGGTTCTGGGGCACCAACGACAACTTCAACCCGGTCGGTGGCGCAATGAAAGTGCTGGACAACGCCCCTGACGCCCGCTTTATTCTGCTCAACCGCTGTGGACACTGGGTTCAGGTGGAGCACCGTGAGTTGTTCAACCGTTCCTGCCTCGAGTTCCTGCGCCAAGCCTAGTCATCGTACGCAACGTACCTTGCGACAGCAGCAACCTGGCCGCTGTCGTATCGACTGGCCTCTACCAAGGGCTGACATAACAATGACAAAACTCTCCCACTTGCTTGCGCCTGGCCGCATCGGCCCCCTTCAACTGCGTAATCGCATCATCATGGCGCCCATGGGCTCCAACTTCGCCGAAGCCGACGGGCACTGTGGCGAACGTATCCAGGCCTACTACGAAGCACGTGCCGAAGGCGGTGCCGGGCTGTTGATCATGGGCGTGTGCGCCGTCGCCTTCCCCGCCGGTACCGCCGAGCCTTACCAGGTCGGTGTCTCCTCTGATGCGTTCATCCCGGGCCTTGCCCAACTGGCTGACCGCGTGCACAAGCACGGCGCAAAGATCGCCATGCAGTTGCAGCACGCCGGCAAGAACGCCATACGCGACATGGCCGCGGGCCGACCGCTGTGGGTGCCGTCGTTGCCCCCGGCCAGTACCTCCGACATGATGCAGGCCTTGACCCCGGAGGAACTCGCCTCCTTCGTCAGCGCCGTACGCGGTCGCAAAGGCGGGATCGAGATGCGCGTGATGGACCAGGGCGACATCGCACAGATGGTCGAATGGTTCGCCGCCGCCGCCGAGCGTGCGCAGCGCGCCGGGTTCGATGGCGTGGAAATCCATGCCGCGCACAACTACATCATCGCCGGCTTTCTATCGCCGTACTACAACCGCCGTGAAGATGCCTACGGTGGCGCACTGGAAAACCGTGCGCGCTTGCTGCTTGAGGTGCTGGCTGCCATACGCGCGCGGGTTGGCGCAGGCTTTGGCGTCTGGCTGCGGCTGGATGCCGAAGAACTGCTCACCCCCGGTGGCATCACCCTCGACGATGCCAAGGCGGTTGCCCGCCTGGCTGAAGACGCCGGCGCCGATGCGGTCAGTGTCTCGGCCTATGCCATGACCAGTAGCGGGGTGGCCTTTACCGAGGCGCCGCTGGTGCAAAAGCCGGCGGCATTTCTCGAATGGACAGCGGCCATCAAGCAGTGCGTGAGCATCCCGGTGATCGCCGTTGGGCGTATCGAAGTGGAAACCGGCGACGCCGCGATTGCCGCCAGTCAGTGCGATTTCATTGCCATGGGCCGCAAGTTGCTGGCCGACCCACAATTGCCGAACAAACTGCAGGCCGGCCAGCTGCAGGCCGTTCGACCGTGCATTTACTGTTATGTGTGCGTCAGCCAGATCTTTATCAACGAGCGGGTCAAATGCGCGGTCAACCCGCAAACCGGCCATGAAAGCGAGCGTATCATCACACCGGCGGCAGCCGCGCGACATGTTGCGGTGATCGGCGGGGGCCCGGCAGGCCTGGAAGCCGCGCGCGTGGCGGCCTTGCGCGGCCATCGCGTGACGCTGCTCGAGCGCAGTGACCGCCTGGGCGGCACCCTGTTCTTTGCGGCCCTCGCCTACCCCGAAAACGGTCGTCTGCTCGACAACCTGCTGTACCAGGTGCGGCAACTGCCCATCGATATACGCATGGGCAGTACTGTGGATGCAGCCTTACTGCGCGACCTGGGCGTCGACCAAGTGATTGTTGCCACCGGCGCACAGCGCGCAGCGCCGGACATCCCCGGCGCCGAGCAGGATCATGTATGGAGCGGTGATGAACTGCGCCGGCTGATGACCGGTGACCGCGCCGAAGAGATTGCCCGGCGCAAACTGTCGCTGACGCAACGCACCCTGATGAAGGCCGGCAACCTGATCGGCGTCACCGACAGCACCGAAGCCATGCAAAAGCTGTCCCGCGTGTGGATGCCCTTGGGCAAGCGCGTGATCATTGTCGGCGGTGGGCTGGTGGGGCTGGAGCTGGCGGAGTTTTTGATTGCGCGTGGGCGTCAGGTGTGTGTGCTGGAAAGCAGTGGCCACCTGGGCCGGGAGCTGGCGATTGTGCGACGTTGGCGGGTACTGCATGGCATCCGTGTGCACGGTGGGCAACTGCTGACTGGGGTGAGTGTTACCGCCATCGACGGTAACCGCGTGCGCTATCAGACAGCCGAAGGTGAAACTGCCGAAGTACGCGCAGACTCGGTGGTGCTGGCCAGTGGTGCAACGCCTGATACCCGCCTGGGCGATGCACTGAGCAGTGCTGGGTTAAAGGTGGTCAGCATTGGTGACTGCCAGAGCCTGGGGTATATCGAAGGCGCCATCGCCGCCGGCAATCGCGCTGGGCGAGAAGCCTGAGGCCAAAAAAAACCCCAGGTATCTACCTGGGGTTTTTTTCGCTCGGCCGTTACCGCCCCATCGCCCTCGCCGCATCGGCGGTGTACATATCAGGGGTGAATTTGGCTTCGTTGAGAATCGGCCCTTTCTTCGATTCGTTGGTCATGGCGTAACCGGTGTACTGGCCCGAGTTCAGGTCCATGAAGAACTGCGAACCGGCCTGCCAGGCGCTCATGTCCGGGTGGTAGTAGTAGTTGATCATCGCGTGCTTCCACAGCGCACCACGGCTGTCATAGTTGTCCGAGACCACCGCGTGCCAGGTGTCTTCGTCGATAAACAGCACACGTTTGCCGTAAACATGGCGGTAGCCCTCTTTCAACTTGGCCTCAAGCACCCACACACGGCGTAGCTCATAGCGCATGTAGTCGGGGTTGGGGTGGTTGGCGGTAAGCATGTCGGCGTACTTGATGTCACCGCTATTGGGCTTGAAGGCGTTTGCCGGCACGTAGATTTCGCGCTTGCCGACCAACGTCCAGTTGAAGCGCTCGGGCGAGCCGTTGTACAGGCGGTCTTCGTCAACCGTCATGGTGCCATTGGTGCCGATCATCGGCTGATCGTAACCGTAGCCAGGCAGTTGCCGCACACGCCGGGTGGACGGGCTGTAGCTCCAGGCCTGGCGAGGGTTGGCGAGGAAGTTGTAGGGCTCTTGCGAGATACTCACCACACCGTTGTCGCGCACCGGCTTCAAGGTAGTGTTCCAGCTCATGGCCTGTATCGCGCCTTCGGTTTTTGGCTCGACGGTCGGTGAGTTGGCTTGCGAGAGGTTGCGCGCATAGGCGCGGCCCCAACCGATGCTGCCGTTTGGCAACACCGAGGCCAGGTCGCTGACCTTTTCTTCGGTGTAGGCCCGTGCTGGTAGCTGGTGGTTCCACAGCAGCTCCATGCCGTTTTTCGGAATCGGGAACGGTACTTGGCCAATCCCTTCGATACCCATGCCGTCATCGACCAGCTTGGCGCTCAAGGCGTTCTTCATCGCCCGCTCACAGACATAATCCGGGTAACGGAAGTCCCGATGGCCCGGGTAGATGTTCATTTTGTAGGTGGTGGGATAGCGCTTGAGCAGGGCCTTCTGGCCTTCGGTCAAATGGCTTTCGTACTGGCCCATGTTCTGCGCGGTGATCACCAGGATGGGCTTTTCGTTGGCATAAGGGTCGACTGGTTGATCGCCAGAGAACTTCACATGGTTCCAGCCTGGCACTTCGCCCAGGTACTTGCCGGTGTAAGGCGGAATGGTGCCCTCGGCATTACCGGCTTTTTCGGCACCGACACAGGTCAGTTCCTTGCCGAGTTTGGCAGCCTCTTCAGGCGACACTTGCGCAAGTGCGTTGCCTTGCAGGCCGACATTTGCGGCCACTGCAGCTACGAACATCACGCCTTTTGTTGTTATTTTCATCGGTTGGCTCCTTCGCAGACCAGGACTACTGGGGTACCTCCATTGTTCCTGATCTGCGGTGGAGTACATCGTCCGGAAAGACTAACCAGTCAGGCGCCGACCAATAATTCCTTCAGTTGCGCCTTGATCACCTTGCCCGACGCATTGCGCGGCAGCGGATCGCGGCACAGGTGTACCTCGGCCGGTACCTTGTAGGCCGCCAGGCGCTGGCCGATAAAGGCACACACCTGCTCCTGGGTCGGCGCTGGCTGAAGCTCGCTGCGCAACACCAGGGCCAGGCGTTCGCCCAGCGCCTCATCGGTCAGGGCAAAGGCGGCCGCCTCGGTCACCCCGGGCATTTCGCAGATACACGATTCCACTTCACTGGCGGATATCTTCTCGCCCGCACGGTTGATCAGGTCCTTGGCGCGGTCGGTGATGTACAGGAAGCCCTCCTCGTCCAGATGGCCGATATCACCGGTGTCCAGCCAACCGTCGCACAAAGTCTGGGCACTGGCTTCGGGCAGCTGCCAGTAAGCGTTCATCAGGGTCGGCGAACGTAGCCAGATCAAACCGCTGCGCCCCGCCGGTAGCGGTGAGCACGGGTCCGGCCCGATGCAAACATCAACTATCGGCAGCGGCCAGCCCACCGAGTCGGGCTTATAGACGAACTGATCGCCGCCCACCGCGGCACCGATGCCGTTGCTCTCGGTCAAGCCATAGCCACTGCCCCCAATCGCATGCGGCTTACGTTTGCTGATATGCGCCAGCAGCCGGCTGGAGGCCACCGCCCCGCCCAGGCCCAGGCCATACAGGCTGTCGCTGTCGGCGCTGGCAAACCGCGGCGAACCGAGCAGTTGCTGCATCATCACCGGAGCGCCATTGAACTGGGTACAACGCTCATCGCGAATCAGGTCGAAGGCTTTGTCCACATCCCATTTGTACATCAGCAACAAGCGCCGGCCGCTGCGCAGCCCCAGCAAGAACTGCGCATGCAGGCCACTGACATGGAACAGCGGCACCGCCATCAGGTTGGTCGGCGCCAGGCCGCTGGCGATCACTGCCTGGATCCGCTCGGGCGAACTCATGGCGCAGAACGCCGACTGGAACTCCAGTGCCGCCAGTGCCTGGCAAATGGCGCGATGGCTGGACAGCACGCCCTTGGCCCGGCTGGTGGTGCCAGAGGTGTAAAGGATCAGCGCCGGGTCAGCGGGGTTGATCTCGATGGCCGGCAACGCCAGCGGCGGAGCCTGGATCAGCGCTTCGAAACGCTGGCAGTTGGCCGATAACGCTTGCCCCGCCGGCATGCCAACCACAATGCTGACCAGTCGCTGTGCCAGCAGGTCGCTGGTCAGCAATTGCAGTCGCTGCTCGTCACAGACCAGCACCTGCGCACCGCTGTCTTGCAGGCCATGGAACAATTCGTCGCGCAGGCCCCAGCTGTTCAACGGTACGCACACCGCGCCACAGCGCTGCACCGCAACAAAAGCCACCAGCCAGGCAGGCTGATTGCGCATGGCGATGGCCACCCGGTCCCCCTGCTTTACCCCAAAGCGCTGCGCCAGTTGCGCAGCCAGGCGGTCGACCTGATCGAAAAACCCGGCGAACGTCAGCCGTTGCTGCTCCCACACCAGAAACTCTCGCTCACCGTGTGCACGGCCTGCATCGATGGCTTCGAGCAAATTCGCAGGTGCATGGCGAAAATACCGCAGGCCGTCGTCGGGCGAAGACACCACTTCGAACGGCGAACCCGGGCCAATCAACTGCTGCCAGGCGTTGCGCCACTGTTCCATCTTCATGTTCATTTCTCCAAAGACGCAAAAGCGGCGTAGCGCGCGCACTGGAAGTCACTGTCACCCAGGCACGCCTGGGCCACGCGAATCCGCTTGAGGTAAAGGCCGACGTCCAGCTCATCGGTGACACCGATGCCACCGTGCATCTGCACCGCCTCATTGCTGACCTGGGCGGCGACCTCGCCGGCCTTCCATTTGCCCAGGCTCACCAACCGCCCGCGCTCGGCCGCGCTCAATGTGCTGTCGTCGAGCGCGGCCAATGCCGCCATCACCGCGCTGCGGGCCAGCTGCAACTCCACATGCAAACGCGCGGCCCGATGCTGCAGGGCCTGGAACGAACCGATGGGCACATCGAACTGCACGCGGGTCTTGAGGTAATCCAGGGTCATGGCGAACAGTTGCTCGGCGGCCCCGAGCATCTCGGCGGCCAGGCACGTGCGCCCGCGGTCCAGCGCCTCCTCCAACACCGGCCACGCTGCGCCAAGCGTACCGAGCAAGGCGTCGCTGCCCACGTGCACGGCACTCAAACGCAGCCGCGCACAATTGCGCGAGTCGATCAGCGTCAATGGGCTGACCTGCAAGCCCGGCGTATTCGCCGGTATCAGGAATACACTGATACCCTGCGTTTCACCTGCGCGGCCACGGGTGCGCGCCGCGACCAGGTAGGCATCGGCGCCCAGGCCATCGATGACAAAGAACTTCTCGCCATCCAGACGATAACCACCGGACTCGGCCGTCGCCGTCAGTGCCGTGTGCTCAGGGGCGTGGCGCGGCTTTTCATCCAGTGCCAGGGCCAGGCGCCGCTCGCCACTGATCACCGCCGTCAGCCACTGGTCCTGTTGCGCAGCGCTGCCAGCCAGATGGATCAGCGAGCCACCGAGCACCACGCTGGACAACAAAGGTGAGGCCGAAAGGTTTCTGCCCATGGCCTCAAAAACCGGCCCCAGGCCCATGCAGCCGAATTCAAGCCCGCCCAATGCCTCGGGAAATGGAATCCCACTCCAGCCCAGGCCCACGGCGTCTTGCCACAGTTGCGGGTCATACCCGGGGGCGCTTGCCGCGTCGCGCAGGCGCCGCTGCGCCGCTACCGGGCTGCGCGCCGCAAGGAAATCGCGGGCGCTGTCGGCCAACAGGCGTTGCTCTTCGCTATACACCAGACTCATCTTCAAACTCCCCTCAAGCGCTAGGCAGGTTCAAGACCCGCTTGGCGATGACATTCAACTGCACCTCCGACGAGCCGCCGGAAATGGTCAGGGCATAGCTGTTGAGCCAGCCACGGGTAATCGCCAGTTCCTGGCTGCTGAACGGCTCGCCTTCAAGGCCCAGCGCGCGGTAGCCAAGGGCGTCGAGGAGGATCTCGAACTTGTCGCGTTCCTGCTCGGTGTGCACCAGCTTCATGATTGCCATGATGGCGCCGATATCCAGGCCAGCCCTGGCCTCCTCGCCCATGCGCTGCACGGTGAGGTTGTAGGCATGCTCATTCATCGCGCAGGCCTGGGCACGAGCACGCAGGGCCTGATCGGCAGGCGCCTGGCTGTCGGGCAGGTAGCGTTCGATCAACGGCAGCAGGTGAAAGTGCGTCGGCAGGCTGAACTCGCCGAACTTGGACATGGCCTTGCGCTCATGCTGCAGCAGGCTCTTGCCCAGGTTCCAGCCACCGTTGAGCGGGCCGATCAGCTGGCTTTGCGGCACGCGCACGTTATCGAAGAACACCTGGCAAAAAGCCGATTTGCCGCTGATCAAGTCAATCGGCGAAAAACTCACCCCGGGGCTTTTCATGTCCAGCACGATCAGGCTGATACCCTGATGCTTGGGCGCCTTGGGGTCAGTGCGCACCAGGGCGTACATCCAGTCGGACTTATCGCCATAGGAGGTCCAGATCTTGGTGCCGTTGATCACGAAGTCATCGCCATCGGCCACCGCCGAGGTTTTCAGGCTGGCCAGGTCGGAACCGGCATTGGGCTCGGAGAAGCCCTGGCACCAGCGCACTTCGCCGCGACACATCGGTGGCAGCAGCGCCTGTTTCTGCGCTTCGCTACCGAACTCAAGCAGCACCGGGCCGAGCATCCAGATGCCCAGGTTGATCTGCGCCGGTCGACACTTCAGCCGGCGCAGCTCGCTTTCCAGCACCGCGTTGTACTCGGCGCTCAAGCCGCCACCGCCGTATTCGCTGGGCCATTGCGGGCAGAACCAGCCTTTGTCACGCATACGCTCGAACCAGAGGCGGGCGTCTTCGCTGGGAAAGTCTACCTGGCGGCCACCCCAGACGATTTCGCCGTCGGGGGTGGCGGTGCGCAGCGATGGCGGGCAATTGGCCTCCAGCCATTGGCGCGTCGTTTGCCTGAATTGCTCGATTGCGCTCATTCGTTCACCTGAAAGGGACGTTATTGTTATTCGCTTCAAGGGTACAACGGTGACTCAGCGTTGCGTGCGCGGCATGCCCAGGCCGAACTGGGCGATCAACTCGCGCTGGATTTCATTGGTACCACCGCCGAAGGTCAGGTTCACCGAGGCGCGCACTTCGTACTCCAGTTCGCCGAGCAGATACGCCGCCGCAGAACCTGCCCGCATCAGGCCGCTGGCACCGACGATGGCCGACAGCTTGCGCAGGATCTCGATCGCCGATTCCGAGCCGTAGACCTTGGTGGTCGAGGCCAGCGCGACGTCGACGCGGTCACGCTCAAGGTCGGCGGCAATACGGAAGTTGATCAGGCGCATGGCTTCAAGCCGGGCATAACACTCGGCCAGATCGCGCCGCACCCAGGCATGGTCGGTAGCACGCTGGCCCTGCTCATCGGCACACCGTGCCCACAGATAAACCCGGCTGAACAGGCTGACGACCTTGTCCGACCAGGCCCCAAGGCCCAGGCGTTCGTGGTTGAGCTGGGCGGTGATGAGTTTCCAGCCACCGTGCAGTTCGCCCACCAGCATCTCCCTCGGCACCCGCACGTTATCGTAATACGTGGCGGCCGTGGGGTTTCCGGAGGTCGGGATCAGCGTACTGGAGAAGCCTTCGGCCTGGGTATCGAGAATCAGGATCGAGATGCCCTTGTGCCGCACCTGCTCGGGGTCGGTACGTGCCGCCAGCCAGATGTAGTCGGCCGAGTCGGCGCCCGAGGTCCACAGCTTGCTGCCGTTGACCAGAAAGCCGTCGGCGTCTTCACGCGCGGTGGTTTTCAGCACGGCCAGGTCGCTGCCGGCACTGGCTTCGGAATAGCCGATGGCAAAGTTGATCTCGCCGGCGGCGATGCCGGGCAGGAACTTTTCTTTTTGCAGTGCCGAACCATGGGCCATGAGGGCCGGGCCAACGGTGCTGATGGTCACGAACGGCAGCGGTGCGCCGGCAATGTTGGCTTCTTCGAAGAAGATCAATTGCTCGGTGGCCGCGTAACCCTGGCCGCCATAGGCCTTCGGCCAGCCGACCGCCAGCCAGCCGTCACGGCCGATCTGGGCGATGGTGCGGCGAAACAGCTCGCCGCCTTCGGTGCCACGCATCTGCTGGCGCAGTTCGGGGGTCATCAGGTTCTGGAAATAGTCCCGGACCTTGAGCCTCAGGGCATGCTGTTCGGGGGTGAGATCGACGAACATGGGACGCTCCTTATACCGCGCCGAGAATCAGGCCGCTGGTAGGCACGCCGGTTCCGGCGGTCACCAGCACGTTTTCGACACTGTCCACCTGGTTGACCGCCGTGCCGCGAACCTGGCGCACAGCTTCGGCGATGCCGTTCATGCCGTGGATGTAGGCTTCGCCCAACTGCCCGCCGTGGGTGTTGATTGGCAGTTTGCCGCCCCGTGCATGGTGCCCGGCACGGATGAATTCCTTGGCTTCACCGCGCCTGGCAAAGCCGAACTCTTCCAGTTGCGGCAGTACGAAAGGCGTGAAGTGGTCGTAGATCACGGCGGTTTGCAACGCGTCTGGGCCCAGGCCCGACTGGCTGTACAGCTCTTTGGCGACCACACCCATTTCCGGCAGCCCGGTGATGTCGTCGCGGTAGTAGGAGGTCATCACCTGTTGCCCGGCGCTGATGCCCTGCGAGCCAGCCTTGATGATGACCGGCTTTTGCCTGAGGTCTCTGGCCCGCTCGGCTGAGGTGATCACCATCGCCACCGCGCCATCGGACTCCTGGCAGCAGTCGAGCAGGTGCAGCGGTTCGCAGATCCAGCGCGAGGCCTGGTGTTCTTCAAGGGTGATGGGCTTGCCGTAGAAAAATGCCTGGGGGTTGGTGGCGGCAAAATCGCGCACGGCCACCGCGACCCGGCCGAAGTCCTCGGAGGTAGCACCGTAGGTGTGCATGTAGCGCTGGGCAAACATGCCGACCCAGGCCGCCGGGGTGTGAAAGCCGTGCGGCATATACCAGCCGTAGTTGACATTCTCGAAGGTTGGTGTCGACGCAAAGCCATAGCTGCCGGTGCCGAAGCGGTACCAGGAGCGTTCGTTCATCGCCCGATAGACCACCACAACCTTGGCCACCCCGGTGGCCACCGCCATTGCCGCGTGCATCACCGGCCCGCAGGCGGCGCCGCCACCGTGGGGCACCTGGGAGAAGAATTTGACGTCCTTGCAACCCAGTAGCCGGGCAATTTCGTACTCCGGGACCTTATCGACCGAGTAGGAACTGAAACCCTCGACTTCGCTGGGGTCAATTCCGGCGTCCTTGAGCGCCGCCAGTGTCGCTTCCATGGCCAGGCGCAGTTCGGTGCGCCCGGAGTTCTTGGAAAACTCGGTCGCGCCCAGCCCTGCAATGGCGGCGCGCCCGGAAATCGACGAATTGGTCATCTGTGTTGTCTCCCGCGAATCAAGGCAGAACCAGCGCGACCGTGCCGGTCACGTGATTGCCCATGGAGTTTTTGCCCTTGAGGGTCACTTCCAGGCTGCGCGTAGCGGCATCCTGATGGGTCACTTCGCCGCTGAAGGTCATGCTGTCGCCGGGGTAGTTCGGCGCGCCCAGTTTGATTTTCAGCGAGCGGAACTGCACCTGCGGGCCGCTCCACTGTTCGATGAAGCGTTGCACCAGGCCGTTGGTGGTCAGGATGTTCATGAAGATATGTGGCGAACCCAGCTCGCGCGCCGCATCCAGATCATGGTGACCGGGAAAGTAGTCGCGTGTGGCTATCGCCCCACCGGCAATCAGGCCGACCGTGATCGGAATCGTCAGCTCCGGCAGTTGCTCGCCAGGGCGCACGTCTTCAAAGCGCTTGGTGTTCATCAAGGTCATATTTCCATCCCAAGGTAGTGTTATCGCTCAACCAGTCACCGAGACGTTCCAGAATCATCGACGACCCTCCCAATGCGCAGCTCAGGGCGCGGCTCCAATAGAGAAAGCGATGGATCGGGTACGTCAGGTCGACGCCGATGCCGCCATGCACATGCTGTGCGGTGTGGCCGATGTGGTGCCCGGCTTCGCACGCCAGGTACGCGGTGGCCAACGCTTGCGAAGGCGCTGGAAGACCGGCGTCGAGGCGGTAGCACAGTTGCCACAGGGCACTGCGCAACACCTCCAGGTGCACATGGGTGTCGGCCATGCTCATTTGCACGGCCTGGAAGCTGCCGATGCAGCGGCCGAACTGCTGACGCTCACTGACATAGGCGACGGTGCGGTGTACCTGCTCGGCGCTGACGCCCAGCTGCAAGGCCGCCAGGGAGGCAATCGCACGCGGTGCCAGCCAGTCCAGGGCGGCGGCGGGCAGCACCTGCTGATTGCTCAGGGTGACGCCGCGCAAAGTCAGGTCGGCAATGCCTTCGCCGTGGGTCATGACCCCCGCTACACGGTTGATGCCTGGCTGGCTGAGGTCCAGCAGCACCAGCCTTGGCTGTCCCATGACCCGGGCCAATACCAGCGCTGCCACCGACTGCTCGGCCAGGGCGAGCGCCGCAACCCGGCCGTCGAGGCGCCATCCGCCCTGTTCGGCGCTGGCCTCAAGCTCGATGCCGCGCACCGTGTTCAGGCCATCGAGGCTCAGGGTCAGCAAGCCCGTGGCTGCAACAGCCTGTTCAACCCACGGTGCCAGGGCCTTGTCGCCGAACTCGGCGAGAGTGGTCGCGGCCAGTTGGTGACGCCACAACGGCACCTGTGCCAGGGCGCCGCCCTGGGCATCGAGGATCTGCACCAGCTCGGTCATGCCCAGCCCGCTGCCGCCGGCCGCCTCGGGGATGGCCAGGGCATGCAGGCCGGTTTCCACGCAACTGTGCCACAGGTCTTGCATATAGGCTTGCCCGCAGAGGTCCCAGTCACGCAGGCGCTCGTCGGTGCAATAGTCGCTCATCAGGCTGCCCGCCATTTCGGCAATGGCACGCTGGTCTTCGCTGAGTTCAAAATCCATGGTACCCCCTACTCTGCCGCTGGACGGAACATCGGCAGCGCCAGGTCGTCGTCAAAGGTCTGAAACTCGACCTCCACACGCTGGCCAATGCTGATGTCTTCACGCTTGACGCCAACCAGGCCGGCGATCAGGCGTACGCCCTCGTCCAGTTCGATCAGACCGATCGGGTTGGGGTGATCGAACGGTGCCACTTGCGGGTAGTGCATCACCACAAAGGAGTACAACCGGCCCTTGCCGCTGACGTGCTGGGTGTCCCAGTCGAAGCAATGGCACTGGATGCACACCGGTGCCGGCGGGTGGCGCAAGGTGCTGCACTGGGTACAGCGCTGGATCAACAGCTTGCCTTCCTTGCAGCCGTCCCAGAAAAACCGCGTGTCGTCGCTGACACCGGGCGCCGGACGCTTGGCTTGCACCGGCTCGGCCACGCCCAGGGGCGGCGCCTGGACCTTGTGTGCGTTGGCCGGGCGGAACTTGAACACCCGGAACAACAGCTCGCCGACTTTTTCGTCGCCCGTGACCTGCTGCGAGAAGTAACTCATCACCAGGGTGACAAAAAAGCCGGTGCCAAGGCCGGTGGTCTTTTCCTCGCCGACCGAGTCCAGGCGCGTGGTGTAGTAGAGCTTTTCGCCCAGGCGCAGGTTGCGTTCGAAGGTCAGCTCCGAGTTCACCGCCACCACCGACGGGTAGCCGTAGCTTTCGATCACACCCAGCACTTCATAGGGGTTTTCGGTGGTCGAGCCAGGCGCGTAGTTATTGATGTGAAAGCCTTCCATGCACCAGATCTGCAGCATGGGTGGCGGTGCGATGATGCCGTCATTGCAGCTGCTGGCAGCTGCCACGGGGTCGGTGTAGAGCGGGTTTTCAAGGCCGATGACTTCGCACCACTGGCGAATCATTGGCGCGTTGACGTCGTCCCAGGCGTTCACACGGCCGTATTGGCGCCCAACCAGGGCGCGCACTTTGGATAGCAATTCTGGATCAGCCAAGTTCGTCTCCTGCGTGTTCAAAGCGGCGCCCGCAACGCAACGCCGAGGTGGGTCGATCAGTGCGGGGCAACCTGCGCCGCACCGAGATAAGCCGGGCGTTCACCACCGCCATGCAGCAACAGGTTGCAACCGCTGGCGTAAGTGGCCAGCGGTGAAGCGATATAGAGGCAGGCATTGCCGATGTCCTCGGGCACCGCCATGCGCCCGGCCGGGATACCGGCGCTGACCGCAGCGATGCCTTGCTCGTCGCCATAGTGCAGATGGGCAAGCTCGGTGCGCACCAGGCCCGGGCTTACCGCCACTACCCGTACCTTTGGCGCCCACTCCGCTGCCAGCGACTGCACCAGGGCCAACACGCCGGCCTTGGCCGCGCCGTAGGCCGCGGTGCCTGGCGAGGCGCGCAGGCCGCTGATGCTGCCAATGAACACGATGCAACCGCCGTCGGCCTGGGCCTGCATCAGCAGGTTGGCTTGCTGGGCGACATTGAGCGGCGCAATCAGGTTGAGACGGATAATCCCCTCATGAAAACGCGGCGAGGCGCTGCCGGCGTCGGCCGAGGGGCTGCCGCCGGCGTTGTTGACCAGCACATCGAGGCGGCCGTAGTCGATGCGGATGCGGTCAAACAGGCCTTGCAAGGAAGCCTGGTCGCGTACGTCGGCAGCGATGAAGTCTGCCTGTGCCTGTGCCACGCTCGGCAAATGCTCGGGCAGGTTGCGCCCACACACGATCACCTTGGCCCCGGCGGCCAGAAAGCTGCGGGCAATGCCGGCGCCAACTCCCTTGGTTCCACCGGTGACCAATACCACCTTGCCGTTGTAATCCAGCCCCGAGTGACCACTCATGGCACGCTCCTCATGCTTGTGTTGAGGGCCACTCTAGGGACAAAACCGCTCGGCCACGTCGTCTGAACGGACGATGAAGCGCGGCGCCGCGCTGGCAACAATCCGCGCAACGGCGCCCGCTCTGCGGTGCCTACTGCCAGAGGTTGATCATGTCCGACTCACTTACCGCGCCGGTGCTGCTGGAGTACCCGGCCCCAGGTGTCGCCCTGGTGCGGCTCAACCGCCCGCACGCCACCAATGCCCTGAGCCTGGAGTTGCAGGCGCTGCTGTCGCACTACTTCAGTGAGCTGGGGAGCAACCCTGATGTGCGCTGCATTCTGCTGACCGGCGGTGACAAGGTGTTTGCCGCCGGGGGCGATATCAACAGCCTGGCCGGGGTGGGGCCGATCGATATCTATCAGCGCCATACCGAGCGGGTCTGGGCGCCGATCCAGCACTGCCCCAAGCCTGTGATCGCGGCGGTGTGCGGTTACGCCTATGGCGGTGGCTGCGAGCTGGCGATGCTCGCCGATATCATCGTTGCCGGGCAGAGTGCACGCTTCTGCCAGCCGGAAATCAGGATTGGGATCATGCCCGGGATTGGCGGCACCCAGCGCTTGGTGCGGGCGGTAGGCAAGGCCAAGGCGATGCGGATGGCGCTGACCGGTCAGCCGATCACGGCTGAGGAGGCGTGGATTTCGGGGCTGGTCAGTGAAGTGGTGGCCGATGATCAGGTGCTCGCTCACGGTTTGAAGTTGGCGCAGGTGGTTGCGGCAATGCCGCCGCTGGCGGCCGAGCAGATCAAAGAGGTGATTCTTGCGGGGATGGATGCGCCGCTGGAAGCGGGTTTGGCGCTGGAGCGCAAGGCCAATGCATTGCTGTTTGCCTCACGTGATCAGAAGGAAGGCATGCAGGCATTCATTGACAAGCGGCCTGCCCGGTTTGAAGGGCACTGATTGGGGGTGGTGGCCCAGCCTAAAGGAACGCGCCAGGGGCCCTGCGCTGAGCTTTGGCCCCTCGCTGCTGCGTCGCTATTAGGACCTCATCGCGTGCCCCGCCCGCCCCCCAGCCTGCAGAACCGCTTCACGCAGCTCACCCTTGACCACCTTGTTCGAGGCATTCACCGGTAGCGATTCGAAGAACCGGACCTGTCGCGGCACTTTGTAGTTGGCCATGCGCTCTCTGGCCCAGGCGATCAGCGACGGCTCATCCAGCTGCTGGCCGGCACGCACTACCACGCAGGCACACCCCACCTCCCCCATGCGCTCATCCGCAACCCCTATCACCGCTACCTGCGCGATGGCCGGGTGTTCGATCAAACCCGCCTCGATCTCTGCTGGATAGCAGTTAAAGCCACCGACGATGAACATGTCCTTGAGCCGGTCGGTAATCTGCAGGTTGCCATGCACATCCAGGTTGCCGATATCGCCAGTGTGCAGCCAACCCTCGGCATCAATGGCCTGCGCCGTCGCTTGCGGGTCATTGAAATAACCGCGCATCACATGAAAACCGCGCAGGCAGATTTCCCCTGATGCGCCCGTGGCGACCGGTTGGTTATCCGCCGAACGGATGCACACTTCGGTGCCTTCGATGGCACGGCCACTGGTGCCGGCAACAATGTCGGCGGGGTCATCCGGGTTGCAGATGGTCGCCAGGCCGCCACACTCAGTCAGCCCATAGGCGGTGGTCACCACGTCTACCCCAAGCTCCCGGCGCATGCGCTCGATCAGCACCGGCGGGATCGTCGATGAACCGGTCACGGCGATGCGCAAGCTCGACAAGTCAGTCTCGGCCAGGCGCGGGTGGGCCAGCATCGACAAGTACAGCGTCGGTGGCCCTGGCAGTACGCTGATGCGCTCGGCGGCAATGCGCTGGAACACAGCTTCGGCATCGAAGACCGCATGCGGCAGGATGGTCGCGCCGGCCAGAAGGCAGGTCAGCCAACCGGCCTTGTAGCCAAAGGCATGAAAAAACGGGTTGATGATCAGGTAACGGTCACCCGGCTGCAAGCCAATGACCCGTACATATTCGTTGTAGGCCCGCAGGTTCTGCCCGTGGGCACTCATCACACCCTTGGGCTTGCCTGTGGTGCCGGAGGTGAACAGCAAGTCGGACAAGTCTCGCGGGCCCACCGCCACCGCACGCTGGCGGGCTTGCAGCTCACTGACAGACTTGCCCTTGGCGAGAAAGCCGGCCCAATCCAGGTCGCCGGCCAACTCTGCCTGCCGTGTACCAAACACCACCAGCTGTTCCAGGCTGGCAGGGCGCAGCGGCGCCAGCATGGCCGGGTAGTCCAGCCCCAGAAATACCCCTTGCATCAACAGCACGCGCGACTGGCTGCGCGCCAGGATATCGGCCGCCTCGGCGCCTTTCATGCGGGTATTGATCGGCACCAGCACAGCCCCCGCACAATGTACGCCCAGGGCAGCGACCACCCAGTCGCGGCAATTGGGTGCCCAGATCGCCACGCGGTCGCCCGCCTCGATCCCCAGCGCCATCAGGCTACGGCAGACACCCAGTGCCAACGCAGGCAAATCCCGGTAATCGGTGGCAATGCCGTCTTCCTCGATCGCTGCCCGCCCGGCAAAGCGTTCGGCACTGGCGAACAACAAGGCAGGAATCGACAAAGGCACCAGGTTCCAGGCATGCACGCTGCCCGGTAATGCTGAACATGCAGTCATAGTGACAAACTCGGCAATCGGGTTATTCGGGAAAGAGCACCCGCAGGTGCTCGCTGCGGGCCAGGGACTGGCAAGCCAGCGTCCAGCCCTGGTCTATCTCCTGCTGGTCAAGGGCATCGTTGCGCAACATCTGCACCTCGCCACTTTCGATCGTGCACATACAGGTGGCACAGGAGCCGACCAGACAAGAACTTGGCGGGCTCAGGCCGGCCCGGCGCATGGCATCGAGCAGGGTTTCGCCTTCGGCGCAGGGCACCTCGAACTCTTCACCGTCCAGGCGCACCGAAAGCTGGCTGCTCGGGCGGCTGGTATCGACGGCTGCCGGCACTGCGACCTCGCCCTCTTCGGGCAGCGAGACGAAGCGCTCGACATGTACCTGCGCACTGGCCATGCCTAACGACTGCAGGGCTGCGACGGCAGCATCCATGAACGGTCCTGGGCCGCAGATAAACGCCTCGGCGCTGAGGAACGGGCGCGCCAGCTCCGCCAACTGGCTGACCGACGCAATGCCCTGCACCGAGTCGAGCCAGTGGATCACTTGCAGCCGCTGAGGGTGCGCACTGGCCAGGGCCTTGAGCTGGTCACGGAATATCACCGACGCTTCGTCGCGGTTGGCGTAGATCAGCAGAATACGCCCAGTGCCCGCCAACAGCGCCGAGCGCAGGATGGACAGCACCGGGGTTATGCCACTGCCGCCGCCAAACAGCAGCAGGTCGGTGTCCAGCTGGCGCGGCACAAACACCCCGGCCGGCGCCAGTACCTGCAAGGTATCGCCTGCTTGCACAGCATCGCAGAGCCAGTTCGAGGCGCGCCCGTCGCGCACCCGTTTGATCGTGACCCGCAAGGGCTCGTCAAGCAGTGGCGTGCTCGACAGTGAATAACAACGCGGCAACCACCCCCCCTGGTGAGGCACACGCAGGGTCAGGAACTGCCCAGGTCGATAACGCAAGCGCTCGGTTAACGTTTCTGGCAGCTCGAACTCCAGGGAGCGGCTGTCGGCGGTCTCTTCAATCACGCGGGTCACACGTACTGACAGGTAATCCAGGCTCATATCAATTGCTCGCTGGGTTCGATTTCGACGTCTGCCCTGGCCGCCGTCAGCGACCGCCCGGCTCGTCGCCCGGAAAACACACAATCGGCCAGCGACAGGCCGCTGACGTACAAATGGCAAGGAATGCCGATGGCGGTACGCCCGGCAGCGTACAAGCCGGGGATCGGCAGGCCTTGAGCGCCCAGCACCGCGCCGCTGTCTTCATTGACCTTGAGGCCGCCCAGGGTCAACGCCCCGAGGGGGAACAGGGGGTTGCTGACGGAAATGTCACAGGCATAGTACGGGCCCTGATCAAGTACCTGACGGCTGCCTTGCGACTTGCCGAAGGCATCCTCGGCGTCCCCCCGGGCGGCTGTGTTGTAGGCGTGTAGTGCGCTGCGCAATACATCGGCACGCATGCCCGTGGCCTGGGCCAACTGTTCGATGCTCTGGCCCTTGCGCACACCACGCAGCATCAGCAGCAATGCCGGCAAGCTCTGGAACCACCAGTAACCGTCGAAAAGTGCTTGCTTGATCGACTGCTTGCGCAGGCGTGCGTCCAGCACCAGCCAGGCCTTGCCGCTCTGCTCTTCACACAGCGGCTGGCCCAGGGTGGCGCCGTAGACTTCTTCGTTGACGAAGCGCTGGCCCAGGGTATTGACCACAATGCCCTTGGGCCAGCACAACGGTGGGTTGATAAAGCGCCATGCCGACACCCGCTGCAAGCGATCGCTGACCCCACCGACACTCACGCCCAGGCGCAGGCCACTGCCATCGCAGCCGGTTGCGCCGACTTTGAAGTTGCGGCGAAACTTCGGTGCATGCTCGCTGACCATCTCGCGGTTGAAGATGAAGCCACCGGTGCTCAGCACCACCCCTTGCCTGGCGCGCACCAGCCGCGGCCGGGCAAAGTCGAGTTCCAGCTGGCGCACGCGTTTGCGCAAGGTGTCGCAGTAGCGTGGGGCAAAGTTTTGCAGGCGTTCGGCACGCGCCGCCCATTTGGCATGCAACCGCGCCTGGGCACTACCGGCCGGCAGGCACCACAGCTCCACGCCGACTACCCTGCCGGTGTAATCGCTCACCAGGCGCCGGGCAGCGGACTGAAGTTGCGGCCGCACGCCGTTGCGCAGGCAAGCCGCCTTGAGGTGCGCGTACAACACCGCGCCACATTGGCCCTTGCCTACCGTGCGATGGCCACGCGGCGCCGGAGGTAAATCACTACGGTGCGACGGCACCAACTCATTGCCGGAGTAATAGAGAAACTGGCCATCGGCTGGATAGGAGGTTTTACCGCCAGGCGGCATGCTGTGGGCATAAGGCACACCATGGCCCTCCAGCCAGGCCAGGTTGGCGGCACTGTCCTGGCAAAAACGCTGCAAGGTGGCATCGGCGACCACCCCCTGGGTTTCGTGCTTGAGGTAGGCGAACATCGCCTCGGGCGTATCGCTGAAACCAGCGGCCTGCTGCTGGCGGGTGCCACCGCCGGCGTAGACCACTCCACCGCTCTTGGCACTGGCTCCGCCGCCGGTGAAGCGGTCGGCGACCAGCACGTCGGCGCCCTGGGCGCGGGCCTCAAGGGCAGCACAGGCGCCGGCCGCCCCCCAACCGATCACCAGCACATCACAGTGGTCATCCCAGTGCAGGGTGTCGGCATCGGGCACCTGCAACGCCGGCTGGATATCGGTACACGTCGATTTGACAGCGGCTGGCATGGCACCTCCTCAACGATTGGCAGCAATGTGATGGGCCGCGATATAGCCGAACGTCATGGCCGGGCCCAAGGTCCCGCCTGCACCGGGGTAACTGGTGCCCATGACCGACGCCGAGCAGTTGCCAATGGCATACAGGCCGGGAATTACCTCACCGTCCTGGCTCACAACCTGTGCGTGTTCGTTGGTCAATAGCCCACCTTTGGTGCCGATATCGCCAGCGTCCAGGCGCATCGCGTAGTACGGCCCCTTGCTCAGGGGCGCCAGGCACGGATTGGGTTTCACGTTGCTGTCGCCGTAGTAGCGGTCGAACACGTTGCCGCCACGGCCAAAGTCGGCATCGACGCCGCTGCGGGCGTAGGCGTTCATCTGCTGCACGGTCTGCTCGAGCCCTGCGCGGTCGACACCGATCTGCGCCGCTAGCGCCGCCAGGCTGTCAGCCTTGAAGTACACGGCATTGAGCCATTCTTTACGCAGGCGGCTGTCGGGCATGACCTGGGCCGGCATCAACGGACCCATGGCGTAGTTGAAGCGAAAATGGCCATCGAAGATCACCCAGGATGGGATCGACTTGCCACCGGTGTGCTGGTTGTCGCGGTACATGGCGTCGACAAACTCCAGGTACGGCGCCGCCTCGTTGACAAAGCGCCGGCCCAGGCTGTTGACCACGATGGCGCCGGGGAACGCCCGCTCGGCAAATACCCCACGGGGTTTCTCTTCGCCGGGCACGGTAATGGTCGGTGCCCACCAGGCCCAATCCATCAGGGCGGTCGCCGCGCCCAGTTCCATACCGGCTTGCAACGCTGCACCGGTGTTGTTGCCCGGCGGCGTGGCGCTCCAGTCGCGCAGGGTTGGCTGCGGTAGATAGCGCTCGCGCAAAGCCTGGTTCTGCTCAAAGCCACCGGAGCCGAAGATCACCGCATGGCGGGCATGCAGCTGCAGCGTCTGCCCGTCACGACAGACCTGCATGCCAATGACCCGGTCATTGTCGGTGATCAGGTGCTGGAAATCGGTGTTCAACCACAGCGGAATGTTGCGGTCCATCAACGAGCGACGCAACGAGGCAACCAGCGAACTGCCCAAGGCGGCGCGGCGGTCGCGCCGGCTCTTGCGGCGCCATTTGAAGTCGAGCTTGTAGCGCAGCATCAGGCCGAGAATCAGCAGGCGCCAGCCAAAAGAGCGCGACATGGCCTTGTGCGCGTGCCGGGCAGTCCAGGCGATGCGCCCCATCAGCAGTGTCGAGGGTGACGGTGTGCGCAGGTTGGCCAGCTCATCACCGAGCAGGCTGGTGTCGAACAGTTCCGGGTCCAGGGTGCGACCACCGGCCAGTGAGCCTGGCAGTTGCGGATAGTAGTCCGGGTACTTTGCCGCCACGGCGTAACGCACATGGCTGTTGTCCACCAGGGCCCGGATCATCTGCGGCGCGTGCTTGACGTAGGCACGCAAGCGCTTGTCATCGCCATGCTCGCCGGTGGCGGCCTTGAGGTACTGCAGGGCCAGCTCGACACTGTCGCGGCCACCTTTGGCGGCGAAGTAATGGTTATTGGGAATCCAGATGCCACCGCCGGAAATCGCCGACGTACCGCCGAACTTGTCGCTTTTCTCGACAACCAGTACCGATAGACCCTGTTCGGCAGCAAACAGCGCCGAGGTCATCGCACCGGCACCGGAGCCGACGACGATCACGTCGTAGTGTGAAACAGGCTGAGCGTTAGCTGTCATTGTTGTTGTGCCTTGGCTGTGATCGGAAATATCCCGGCGTGCCGGCCAGGGGTGCGCAGGCCCGGGCACGGCTCATACGTAAGGATCAGGGTTGGGCAGGCCCAGTTGCACCGCGCCAAGGCTGCGGCTGAAGGCCATGTAGTTGTTGGCGATATGCCCACGCGCCTGGTGCAGGTCGCGGAACAGGCGCGCCACCGGGTTGGTGTTGTACAGCCCGGAAGCGGCCATGCAGCGCAGCAGTTCGTTGACCTTCTCGGCGCAGATATTGGTGACATACGACGATTGGTAGCGGTACAGCAGGCGGGTTTCCACGTCCGGGTACTCGCCCGCTTCGGCCAGCGTCATCAGGTGCGCGTAGTTGCGCTCCAGCACCAGCCGCAGGCTGTCGACGATGATAGTCGCCTCCGCTACGGTGGTTTGCGCCACCGGATCATCAGCGGTTTTCATGCCGTGCTTGCCGATGTGCGCCGCGGCATTGGCGCGAAATTCGTTGATCGCCCCCTGCAACGCACCGATGGCCGATGAGGACACCGCGCGAGTGAACACCTGGGCGAAAGGAATGGCATAGATCGGGTTAGTGTTGACCTGACGGCCGGGCGTCGCTTCTAGCGTGCAGTTGTTGGTGCGCTGCACCCGGTGTGCCGGCACGAAGGCATCTTCGACGACGATATCGTGACTGCCGGTGCCGCGCAGGCCCAGCACGTCCCAGTTGTGCTCGATACGGTAGTCGCTGCGCGGGATCAGGAAGGTGCCGTGCTCCGCTGCCTGGTCGCCATCGGCGGGCAGCACTCCGCCGAGGAAGCACCATTGGCAGTGTTCGCTACCGCTGGAAAAGCCCCAGCGGCCGCTGATGCGATAGCCGCCTTCAACCACGGTTACCTTGGCCACGGGCATGTAGGTGGACGAGATCAGGGTGGTATGGTCCTGGCCCCATACATCGCGCTGGGCCTCGATCGGGTAACGCGCCAGCTGCCAGGGGTGTACGCCCATCACGCCATAAATCCACGCCGTGGACATGCAACCTTCGGCGAGGATCATCTGGATTTCGAAAAAAGTCCGCGGATCGACTTCGTAGCCGCCGAACGCACGGGGTTGCAGGGCCCGCAACAAGCCGGCCTGTTGCAGTTCGAAGATCGTCTCGTCAGGTACCCGGAACTCGCGGTCAGCGCGCGCGGTGCGGCTTTTGAGGGCGGGCACCAGGCGCCTGGCGTGTTCAAGCAGTTCGATTTCTTCCCGCGTTTTTACTCGCATGCTGTCCATCCGTTCGTTCTCCCAATCTCGTTGCGCGGTTGCGCGAGTCTTGGTTGATGATCGAATGCAGCAGGCGAATATTCATCGTCAAAGCGGACTAGAGAAACGCGGTACGGCGCCGTCCCTGGCGCCTTTTCAGGCTCAGATCGCGGCGCGCCTGGCGGCCCACGGGCGGTCCTGTTCCAGCTGCGAGGCCAGGCGCAGCAGCACGTCTTCACCGCCAAGGCGAGCGGTGAACATCATGCCCACCGGCAGGCCGCTTTCACTCATGCCCAGCGGCAAGGAAATGGCCGGTTGGCCGCTGACGTTGGCCAGCACGGTGAACGCGGCACTGCCCATGGCCTTGCGGGCATAACTTTCATAAGGCTGGTTGAGCGAGAGCTCGCCCAAGGCCGGTGTCAGGCTGGCGGTGACCGGCGAGAGGATCACATCAAAACGCTCGAACTGCTGTTCCATGGCCATGCTGATGTCTTCGAACGCATGCCGGGCACGCACCACGCCCTCACCTGTGGCCTTCGCTGCACGCTCCAGCACACCAAAGGTGATGATTTCCAGGTCCTGCGGCCCCAACGCGCGGCCCAGGGCTTTTTCCCGGTCGTTTACCGTGACCAGCAACGCGTTGCCGATGGCCACGCCGTGGGCGCCGAACAGCTGCTGGGCCTGAATTGGCAAGCGCAGCTCTTCCACCTCGTGGCCAAGGCCCAGCAGTTGCTTGACGGTGTCCTCCAGCACCTTGGCAATCGCCGGGTCCAGCGGCGCCCCGGTCAGCGATTCGCGCACCAGCGCGACCCGCAAACGGCCCGGATCACGGCCCAGTTCCTCGACGTAGGGACGCACCAGCGGTTGGCTCCAGTACGGGCTACCCAGTTCGTGACCCTGCCCGGCATCGAGAAACAACGCAGTATCGCGCACGCTGTGCGAAACCATGTTGGCGACACTGGCACCAAACGAGCCTTCAAGGCGTGCCGGCCCGCTCGGCGTGCGATAGCGTGTCGGCTTGAGGCCGACCAGCCCGCAGTAGGACGCCGGGATCCGGATCGAGCCGCCACCGTCGGTGGCATGGGCGACCGGGACGATACCGGCGGCCACCGCCGCGGCAGAACCACCGGACGAGCCACCCGCGCTCAACGCCAGATTCCAGGGGTTGCGGGTCTGCCCCCATGCCAGCGACTCGGTGGTAGTGGTCAGGCCGAACTCCGGGCTGGTGGCTTTACCGAAAGGCACTGCCCCGGCGGCTTCATAACGGCGGATCAAGGTGCTGGTAACGCTCGACGGTGGCGCATCCTTGAACAGCCGGCTGCCATTGCTGGTGGTCGTGCCTTGCAGGTAGGTGTTCAGGTCCTTGAGCAGGATTGGCACGCCTGCCAGCGAGCCCTGGGTCAGGGTTCCGGCCTTCTGCCTGGCCGCCAGCAACGCGCGGGCATAATCGTCATGGCGCATGTTGACTGCGTTGATCTTCGGGTTGACCAGGTCACAACGGGCAAATGCTGCGCCGAGCAAGTCTTCGGCACTGAAGTGACCGGCCTGCAAGCCCTTGGCCATGGCCCAGGCATCCAGCCCAAGGTAGTCGCTGGCCGACAATCCGCCAGCGGCCCGGGCATCGGCAAAGCGCCCCAGCAACCCGACGCCCAGCGCCACCGCGCCGGCCTTGAGGACCTGACGTCGTGGCCATCCGTCAGCGGCGTCGGCACCCGCCGCGGCAAGCGTGTCGGCCAGTGGCAATGCGTTTTTTTCCATGTGCAGAATCCCGTTTTTTATTGTGTCTGTTCGATTCGCTCAGCGCGCACCGGCTACCCCGGTCAGTCCGGGGTGATCTGCGCTTTCATCGCGGCCAGGAAGTATTCGCTGTACGGCGGCAGCAGGCCCCATTCGCCGCGCGGGTCATGCTCGGGCGCCTTGAGTACGGTGCGCAGGTGGCTGAACTCGATAAAGCCTTCGCGACCGTGATAGTGCCCCATGCCAGACCCGCCGACACCACCGAACGGGGCATCATGCAAGGCGGCATGCATCATCACATCGTTGAGGGTGACCCCGCCCGACAGGGTGTGCTCCAGCACATGGCGCTGCTCCTCGGCGTCGTTGCCAAAGTAGTAAAGGGCCAGAGGCCGCGGGCGGCCGTTGATCTGGGCGATGACCTGGTCAACGTCATCGTAGGGCAGCACCACCATTGCCGGGCCGAAGATCTCCTCATGCAGGATCAGGCTGTCATGGGGCGGGTCGATCACCAGCTGCAACGGTCGACGGCGGTTCTGCTCATCAGCCGCCTGCGCGTAGGGCAGGCTCACTACCCGGGCACCGGCTTGCAGTGCCTGCTGAACCAGCTTTTCAACACGGGACAGGTGCTGGGCATTGACCACCGCGATCACGTCCGGGTTGTCGCTCACCTCAGGGATGAACTGGCGGTAAGCGCTGGCAAAGGCGTCGAGAAAGCTTTCCAGCTGCTCGCGTGGCACGTAGACCAGGTCCGGGTTGATGCAGACCTGGCCACTGTTGGTGGTTTTGGAAAGCGCAACACGAAAGGCTGCAGTGCCCAGATCGGCGCTGCGCGCGACGATGACCGGCGACTTCCCGCCCAGTTCCAGCGTCAACGGCACCAGGTGCTCTGCCGCATTGCGCATCACTGATTTGGCCACTGCAGTACTGCCGGTGAACACCAAGTGGTCGAATGGCTGTGCGGTAAAGGCCTGGGCCAGGTCGACACCACCGGTGACGACAGCCACTTCGAGCGGATCGAACAGCTCGGCAAACAGCTTCGCCACCAGCGCAGCGGTGCGTGGCACCACCTCCGAAGGTTTGAGAATCGCCCGGTTACCCGCCGCCAGCGCCGAACCCAGCGGGCTGAGCAAGGTATACAGCGGGGCATTCCAGGTCCCCAGAATGCCCACTGTACCCTTGGGCTGGTACATCACCCAGGCTTCGGCACCCAGCTGATCGTAGGGGCTGAAGACGGGCCGCGGCTCATCCTGCATCCAGCCTTCGAGGTGGTCGCGCGCGTGCTTGAGCGAACCGAGCGAACCCAGCACGTCATTCATCAGCGAGAAACCCTGAGGGCGGCCGCCGAAGTCGGCATCCATCGCCTCGGCCAGCGCTTCATGGTGGGCCACCAGCATATCGATCACCCGCTGGATCCGCGCGCCGCGCTGCACGGCAGTGACGGCTCCTTGGGCGTTGAACGCGGCCTTTTGTTCACGCAGCAAGGCCGACAGCGTGTCGACGGAAGAATTTGCACAACTCATTGGTGCCTCCTCAACTGAACAAGGGCCAGCATGTCGCCTCTGTGCCCACCATGGCCGTCTTTGCACGACGCCCTGCCCCGCAAACTAGCCGCAGACTCCGCAAACCGCCTCGTCCAAGTGGACGATCGAGCCAAAAACGTTAGTCCGTTGAGACGATGTAAAGCCCCGTGGCGCTGGGGATACTGCCAGCACGCACACTCATTCCATGAGGCCCATCATGGCAACGCCCGCCTGTTTCGACCCTCAAGCGTTTCGCGCCGCGCTCGGCACCTTTACCACGGGAGTGACCATCATCACTACCCAGGCCGAAGATGGCTCGCCGGTTGGCATCACCGCCAACAGTTTCAACTCGGTCTCGCTCAACCCACCGCTGGTGCTCTGGAGCCTGTCCAAGAATGCCCGCAGTCTGCCGGTGTTCAGCGGTGGTCGCCACTGGAACGTGCATGTTTTGTCGACCGAACAGGAATCCCTGTCCGGACGTTTTGCCCGCCAAGGTGAAGACAAGTTTTCCGAAATCCAGCTCGACAGCGGCATCAGCGAGGCACCGTTGCTGCAAGACTGTACGGCGCGCTTCCAATGCCGCACGGCCTTCCAGTATGAAGGCGGCGACCACGTCATCTTCGTCGGCGAAGTACTCGCCTTCGACCATAGCGACCGAGCGCCGCTGGCCTTCCAGAGTGGCCAGTACGCCCTGGCAATGCGCAAGCCGCGCAACGAGCTGCGCCTGGCAACGACCCCGCCACCGCCCGAGTGCAGTTACACCGAGGACTTGCTCGGCTACCTGCTCGGACGCTCGCACTACCAGATGCTGTTTGCACTGCGCCGCCTGCTGAAGAACCAGCAACTCGATGAACACGCGTTCTTCATCCTCTCCACCCTGTGCATACGCGACAACCTGACCCTGGACGAGATCAACGCCTTCGTCGGCTACACCGGTCATGTGGTCAGCGCCACGAGCATGCGTTTTCTCGAACGCCAGAACCTGGTCGCCCGCGAGCTTGATGACGACCAAGTCCGCTATGTGCTGACAGCCGACGGGCGGGAGGCTTCGCTGCAGGAGGTGGCTCTGGCCAAAGCCGTCGAGGAGGACATCTCTGCCCGTCTTGGCGCCGGTGACAGCCAGGCACTCAAGGTATTGCTCAAGCGCCTGATCGCCACTTCCGACCCAGGCTTGCCAGACCTGTGGGCGCCGCGTTGAGCACTGTGACTTCCCTGAACCATTAGAACAACAAGGACAGCCATGAGCATTCTGCAACGCTTCAACCTCACTGGCAGTGTTGCCATTGTCACCGGCAGCGGCCGTGGCATCGGTCGTGCCATTGCTCTGGCCTTCGCCGATGCCGGCGCGGATGTGGTCTGTAGCGCCCGTTCGCTGGCAGATGTCGAGGCCGTCGCCGAAGAGGTGCGCAGCCGAGGGCGGCGCGCCCTGGCCTTGAGCTGCGATGTCACCGACAGCGAACAGCGCAGCGCCCTGGTCGCCAACGCCGCCGAACAGCTGGGGCGCATTACCCATCTGGTCAACAACGCCGGCGGCGGCGGCCCCAACGACCCCTTGAAGATGAGCCCGCAAGACTTCGAGCAGGTATTGAGTTTCAACGTCAGCGCCGCCTACGCCCTTTCACAGCTGTGCGTGCCACTGATGCGCGACGCCGGGGGCGGCAACATCATCAACATCACCTCGGTCGCTGCCCGTTACGCCCAGCGCCACTTCAGCGCCTACGGCACCGCCAAGGCTGCGCTGACACACCTGACGCGCCTGCTGGCACAAGAGTTCGCGCCGCAGATCCGGGTCAATGCGGTGGCGCCTGGGCCGGTCCTGACCGACGCCCTGGCCGGGGTCATGCCCGAGGCCATGCGCAAGACAATGGAAAGCAACACCCCGCTCAAATGCCTGGGTCAGCCAGAGGACATCGCCGCCGCTGCCCTGTACCTGGCCAGCCCCGCCTCGGCCTGGGTTACCGGCAAGATCATCGATGTCGATGGCGGCGCCGATTCCAGTGTCTGGCCGGGCTGAGCCCTTGTTGCCGGGCGTGCCTGGAGGTGGCCCGGTCTTTGATCCACTTGCCAAAGAGCGATCTCCCTATGGATGCGCAGCTGATTGAAACACTGGGCGACGAGCTGTTCCACGCCCTGAACGCACGCCAAAGCCTGCCACCGCTGACCCAACGTCACCCGGCAATCAGCCTTGATGACGCCTACCGGATTTCCCTGCGGTTTCTGGCACGTCGCGAAGCGCTGGGCGAGCAAGTGATCGGCAAGAAAATCGGGGTTACCAGCCGCGCCGTGCAAGAAATGCTCGATGTGCATCAGCCGGATTTTGGTTTTCTAACCGACCGCATGCAGGTCGCCGATGGCAGCGACGTCAGCTTTGCTACCCACCATCTGGTACAGCCACGGGCCGAAGGCGAGATAGCCTTTGTACTGGGCGAAGACCTGCAAGGTACCGACATCAGTGCCGACGATGTGCTGGCGGCCAGCGAGTGGGTACTGCCCTGCTTCGAGATTGTCGACTCGCGTATCGAGAACTGGCAGATCCGCATTCAGGACACCGTTGCCGACAACGCTTCCTGCGGCGTTTTCGCCTTGGGCCAGCAGCGCGTCGATCCGCGTGAACTGGACCTGGCCAAGGTCCAGTTGCACCTGTTCAAGAACGGGCAGGTGGTGGGTAGCGGCCTGGGCTCGGCGGTGCAAGGCCACCCTTGCGCGTCAGTGGCCTGGCTGGCCAACACCCTGGGCCGATTGGGCATCCCGTTTCGCAAGGGCGAAATCATTCTGTCCGGCGCCCTCGCGCCTCTGGTACCAGTCGCCCCGGGTGACTTCGTCAGCCTGTCGCTGAGCGGCATGGGCGAGATGCACCTGAACTTCGTGCCCTGAGCCTGCGGCCCTTTTCTTCCGATCGAGAACAATGCCATGAGCAAAAAGATCAAATGCGCCCTCATCGGGCCCGGCAACATCGGTACCGACCTGCTGTACAAGCTCAAGCGCAGTGAAGTACTGGACCCCGTCTGGATGGTGGGTATCGATGCCACCTCCGAAGGCCTGGCCCGCGCCGCCGCGCTGGGCCTGAAAACCACAAGCGCGGGCGTCGACGGCCTGCTGCCGCATGTAGTGGAAGACGGCATCCAGATCGCCTTCGATGCCACCTCCGCGTATGTGCATGCCGAGAACAGCCGCAAGCTCAATGCCCTGGGTGTGCTGATGATCGACCTGACTCCGGCAGCCATCGGCCCCTACTGTGTGCCACCGGTCAACCTCAAGCACAACCTTGGCCTGGGCGCGATGAACGTCAACATGGTGACCTGTGGCGGTCAGGCGACCATCCCGCTGGTGGCCGCGGTGTCCAGCGTGCAGCCGGTGGCCTATGCCGAGATCATTGCCACGGCGGCCTCGAAATCGGTCGGCCCGGGCACACGCAAGAACATCGACGAGTTCACCCGCACCACTGCGGCGGCCGTGGAGCAGGTAGGCGGCGCGAAAAAGGGCAAGGCGATCATCATCGTCAACCCCGCCGAGCCGCCGCTGATCATGCGCGACACCGTGCACTGCCTGACCGAAACCGAGCCTGATCAGGCAGCCATCACCGCCGCGATTACCGACATGATCGCGCAAGTCCAGCGCTATGTGCCCGGCTACAAGCTGGTCAACGGCCCGGTGTTCGACGGTAACCGGGTGTCGATTTTCATGGAAGTCGAAGGCCTTGGCGATTATCTGCCCAAATATGCCGGCAACCTCGACATCATGACCGCCGCCGCCGCGCGCACCGCCGAGATGTTCGCCGAAGCCATGCTCAAAGGTGAGCTGACCTTGCGTGCCAGCACCCCACAACCTGCCATCGCCTAAGGAGCGCGCCATGGACCTTCACGGCAAATCCATCACCGTCCACGACATGTGCCTGCGTGACGGCATGCACCCCAAACGCCACCAGATCACCCTGCAGCAAATGAAAGACATTGCCTGTGGCCTCGACGCCGCCGGTGTACCGTTGATCGAGGTGACCCATGGCGATGGCCTGGGTGGCAGTTCTGTGAACTATGGTTTTCCGGCGCACAGCGACGAAGCGTACTTGGCGGCGGTCCTCCCGCTGATGAAAAACGCCAAGGTCTCGGCACTGCTGCTTCCAGGCATCGGCACGGTCGATCACCTGCAGATGGCCTACGAGCTGGGCGTCAACACCATTCGCGTCGCCACCCACTGTACGGAAGCAGACGTGTCCGAACAGCACCTTGGCGCGGCGCGCAAGCTGGGCATGGACACCGTCGGGTTCCTGATGATGGCCCATATGAACAGCCCACAAGGCCTGGTCACCCAGGGCAAGCTGATGGAAAGCTACGGCGCCAATTGCATCTACATCACCGACTCGGCCGGCTACCTGCTACCCCATGACGTCAGCGCGCGGGTTGCGGCGCTGCGTGCAGCGCTAAAGCCCGAGACTGAAATCGGCTTTCATGGCCATCACAACCTGTCGATGGGCGTGTCCAACTCGATCGCGGCCATTGCCGCTGGCGCCACCCGTATCGATGCCGCGTGCGCGGGTTTGGGCGCTGGTGCCGGCAATACCCCCATGGAAGTGCTGGTGGCCGTCTGTGACCGCATGGGCATCGAAACCGGCGTCAGTGTGTTCGGTATCCAGGACGTTGCCGAAGACCTGGTGGTGCCGATCATGGACTTCCCGATCCGTAGCGACCGCGATGCCCTGACCATGGGCTATGCCGGTGTCTACGGCTCGTTCTTGCTGTTTGCCAAGCGTGCCGAGAAAAAGTACGGCGTCCCGGCGCGGGAAATACTTGTCGAGATGGGCCGACGCGGCATGGTCGGCGGGCAGGAAGACATGATCGAAGACACCGCCATGACCCTGGCCAAGCAACGCCAAGCCAGCGCCTGACTGCTTCACGGGGCCCAGGCAAAGCTTGGGCCATTGCCCTCCTCTGCGCTTTGACCGGGAGTCATCCATGAGCAGTCTGCATCCTCAACCCATCGGCTGGCGCAGCCATGGTCTGCTGTTTGTGCTCGCGATGATGTACGCCGATAACTTTGTCGGGCGGCAAATCATTGCCGTGATGATCGAACCGCTCAAACAAGAGTTCGGTGCCAGCGACACCGCCATGGGCCTGGTTTCTGGCCTGGCCTTCGCTGCCGTCTATGTGCTGCTGGGCCTGCCTGCCGGGCGCCTGGCCGATCGCCTGTCACGCACACGCCTGCTCGCCATCACTTGCCTGTTGTGGGCGCTGGCCACCGTAGCCTGCGGCCTGTCCACCAGCTTTGCGATGCTGGTGATCGCGCGCATGGTGGTGGCGGTCTTCGAGTCGCCGAGCACTTCGACCTCGATGTCGATCATCGCCGATATCTACCCGCCGCATCGGCGTTCTTTCGCCATCAGTTGCTACACCGCCGCGCCGACGTTTTCGACCATCATCGCCCTGAGTGCCGGCGCCTGGGTGGTCGACCAATATGGCTGGCGCAGCGCCTTTTTTGCTGTCGCCCTGCCTTCCCTGCTGATCAGTGCGGTGTTTGCCTTTGTGCTGCGCGACCCGGCACGCGGTCGATTCGACCTCCCCCTTAGCCACGCCAGCCAGGCTGCACCGCCCATTCAAAGCCTGCTGGGCAGCGCTCGCGCACTCATGGCGCAACCGGCCTACCGTTGCCTGGTGTTGGCTTGCGGCATCACCACTTTCAGCGCCTACGCCTTTGCCATGTGGAATGCCAGCTTCCTGGTGCGATCCCATGACCTGCCACTGCACTATGCCGGGCTCCTGGCCGGGCTGGTCGGCGGCACTTTTGCCGGGCTAGGGGCCTTGTTCAGTGGTTGGCTGACTGACCGCCTGGTGATCAGGAGCCAGCAGTGGCAAATCGGCATTCCGCTCATCGGTCATGTGCTCGGCAATTGCGCGTTGATCATTTACCTGCTTTGGCCGCGAGACATCCTGCTGTACGCGGGCGCGGTTCCGGTACCCAGCGCGATGCTCTGGTGCGCGCTGGGCAGCTTTTTCTCGGTGTGGTGGGTCGGCCCCTGCTTCTCGTTGTTGACCCAGTTGGTGCCCGCCCACCGCCGGGCGACCGCCGTCGCCCTGCAGACGATCATCTCGACCTTGTGTGGGGTCGGTATCGGCCCATTGGCTACCGGGCTACTGAGCGATGCATTGCTGCCGGTACTAGGGGACGAGTCGCTGCGTTACGCCCTGCTGCTCGTCAGCCTTACCATCGTCATACCGATCGTTCTGCTCTGGCGTACCTATCAGCACCTGACCGCCCACTCGCGGCTTTCCGCCTATGCCTGAAACCTGCGTATTGGCGAAAAAATCGCCGATCAACTAGTTGAAACGGACGATCCACCCGCACATTCCCTACGTTACCGTCATTGTCAGACACCCCCTGCCCCGCGTTCGTATTATCAATGACTGGAGAGCTTATGAGGATACTGGTAAGCGTCAAACGAGTGGTCGACTACAACGTCAAGGTTCGCGTCAAGGCGGACAACTCCGGCGTCGACCTGGCCAACGTCAAGATGGCCATGAACCCCTTCTGCGAAATCGCCATGGAAGAAGCCGTGCGCCTGAAAGAGGCAGGCGTTGCGAGCGAGATCGTCGTCGTCTCCGTCGGCCCGGCCACTGTTCAGGAGCAGCTGCGCACTGCCCTGGCCCTGGGCGCCGACCGTGCCATCCTGGTCGAAGCTGCTGACGAACTCAATTCCCTGGCCGTGGCCAAGGCGCTCAAGGCCGTGGTCGACAAAGAGCAGCCGCAGCTGGTGATCCTCGGCAAGCAGGCCATCGACAGCGACAACAACCAGACCGGCCAGATGCTGGCGGCGCT